>CALCWC010000123.1 GCA_937905985.1 uncultured Verrucomicrobiales bacterium | reverse complement strand
CGTGCTCCATACGGGAGGATTATAGCACGGTAGTATTAAGTTGCCAAGTCAATAAAGGATGCCGGCAAGGTTAGCGCGGAAATCGCACGGCTGCATGCTGAGAGCGAATTCGAAAAATTCCGCATTATCCAAGACCGGCAGTTCTTGTCCGATTTCGACAAATTCCTTTTGGAGTTGGAAAACTCGTCCAAGCAGGACAAAGACCTAGTAAATTTCCTTACAGTTCCTGCAGGTATTGCAGATACTCGTCCATGGCCTGCTCAGGCGTGAGGGTGCGCTCCTGCTCTGTGGCCACGGGTTCGGTCTCGGTCTTCGGCTCGTCTTCCGTTTCCTCCAAGACCACGGGTTCGTGTTTCTTGGGCTTGTCCTCCTTCTTCTTTTCAGGGACATCGTTCACGGCGAGGGCGCCGGGCCAGGTGGCGGATTCCGTGGGCCAGAAGCTATCAAAATCATGTCTGCCGGGGTTGCCGGTGCGCAGGATTTCCTCATCGCCCAAGAGGATGCGCTTGTCTTCCGTGCGGACCACGCTCATGTTGACCTTCTTGTCTTTGCCGCCGTGCTCACGCTTGTTCTCGCGGACTTTTTTCCAAAAGTCCTTGTCCATGGAGCGGTTGGTGAAGAAGATGGCATCACAGCCGATGAACTGGGCAATCATCTTGCTGGTGTTGCGGTCCACCTCCCTGCCGTCGGAGGACATGCCGAGCTTTTCCCAAAGCTTCTCCGCCTTGTGGGCATTCATGCTGCGCGCGGCGGCGCCGATGGCCTCCAACACCTGGATTTTGTCTGCGGTGATGGGGAAAGCCACCTGCATATTGGAGCCGCTCATCTTCCACACAAAGGCATCGTCCATCACCTTGTCGGGCGAGAAATCGCCACCCGCGGCCACAAAGGCCAACGCCTCGCCGAGCGTTTCGGCGAAAGCGCCGGCGGAAGCCTTGGCATACTTGCTTACCACGCCCTTGCAGAGCATGAAGGCGGCGGGGCGCTTCTTGTCGCCAAAGTACTTGATGTCGGTGTTCTCCAGCTCCAGCGCCACGCGCATCTTCTCCAGCAGGGCCGGGTTTTTGGAGGGGTTCGGATAGGCCAGCACGCCCACCACGGCGCCGTTCGACGTGCCGAACACCGCCACGTGCACGCCGTCTATGAGGAGACAGAGCGTCTGCCCCACAGGCTTGGCGGCGGGGAAGGTGCCCTGCGCCTCGGTGATGCTCTGCGGCGCCGCAGCCAGCGGCAGCGCGGCCAGGGCAAGCCACACCAGGGCAGACAGCGCTTTGCGGGCGGCAAACATCACTTCTTGTCGTGCGAGCGCACCAGGCGGTTGATGTACTTCTGCATGCGCGGCAGGTTCTCCTTGATGCTCTGTGCGAGCTTGAACTGGTTGCGGGCGCGGATGAGGTTGTGCTCCGGCTTCTCCGTGCGGAAATAGAGGTCGCCGTCCAGGTAGTCCGTCAGGAATCGCATGCCGATTTCCACGGTGATGAGCCAGCCGGCAAAGGCCAGGTTCTCAATCTCGGCGGGCGTCAGGAACTTGTGCGCCGCATCCAGGTAGCCCTCTGCCAGCGACTCGAAGAGCGGCAGCTGCATCACCACCTTGCTCAGGTCCTCTTCATCCTCCTCCGCCATGCAGGTGGCGGTGCGCACCATGTCGCCGAAATCGTACAGCACAAGGCCGGGCATCACGGTGTCCAGGTCAATCACGCAGACGGCGGCGTCCGTCTCGGCATCCAGCATCA
The DNA here is from genome assembly GCA_937905985.1 of uncultured Verrucomicrobiales bacterium. GTDB lineage: Bacteria > Verrucomicrobiota > Verrucomicrobiia > Verrucomicrobiales > Akkermansiaceae > Akkermansia. Next base: position 25,543 of record CALCWC010000123.1, on the reverse strand, counting down.
CGTTGTTGATCTTGGTGTCGTTGTGGGTGATGCGGGTGGGGATTTCTCCCTTGGCCTGCAAATCGGTGAGCTTGCTGAATTGGGGAGCCCAGGAGCGTACCAGCTCCACCTCGGCGGTGCAGTTGGCGAGGCGGCCCTTGGCATCTGCCTTGATGCTGGCCTCCAGGTTCTCGTAACGCTTGGGGGTGTTGTGGAAATCCGGGATGGACTCTTTGATGTCCTCCGGGTTCATGTCGCAGATGAGGTCCTGGAACGAGCCGAAGGCAAAGCCGGCCTGGTAGGCCTGGCGGGTGTTCTCCACCACGTCGTAGGTGTGGGTGTCCTCAATGTTGTTGTAGCAGCGCCACATGCCGCCTTCCTCCGGCAGGTTGATGTAGTTGCGGCCACCGCGGGCGGGGTAGAGCGTGAGGGTTTGCCCGGCGGCGTTGCGGCGGCGGCGCAGCAGCTTCCACATGATGTGGCGCGTCACCTTCTCCACGTTGCGCATCACCTGCGCCGGGTCCTTGAACACGTAGTCGTTGATGCGCTGCAGGATGTAGCGGTCCTCGTGCCCGTCCTCCGTCCTGTAGCAGGCGCGGTAGGTGGTGTTGATGTGGCCGTTGCGCAGCTCCTCCCCGTACAGGAAGTCGCCGCAGATGGCAAATTGGTCGCCGATGCGGGCGATGCGCTTTCCGAGTTCGTCGTTCGTGTGGTGTTCCATGGGCATGGCGGTGCGGGGGATGGTTACTTCACGTCTGCAATCTGGAAGGAGAGCAGCTTGGGGCTGTCATGCACGGGGTCCTTCACCACCACGGTGATTTGGGACTGCCGCTGGCTCACCACCAGGGAGGACACCTTGAAGCGCTTGAAGTCCGGCATATTGTTGGCCTTGTAGGACACGGCGAAGGAGAGGGTTTCACCATCGTTGCCGCTCACGGACCAGGAGTTCTTCTGGTTGATGCCGTCATCCTTGCGGTAGGGGGAGAGCACCGCATTCTTGGCATCGGAGAAATCGCCCTTGGTGGACGTGGTCATGCGGATGGGATAGGGGGAAAGGTTGATAAGGTGCACGCCCTGCTTCGGGAAGTCCTTCTCCTTGAAGAACAGGCCCTGAAGTGTCTTGGAGTCCTTGGTGGGAATCACAAAGCCCACCATCTTGGAGCCGGACGGCACGCCGTTGAGCACATAGTCCGCAGGCGGCAGCTTGGCCTCCTTCTCGGCATCGTCCTTGGCGCCGGCCACGGCGGATGAGGGATCGCTCTTCCAGAAGAGAATCTTGCCATCCTGCGAGGGGATGGGGCGGGAGGGCGTGCGCGCCGCGAGGATGACCTGGATGAACTTCTTGCCGCTCTTGCAGTAAAGCGGGTTGGGCAGCGTCTCGCCGCTGGGCGAGCAAATCATGAGGCGCACACCCTTCTTGGCGGCCTCCTCCGCCTTGGCGTCTTCCTTGGCCGCTTTCTTGTCGTTGTCGAACGTTGCGTCCTGCGCGCGGGCACTCTGCACCAGAGCCGGCGCGGCCACCAGCGCCAGCGCCAAAGCGATTGTGGATATGGTCTTCTTCATCATGAAAACAGGGACTTCCCGTCCGCGAAAATGTTAGCAAGCGCACCCTCCCAACGCAAGAACAAAATTCGGGCCACTTACGATTGACACCATGAGCCAGAAGGAACAGGATGAACAAACAAGGGAACTCTACCGGGAATGGGCGGCAGATATGCTGAGAATGCTGGAGAGGCACCGCAGCTCCTAACGGCAACTGCACAAGCCTGATTGATTTTTTTTGAAAAAAACTATTCCCGCCCGTCACCGCCTTTTCTTGCACACCCTGTGCGCGCGGGAAAAGAAACTCGTTCAGCCTTGACAAAATGGGGGTGAGCGCGTATAAGGCGCGGCGGAATGGAAAAGGACCCCAAGTTGCTGGCATTGGAGACGCACCCTGTGGGGCGCCTGCTTTTCCAATACTCACTGCCGGCCATCATCGGCATGGCGGCCATGGCGGTGTTCAACATCGTGGATTCCATCTACATCGGGCAGTGCTGCAACGCGTACTCGATAGCGGCCATTGCGCTCATCTTCCCGCTCATGAACCTGGTGGGTGCGGCGGGCACGCTGGTGGGACTGGGCAGCGCGGCTTCCGCCTCCATTTTCCTGGGGCAGCAGAAGTTCGACAACGCGTTCCGCGTGCTGGGCAACTGCCTGGGGTTGAGCATGCTGCTGGGCATCCTGGTGGGATGGGTTCCGCTGCTGTGGCTGGATGAGATTCTGCTATTTTTCGGAGCGGACGAGAACACGCTGGAGCCGGCGCGCGATTTCACGCTGGTGCTGCAGCTGGGCTGCCCCATCTCCTACTTCATGTTCAACCTGAACCACCTGATGCGCGCGAGCGGCTACCCCAAGAAGGCCATGATGAGCCTGCTCATCGCCACGGTGGTGAATATAGCGGCGGCGCACGTTTTCATCTACTGGCTGGGCTGGGGGATGACGGGCGCGGGCATCGCCACCATCGGCGCGCAGTTCGTGGCCCTGGCCTGGATTTTGGCCCACTACTGCCAGGCCAACCACATCATCCACTTCAAGCGCGGCATCTACCGCCCCAAGTGGAAAATTATCCGCCGCATCTGCACCGTGGGCATGCCGCCATGCCTGCTTAACACCGTAGCCTGCGTGATTGTGGTGGTGTTCAACAAGCTCATCATCCAGTTCGACGGCCAGCTGGGGCTGGCGGCGTTCGGCATTGTGAACCGCGTGCTGTTCCTGTTTGTGATGGTGGTGCTGGGGGTGACCCAGGGCATGCAGCCCATTGCCGGATACAACTTGGGACTGGGCAACTACGCCCGCGTGAAGGGCGTGCTCTACCGCGCCATCGCCACCGCTGTCTGCATCATGACCGTCGGCTGGCTCATGGCGCAAATCATGCCCGGAACCATAGCCGCCGCCTTCATCAACTCGGCCGACCCGAACCACGGCGCACTCATGGACATCTGCGTGCGCGGCATGCGCTACATGGCGCTGGTATTCCCGATTGTGGGCTCGCAGATCGTTATCGGCAACTTCTTCCAGTCCATCGGGCGCCCGGTGATGAGCATCTTCCTGAACCTTTCCCGCCAGTGCCTGGTGCTGCTACCCTGCCTGCTGATATTGCCGCGCTTCTTCGAGGACGACTCGGGCATCTGGCTCTCGCAAGCGGTGTCCGACGGCTTCTGCGGCGTGGTGAGCATCCTGGTGATACGCCGCTTCATCACCCATGTGCTGGACAAGCAGAACCCCGCGCAACATTCCTGAACCATGAAGAAGATACCTCTCGTCGTTGCCACCAAGAACGCCCACAAGGCCAAGGAAATAGCCCGCATCCTGCCCCCGCAGTACGAGCTGCACACGCTGGATGAATACCCCGGCATACCGGACCCCGTGGAGGACGGCACCACCTTTGCCGCCAATGCCGCCATCAAGGCGGAAGCCGTGTCCGCGCGCGTTCCCGGACTGGTGGTGGCGGATGATTCCGGCATCTGCGTGGATGTGCTCAACGGCGCGCCCGGAGTGATGTCCGCCCGCTTCTGCGGCGAGCACGGCAAGGACGACGAGAACAACCGCAAGCTCCTGCGCGAGCTGGCCGCCCTGCCCGGCCAAGCCCCGTACAAGGCGCACTACGCCTGCGTCATCAGCCTGGCACAGGACGGCAAGGAAATCGCATCCTTCCCCGGCACCGTGGAGGGACAGATTACCCTCACCCCCACCGGCACCGGCGGTTTCGGGTACGATCCCCTCTTTATCCCCGATGGGTACAAATGCACGATGGCACAGCTCACCGCCGAGGAAAAGGACGCCATTTCCCACCGCGCGCGCGCCCTGCGCCTGCTCGCGGATTACCTCGCCAACCGGTGACACGCGCCGATTTTTTTTGCCGGCGTTGCATTTTCTCTGTGCATTTTCACCGCATGGTGTATTATAGGGTAAGGAAAACGGCATGAACAACGTTAACCAGAACCCGTACAACCTCACCCCCCAAAACGCCATGCGGCAGCCGGAGAGCCATTTGGCCGCCGCCATCCTGGTGACCATCTTCTGCTTGCCGCTGGGCATTGTAGCCATCGTGAAGGCGGCAGGAGTCAGCAGCGCGTGGTCGGTGGGCGACTACGACAAGGCGTGCCGCGATTCCGTGAGTGCGTGGCAGTGGATCACCTGGGCCGTGTGGGTCACGCTCATCCCCGCGGCACTGGTTGCCCTGGTGGCCGCCGCGGATTTCCTCATGCACTAAAAAACTCATCAATCTATGAACGAGCAATCCTACAATCCCCCGCCCAAGCCAAACAACTGCCTTGTCTGGAGCATTCTGGTGACCATCTTCTGCTGCCTACCCTTCGGCATCGTGGCCATCGTCAAATCCTCCCAGGTGGACACCCTCTGGACCTCAGGAAACTACGATGCGGCGCGCAAGGCGGCGGACGAGGCCGAGACCTGGTGCATCATCGCCGCGGTGTGCGGCGCGGTGGCCTTCGGGGGTTGCGCCCTCCTCTAGCCCAGGCGCGACACGGCGGAGAGGATGGCGGCGGGGTACAGGATGTGCTCCTGCACCTGAATGCGCGCGTGCAGCGTTTCCGGAGTGTCGCCGGGCAGCACGGGCACGAACGCCTGCATGATGATTTCGCCGCTGTCCATACCGGCGTCCACATAGTGCACGGTGCAGCCGGTCTGCTTGGCGCCGGCCTGCAGGGCCTGGGTCCACGCCTCCACGCCGGGGAAGTTGGGCAGCAGGGCGGGATGGATGTTGAGGATGCGGTTCGGGAACGCGCGCAGCAGCGGCTCCTTCACCAAACGCATGAAGCCCGCCAGGCACACCATATCCACCCCCAGCTCCGTGAGGCGTTGCGCCACGCGCTCCTGCTCCTCCAGGGGGAACTTGTTCTTGTAGCCCGCGCAATCCATCACCTCCGCGGGCACGCCGCGCTGACGCGCCCGCTCCAAGATGCGGGCATCCGCGTGGTCGGACAGCACTAGCACCACCTCCGCGTCCAGGCGGCCGTCGTCGATGGCGTTGAAGATGGACTGGCAGTTGGTGCCGGACCCGGATCCCAATACAGCAAGGCGCAAACTCATAGCACAGCCAATCTAGCCTAGCACCGCGAATTTGTCAATTCTTTTGGAATAGGCCGCGATGAAAGGCTGAATTTCCTTGAAACCGCGGCGGCGGTGTGGTAGGGTGGCGGGGTGAACCGCTCGCTCACCGCACTGATTGCGCCACTGGCCCTGCTGCTTATGCCGCTGGGCATGGTGGGTTGCTCCCAGCAGCAAATGGACCCGCTGCACCTGTTCCACCACCAACCCGCCGTGTCCAACAAGGGCTTGAACATGCGACCCTACAGCGTGCGCGGCAAGCGCTACCAGCCGATGGGCGCGCGGGAGGCCCTGAGATACTCGGAAACCGGCATGGCCTCCTACTACAGCTCCGGCAAGCTCCGCAGCCGCCACGGCGCCTTCTACGCCGCCCACAAAACGCTACCCATGCCCTGCACCGTTCGCGTCACCAACCTCAAGAACGGAAAATCCTGCGTCTGCTCCATCGTGGACCGCGGGCCGTTCACGCGCGGGCGCATCATCGACCTCAGCAGGGATGCCGCGCGGCAAATCGGCATGATTGGCGCCGGCGTGGCCCCCGTGAAGGTGGAAACCGTCACCGTGGGCAGCTATGCGGCAAAATAGCAGCCTTTTTGGCGGCAACGTGGGAATGCCGTTAACGCGGCAATGATGATTGGAATTAAGATGAGGCGGACGCGCGCACGTGTGCGGCAGAATTTGATTAGTTTTTGTTAAGCGGTTACGAAATTCGGCGTTTTTTGCCCAAAAATGACAAAAAACAGAAAAAAAAGTTGACAATCGGGGTGTATTGGAGTGTATTGAGGGGGTACGCAAGTGTACACGAATAGCATGGATAATGCATCTAAAGTGATGTTCACCGGCAATGTGACGCACAAGCTGGACCCGAAGAGTCGCGTGGCGATACCGGCGGGCTGGCGTGCGGCGCAGGAGGGTGTATTGACGCTGATAGACGCGCATTACGAGACATATCCGGTGCTGAAGTGCTACACCCAGGAAAGCTTTGCAGACAAAATTGCATCCATCCGCACACAGGCGGAAGCGCGCGGCGTGCCGCCGGGAGAGCTGGACCGCTACATCGGCATGATCACGGGGCGCAGCTTCCAGGCGGAACTGAGTAGCCAGGGCAAGCTGCTGATACCCAAGCCGCAGCGCCAACGTCTGGGATTGAAGGAAAGCGCCACCATTGTGGGGCGCGGAACGTATTTCGAGATATGGTCGCCGGAGGACTACGCCCTCACCAACACGCCGGAGGCCATCTCCAAGGTTGAACTGGATCAACTCTTCCACATGCTCTCATGACCCCGGAAGCCGCCATTGTTCGGGCCACCGGGGCCAAAGCGACCGGAAGCTGCTACCGCGTGCTGATGTGGGAGGAGGGCGCGCTTACCAACGAGGAGCTGGAGGCGTGGCAGAAGGAACGTGCCGCCCTGCTCACGCGCATGCGCGATGCGGGCGTGAAGGGCGCGCGTGGAACGCTGGCCGGACTGGAGCGCGAACTGCGCGAGCTGTCCACACGCGCCGTGGAGGTGCCGTTGGCCACGCGTGCCGGCGCGGGGCTCTCGCGTACGCGCGCAGAGGCGCTGGCGCAAACGCTCGCGCAAGAGCCGGGGCTGCTCGGCTTCCGCATCACCGCCAACAGCGCCGACATCCTGCTGGAGCTCACGGGCGAGGAGGGCGTGGACACCCTGCTGGCACGCTGGGCCGCATCCACACCGGACACCGCCTGGTGCAAGAACCCGCTCATCCAGGTGCTGCAAGCCGCGGAGGCGGAGGAACGCCTCTCTGCCCTGGAGGAGGAAGTCCCTGCCACGGACGAGGCAGATGAACCCGCGGACAACGCCCCCTTCCACCACGTCACCGTGATGGCGCATGAGGCCACCGAAGCCCTGCAGCCGGCCGAGGGCCGCGTGATAGTGGACGCCACGCTGGGCGGCGGCGGCCACAGCGAGCTGCTGCTGCAAGCCGGCGCCACCGTGTGGGGAATCGACCAGGACCCCACCGCCCGCCGCGCCGCACGCAAGCGCCTGGCCGCCTACGGCGACCGCCTGCACATCATCCCCGGCAACTTCCGCAACGCCGCACAGATGCTCGCCGAGTACGGCGTGGAGCAGGTGGACGGCATCCTGGCGGACATCGGCATCTCCTCCCCGCAGGTGGACTGCGCGGAACGCGGCTTCTCCTTCCTGGCGGAAGGCCCGCTGGACATGCGCATGAACCCCGCCGCCCCACGCAGCGCCGCGGACATCGTGAACACCGCCGCGGAGGGCGAGCTGGCCGACATCCTCTGGCAGTACGGCGAGGAGCGCGCCAGCCGCGCCATCGCACGCCGTATCGTCCAGGAGCGCGAGAAGAAACCCATCACCACCACCACGCAGCTGGCGGACATCATCTGCACCGTGCTGCCCCGCAAGGGACGCCAGCACCCCGCCACCCGCAGCTTCCAAGCCCTGCGCATAGCCGTGAACGACGAGCTGGGCGCGCTGGAGCAGCTGCTGCAAAGCGGCCTGGGCCTGCTCAAGAGCGGCGGGCGCTTTGCCGTCATCACCTTCCACAGCCTGGAGGACCGCGCCGTGAAACGCTACTTCGAGCACGTCACCCGCCAGGAAATCGACCGCCCGGAATGGCCGGCCCCGCGCCCCAACCCGGACTACGCCGCACGCCCCGTCTTCCGCAAGCCCGTTGTGGCGAGCGAGGCGGAGCTCGCCGCCAACCCGCGCTCCCGCAGCGCCAAACTCCGCGTCATCGAAAAACTTTAACACACCCCACACCCCCATGTCCCGTTCCCAAAACGCTTCCCGCATCAGTTTCTCCTTCCTCGTCTGGATGGTCGTCTTCGCCGTGCTGGCCGCCAGCGGCGGCGTCACCTACTCCGTGCTCAAGAACCGCCAGGTGGCCGTGCGCACGGAAACCGAGAAGCTGCGCCGCGACACCGCCCTCTGCAAGCTCAACGCCAACCAGTACCGCGCCAAGAGCAATTCCCTGAGCAACAACTGGGAAATCCGCGACCGTCTCGCGCAAGAGCATTCCGAGCTGCGCGACATCGACCGCCGCCAAATTGAAATCGCCCGTGCCCTGCACAACAGCACGGAGCGCCTGACCGCAGCCCTCTTCCCCACCCACCGCTAACCCTCCCGCCCCGCGCCGCATGAAAACCAAGGTACCATTCGCCCCCCGCGCGCTGCTGCTGTGTGCCGTTGTACTCGGCATATCCAGCACGATTGCGGCACGCCTGGTGGACCTGCAGATTGCGGACACCGAGGACATCGGCAAGATTGCCGCGGAGGAGCTCATCGACAAGGAGGTCATTCCCGCCCAGCGCGGACGCATCACCGACCGCAACGGCGAGATGCTCACCAACAACATCCAGAGCGAGAGCCTGGTGGCCGACCGCTACCACCTCCGCGAGCTCAACGTGGTGGTGGAGGGTCTCGCCTACAACCAGGCCATCCACGACGAACGCTGGGAGGCCACCGAGAATCCCAAGGAGCGCCAGCGCATCGTCAAGGAGTACATCCGCCGCCTGATGGACAACGCCACGCTCAAGCTCACGCAGGAAGAGCGTCAGGCGCTGCGCAGCAAGCTCAAGCCCGGAGACGCCGCCGCCAACCGCCTGCTGGATTACGACCAGGAGGTGTGCCAACAGTATTTCGCGCTGCATGACCAGCTGGTGGCGGAAGTGCTCTATCCCTTCCTCTCTCACACCGAGGTGGAGGACACCACACCCGTGGAGCCGGAGTACAAGACCGTGACCACGCGCGACAAGAAGGGCCGCAAGGTCACCACCCGCGTGCCCGTGCAGCCCAAGAAGCGCATGCGTTTCATCACCCGCGAGGACATCGTGGAGAAAATCGCCCAGCGCGAGACCGAGGAGTACAACCGCCGCGCCAAGGCCAACGGCGAGCCCACCAAGACCATCCGAAACAACATCGTTCTCGCACGCGGCCTCTCGCTGGACACCGCGGACAAGCTGCGCGAGGCCTTGCGCAGCGCGCACATCCACGGGCTTACCGTGCAGTCGGACATGCAGCGCTCCTACGTGATGCCGGAGATGCTCTGCCACGTCCTGGGCTTCGTGAACCATGAGAACAAGGGCCAGAGCGGCATTGAGGAATACTACCAGGACCGCCTGGCCGGCATCAACGGCCTGCGCGAGTACCGCCACAACGGGCGAGGACAGGTGCTCGCCAACGAGGACGACCGCTACCTGCCGCCCACCAACGGCCTCAACATACGCCTCACCATCGACATGCGCATCCAGACCATCCTGGAGCAGGAGCTGGACAAGGGCATGCGCCACTTCCGCGCCAAGCACGGATGCATGATTGCCGTGGATCCCAAGACCGGCGACATCCTCGGCATGGTGAGCCGCCCCGCATTCGACCTCAACACCAAGGAGCTCATCACACCGAACGGCAAGTTCAAGCGCGGAACCGTCATGGAAAATGACAAACCCGTGACAGGCGACTTCAATTTCGCGTGCCAGACGCGCTACGAGCCGGGCTCCACGTTCAAGGTGATAGCCGCCACCACCGCGCTGGACATCGGCAAGCTGAAAATAGGTTCGCGCGTGGACTGCCACCCGTTTGCGGTGGGCAACGCGCCCGCCATCAACGACGGCCGCTTCAACTACGGCTCGCTGCCGCTCTGGGGCGTGCTCGCCAAATCCTGCAACCCCGGCACCGCGCACGTGGCCCTCATGTGCAAGTGGCCCAACTACAAGAACTACGTCCACCGCTACGGACTGGACAAGCCTGCGGACATCTGCCTGCCGGCCGGCGGCCCCTGCGCCATCTCCGACGGCTCCAACATCGTCAACCTCTCCCGCATGGCGTATGGATACGCCGTCTCCGTCTCCCCCCTCCACATGGCCATGGTCTACTCCACCATTGCCAACGGCGGCGTGCGCATGAAGCCCCGCCTCATCGATGCCTTCATCACCGACGAGGGCGAGACCTACGATGCGGAGGGCTGCGCCCCGAAGGCGGTGGAGCGCGTGATGAGCGAGAAGACCGCCGCTGACCTCCGCTACGCCCTGGAGGCCGTCACCAAGGACAAGAACCCGGAAGGCGTGAACCGCGGCACCGCCACCGCCGCCGCCATCCCCGGCTTCCGCATTGGCGGCAAGACCGGAACCGCCAAGAAGGTGCACCAGGGAGGAAAGGGATACTATGAGGGACTCTACACCGTCTCCTTCGCGGGCGTGCTGCCCATCGACGACCCGCGGCTGGTCATCATGACGGTGATAGACGAGCCGCATCCCACGGACTGCAACCCGGGCGGCGGCACCGTGGCCGCGCCCATCTTCCACGCCGCCGCGGAACGCATCATCAACCTTCTCAACCTCACCCCCAGCGATCCCGAAGCCTACGAGCACTACCGCAATAGCCAGAACCTCACCGTCTCCACCGCCCAACAATGAACAAGCAATCCATCTTTTCAGTCGTTACGGGAGCTACCATCACAGGCAAGCTCAAAAAGCCGCTCACCCTGGTGACGGATGACAGCCGCAAGGTGATACCGGGCTGCTGCTACATCGCCGTGAAAGGCACGCAATTCGATGGTCACAGCGCCATACCGGACGCGATTGCGGCGGGAGCGGCGGCCATTGTGGCGGAAACCCCCGTGAGCGCCGAGGCCACCGAAAAGAACATCTGCTGGGTGCAGGTGCCGGACTCCCGGCGCGCCAACGGCCGCATCATGAGCGCCTGGAACGATTTCCCCAGCACCAAGATGGTTGTCCTGGGCGTCACCGGCACCAACGGCAAGACCACCATCAGCTACCTCTGCAACTCCATCTTCCGCGCTGTCTGGCAGCGCGCCGGCCTCATCGGCACCATCATCTACGACGACGGCGCGCGCCGCACGCCCTCGCACAACACCACACCCGGCTGCGCGGAGCTGCAGTCCATGTTTGCCACCATGGTGGAGAACGGCTGCCGCGCGGTAGCCATGGAAGTGTCGTCCCACGCCTTGGACCAGCAGCGCACCTCCGGCACGCTGTTCCGCGTGGGCGTGTTCACCAATCTCACGCAGGACCACCTGGACTACCACGGCGACATGGAGAGCTACTACCAGGCCAAGAAGCTGCTGTTCACGCGCATGGCTGAAAAGGAGGCGGTGAAGTCCACCGCCGTCATCAACATCGACGACGAGTACGGGCGCCGCCTGGCCAACGAGCTGAAGTCCTACATGCGCGTGCGCACGTTCGGCGAGGCGGCAGGGGCGGATTTCCACGTCACGCCCAAGCTCATCTCCCTCAAGGGCAGCCAATACCAGCTGGAGTACCAGGGCCGCCAGTACCTCGTGCGCACCCCGCTCATCGGCAAGTTCAACCTCTCCAACAGCCTCGCCGCCCTCGCAGGCGCCGTATGCGCCGGCATCAACATCCAGGATGCCATCACCTGCCTGGCCCAGACCCCGCAGGTGCCCGGCCGCATCGAGCTGGTCAGCAGCGTCAACAACGTGCAGTGCTTCGTGGACTACGCCCACACGCCGGATGCCGTGGAGAACGTGTGCCGCTCGCTGAAACACCTCTGCCACTCCGGGCGCCTCATCACGGTGTTCGGCTGCGGCGGCGACCGCGACCGCACGAAGCGCCCGCTGATGGGCAAGGCGGCGGCGCAGTACAGCGACATCTGCGTGGCCACGAGCGACAACCCCCGCACAGAGGACCCGGACGCCATCATCGACGAAATCATGCCCGGCATCCCGAAGGAGAAGCAGCACCGCATCACCGACCGCGAGGAAGCCATCCGCGCCGCGCTGGAAATCTCCCGCCCCGGCGACGTGGTGCTCATTGCCGGAAAGGGGCATGAGAACTACCAGATCTTCGCCAAGGAAACCATCACCTTCTCAGATGCCGCCGTGGTGCAGAAGTACTACCGGGAAAAGAACCCGGATGGCATCAGCGTGCCCTCCCGCAAGCCGGAGGGAAGAAAGAACAACCCGCGCGCATGACCACCATAACCATAGACGAGCTGCTTGAAGCCACCGGCGGAACCGCCGTGGCGCGCGGTGAACGCGGCGTGACCGGCGGGCTCACCACGGACAGCCGCGCCGTGCAGTCCGGCTGCATCTTCCTCGCCCTGAACGGCGAGCGCTTCGACGGCAACTCGTTTGCGGCGGACGCCTCCCGCAAGGGTGCGGCGGCCGTGGTGGTATCCCGCCTGGAGGGCGAGTACGATCCTGCGTGCACCGTGGTGCAGGTGGCAGACACGCTGGCCGCGCTGCAAAGCCTGGCCAAGTGGTGGCGCGGGCAGCTGGAACCCATCCGCGTGGTGGGCCTCACCGGCTCCAGCGGCAAGACCAGCACCAAGGACATGACGCTCGCTATCCTGCGGCAACACTACAATGCCGTGGCCACCAAGGGCAACCTCAACAACCACATCGGCGTGCCGCTCAGCATCCTCTCCACCGGGAAGGGAACGGAGGCCGCCGTATGGGAGATGGGCATGAACCACAAGGGAGAGCTCGCTCCCCTCTGCAACATGGTGCAGCCCCGCATCGGCATCATCACCACCATCGGCTCCGCCCACCTGGAATTCCTCGGCACGCGCGATGCCATCGCGGATGAGAAATGCACCGTTGCGCGCGCCCTGCCGGAAGACGGATTCATGATCTACCCGGCGCTGGACGACTACGCCGGCTACATCGCCGCGCAGACGGACGCCACGCCCATCCCCGTGGGCGACTACCACTCGCCCGTGCAGGCGCTCAACCAGCGCAGCTCCCCCTCCGGCACCACCTACACCCTTTCCATCGAGGGGCTGGGCGAAATCAACATTGCCCTTCCCGTGCCCGGCGCTCACATGGTCACCAACAGCCTGCTGGCCGCAGCCGCCGGATGGAAGCTCGGATGCTCGCTGGAGGAAATCGCCGCTGGCCTGGCCTCTCCCGCCCTCACCCGCGGAAGACTCGCTTGCACCCAAGTGGACGGTTTCACCGTGGTGGACGACACCTACAACGCCAACCCGGAAAGCATGAAGGCCGCGCTGGAAACCGTGGCCGCGCTCAAGGGCCCCAACAACCGCTTCGCCGTGCTCGGCAAGATGGGAGAACTGGGCGAGGCCGGCATTGCCGCCCATGCAGACATGGGCTGGTGCGCCGCCTCCCTGGGCTACGCCGCCGTGGTGGTGGTGGGCAACGAATGCGCGGAAACCACCGCGCTGTGCCAGGCCGCCGCGGAGAGCATTCCCGCCATGCTGGTGGCCACGCCCGCGGAAGCCGCCGCCGCCCTGCGCCCGCTCATCCAGCCCGGTGACGCCATCCTCTTCAAGGGTTCCCGCTCCGCAGGCATGGAGCGAACCATGTACGAACTCTTCCCCTCACTCAATCCCGTTTCAACCAAATGATTAATTTCATTACCAACCTTTCCGTACCTGTGCAGATCCTGCTGGCTCTGCTTGTTCCGTTTGTCATCTCGTTGTGCATCGGCAACCGCGTGGTAAACATACTGCGCGCCATGAAGGCGGGGCAACCCATCCGCGAGGCCCGCAAGGGCGTGCTCGCGCCGGAACACCAGGGCAAGGTTGGCACGCCCACCATGGGCGGCGTCATGCTCATCGGCAGCCTGTTGCTCACCAGCGTGCTGTTCCTGGACATGGCGGACGCGCGCGTGCAGTGCTGCGTGTTCGTGACCGCGGTGACCGCGCTTCTGGGCTGGCTGGACGACTACGCGAAAATCACCCGGCACAGCACGGACGGCGTGAGCGGGTGGTTCAAGATAGCCATTCAGGCCGTGGCGGCCGTGGGTTCCGCGTTCTACCTGTACATCACCATCCCGAGCATCACCGCCATGTACGTGCCGTTCTACGGCATGCTTGACATCGGCGTGTTCTTCATCCCGCTGGCGCTTCTGGTCATCATCGGCTCCTCCAACGCCGTGAACCTGACGGACGGGCTGGACGGGCTGGCGTCCGGTCTCATGGTGATTGCCTCCCTGGCCTTCTGTGTTCTGCTTCTCTGCACGCCGGACAGCATCTCCCCCTCCCAGGCGCCGGGCACGGCCGTACCGCTGATTCCCTTCCTGCTGGCCATTGCATCCGCATGCGCGGGCTTCCTGTGGTTCAACTGCAACCCGGCCAAGATGTTCATGGGCGACACGGGCTCGCTGGCGCTGGGCGGCGCCCTGGGCACGGTGGCGGTATGCACGCGCACGGAACTGCTGCTGGTGATTGTGGGCGGCATGTTCGTGGCGGAGGCGGTGTCCGTGATGATTCAGGTGATGTGGTTCAAGTACACGCGCATCACGCGCGGCGAGGGGGTGCGCTTCTTCCGCATGGCCCCCATCCACCACCACTTCGAGAAGGGCGGCTTGAGCGAGACGCAGGTGTGCGTGCGCTTCTGGCTGGTGGGTCTCCTGCTGGCGGCCGCCGGCATTTCGCTTTCCATGCTGGTCCTGGATGCCTGCGGCATTTCCATGGATGTTTCCGCTCTCCATATCCTCTAAACGAATCCATCCACCATGAACCTCAACGGCAAGAAAATAGCCATCCTGGGAGCCGGGCGCAGCGGCTTGGGTGCCGCGCATCTGGCGCTCGCCAAGGGCGCGGCGGAAGTGTGCATCTTCGATGCCAACCCCAAGGCCTTTTGCAGTGATGCACAAATCCCCTTTGTGGCAGGCGCCACGGAGGAGCACGCGCACGGATACAAGGCGGACCTGGTGGTGATTTCCCCCGGCATTGAGGCCGATATTCCGTGGACGCTGGCGTTCGCATGCTCGGGCGCACCCGTGATCGGGGAGACGGAGCTGGCGTTCGCCTACTGCACCTCGCGCATCATCGCCATCACCGGCACCAACGGGAAAACCACCACCACCGCGCTCGTCGAGCACATCCTCAACCAGGCCGGGCGCAGCGCCAAGGCCTGCGGCAACTACGGCTTCCCGCTCTCCGAGGTGGTACTGATGGAGCCGGTGCCTGAGTTCGCCGTGCTGGAGATTTCATCCTTCCAGCTGGAAACCATCATCAACTTCAAACCGGAGGTGGCCATCTGGCTCAACTTTGCCCCGGACCACATGGACCGTTACAAGAAGGTGGAGGACTACTACAACGCCAAGTGCCGAATCTTCCAGAACATGGGGCGCGAGCAAATCGCCATCGTCCGCGAGGGCGAGAAGCTGCCGCCCATCAAGCCGCGCCGCGTGGGATTCTCCTCCGTGGTGAGCAGCGGCCAGCTCTACTACGCCGACGGCTGCATCATGGAGGGCGGCCACCCGCTCATGAAGCTGCGCGGCACCACCATGGAGCAGGCCCACAATGCAGAGAACACCATGGCCGCCACCCTCGCCTGCCGCGCCGTGGGCATTCCCGCGGAGGCCGTGGCGGAGGGCGTGCGCTCCTTCAACCCGCCGGGCCACCGCTGCGAAACCGTTGCGGAGATGGACGGCGTCCTCTGGCTCAACGATTCCAAGAGCACGAACCTGCACTCCACGGAGGCCGCCGTGCGCTCCCAAACCCGTCCCATCGTGCTGATTGCCGGCGGCAAGGACAAGGGGCTGGACTACACCGCCATCAACACCATGCTGCGCGACAAGGCGCGCTGCTGCATCGTCTTCGGGCAGATCAAGGAGCAGCTGGAGCGCACCTTCTCACCCGTCTGCCCCACGCACGTGGTGGACACGGTGCAGGAGGCGGTGGCGGAAGCCGTGCGGCAGGCGCAACGGGGCGACGTGGTGCTGTTCTCGCCCGGCACATCATCTTTCGACCAGTTCACAGGCTATGTGCAGCGCGGGGAATGCTTCCGCGCCGCTGTCGCCAAAGCCCTCAACCTCTAACAACACCATCACCCAAACAGCGATTTTATGAACAAGCAACTCAAAGATTCAGTCCTCGGCCGCGCCTCTAAAAAGCACCGCCGCTTCCACAGCTTCGTCAACAAGCTCAAGCGGCACCAATCCGACACCGGGCTGGTGGAGGACTCCACCAGCAGCTCCGTCATCATCCGCGTGATTGTGGGCCTGCTGCTGCTGCACCTGGCACTTATCGGCGGCGCCCTGCTGCGCGGCCAGCTCAAGAAGAGCAACGCCGGGGCCGTGGTGGCCGCAACCGTCACCGCTCCCCCCACCCCCGCGGAGCAGCAGAACGCCGGCCCCTCCTTCCCCAACGCCACGCCCGTCACCGCAACACAGACGCCCACCAACAATCCCGGTGCCATTCGTCTCACCGACGTGCAGCCCGTCACCACCACGCAGGCTCCCGCCCGGCGCACGCAAACGGTTCCCGCCGCCAACCACATCACCCAGATGCCGGCCGTGGCTGATGACGACACCGCGGAGGAAGTGACACCCACCGCCCCCGCACAGACCGCAAACACCGTCCTGGTCAAGCACCTTGTGGCATCGGGCGACACCTGGAGCAGCATCGCCGTGGCCAACAACACCACGGTGGACGCCCTCAAGGCCGCCAACCCGGATGCCGCGCGCCGCATCAACCTGATTGCCGGGTCGTACATCAAGGTGCCGGTGGCCAAGGATTCCCCGCAGGCGCGTACCGCCGCGGCGCAGCAAGCCGCTGCCGCCGAGCACGAGAAGGTGCATGTCATTGCCAAGGGCGAGACCCTGGGCGGCATCGCCCGCAAGTACAAGCTTTCCCTCAAGAAGCTCATGCAGCTCAACGGCATGACGGATGCGGACGCCCGCAAGATCCGCCCCGGCCAGAAGCTCAAGGTCAGCCAGTAACCCTCGCCACGCCGCCAACCCGTGTCCTCGCGCCTGAGCATCATCTGTATCTGGTTCTGCTTCATCATCCTGCTGGTGCTGGGTGTGGTGATGGTGGCCAGCACGGGCTTGAGCGCACCTCCCGTCAACGGCGTGGAGCAGGACTACCTGGGCAAGCAGTGCGGGTTCGCGCTACTGGGGCTGGGCGTGGCCCTGCTTATCAGCCGCATGGACTACCACAAGCTGCGCCCGTACGTGCGGTTGATATGGTGGACGTGCACGCTGCTGCTGTTATGCTGCTACGCGCCGGTCATCGGCAAGACCATCAACGGCGAGTCCCGCTGGATCAGCCTGGGCTTCATGTTCCAGCCCAGCGAGCTGGCCAAGATATGCCTCATGCTCGCCCTCGCGGACTGGTACACCACCCACCGCGAGATGGCCGGAACCTTCGTCAAGGGCTTCCTGAGGCCGGGGCTCATCTTCGGCATCCCGCTGCTGCTCATCCTGTTTGAGAAGGACATGGGCACGGCGGCGGCGCTCGGCATGTCGGGCTTCTGCATGATGTACGTGGCGGGCGCGCGGTCCTGGCTGCTGCTGCTGGCGCTGCTGGTGGGCGCGCTGGCGCTCTACATGATGGCCACGGGCAGCGCCAACCGCATGGAGCGTATCGAGGCCTGGATGGACCCCCAGGCGTTCAGCCAGGGCTCCGGCCGCCAGCAGTGGATTTCCATTTTGGCCTTTGCACGCGGAGGCGCCACCGGGGTGGGGCTGGGCGACGGCATTGAAAAGTACGGCAACCTGCCGTTCGCGCACACGGACTTCATCTTTGCGGAAATAGGCGAGGAATGGGGCTTTGTGGGGACGGCGGGGGTACTGCTGCTGTTCACGCTGATGACGCTGGCGGGTGTGATTCTGGCGCTGCAGACGCAGGACACGTTCGGGCGGCTGCTGGCCACGGGGCTGGTGTGCACCATCTTCTGGCCGGCCGTGCTGAACATGATGGTGGTCACCTCTCTCCTGCCGAACTCCGGCCTGCCGCTGCCGTTCATCAGTTACGGCGGCACCAACCTGGTCTTCACCATTGCGGCCATCGGCCTGCTCACCAGCATCCAGCGCTACTCCAAGCAGGCCAGCAAGAACTACTGGCCACGCCGCAGACAGCACGACAGCAAACTTTCGTAAACCCTCAACAACATAGAAACCTCTCTCATGAACATCATCATTGCCTGTGGAGGCACGGGCGGTCACCTTTTCCCCGGCATCGCCGTCGCACAGCAGCTGCGAAAGCTGGGTCACCACCCCGTCCTGCTCATCTCACGCAAGGATGTGGACGCCGAGGCGTCCCGCAAGTACGGCGACCTGGATTTCCACACCATCCCGGCGATTGCGAAACCGCCGCTGCTCTCCCTGCGGATGCCGCTGTTCCTGTGGCGCCTGGCGCGCACGTACCTGACCTGCGCCGGCATCATCCGGCAGGAGCATGCGGATGCCGTGGTGGGCATGGGAGGCTTCACCTCGCTGCCGCCCGTGCGCGCCGGCAAAAGCATGGGCCTGCGCGCCTTCGTGCATGATTCCAATGCCATGCCCGGCAAGGCCAACCGCCTCACCGCGCGCTGGTGCAACAAGGTGCTGCTCGGGCTCGCGGAAGCCGCGCCCTTCTTCCCCGGCAAGGAATGCGAGGTGGTGGGCACACCCGTGCGAGAGGAGCTGCACCACCTGCCCTCACGCGAGAACGCCCGCCGGAGACTCTCCCTGCCCGCCGACAAGCCGCTCATCCTGGTGACCGGTGGTTCCCAGGGCGCGCGCAACCTCAATTCCATGCTGGTGGAGTTTGCCAAAAACGACCCCGATGTGCACTACCTGGTCATTGCCGGAAAGCAGGACTGCGAGCGCGTGCAGGGCCTGGCCGCAGGTGCCCCCAACATCACCGTGACGGGATTCTGCTCCGACATGCCCGCCGCCTACGCCGCGGCGGACGGCGTCATCGCACGCAGCGGCGCCTCCACCCTGACCGAGCTTTCCGTCATCGGCAAGGCATGCCTGCTGGTACCCTTCCCCTTCGCCGCAGACGACCACCAGACGCACAACGCCCGCGTGTTCACCGGGCACGGTGCCGCCGTCATGTGCCAGCAGGCCGACCTCACAGAGGACACCGTTCACCAATTCGTGCACGATACCATCCTCAACCCGGAGAAGCGCGCCGCCATGGAATCCGCCATGCGCTCCCTCGCCCGCACCGATGCTGCGGAGGCCATCGCACGCGTCATCACCAACGCCTGATGCCACCATGGCCCCGGACTCCCAGAGTTCCCATTCCCTCCATGTGAGCGTGGCCGCGCAAAGCATCACCCTGTGCAACCACGAGGGGCGCCCCGTCATCACCGTCCCATGCTCCACCGGCGCCGCAGGGACGGGATGCACCCCGGATTCCGGACAGACGCCCACCGGGCGCTTTGCCGTATGCTCCACCCACGGCGAGAACGCACCCCTCACCACCCTCTTCAAGGGCCGCATCCCCATCGGCACCTGGGAACCCGTCTGCAGTGAGCAGGATGCCATCCTCGCGCGCATCCTCTGCCTGGACGGCCTGGAGCCGCACAACGCCAACACCCGCTCCCGCTTCATCTACATCCACGGCACCGCAGACACCGCCAGGCTCGGCACTCCCGTCTCGCACGGCTGCATCCGCATGGACCCCACCGATATCGCCCGCATCTTCCCCCTCTGCCCCATCGGCACCAAGGTGTTCATTGAGGGATGAACCGGCTGGGGATTTCCCCGTGTTGGGGCAATTTGCCCTTGATGCGTTGGGGGCGTTCGGTGTTCAGAGAGAGGGAACGGCCGCGAGGAGGGTTTGAGTGTAGGGGTTCCGGGGGTGGTTGAAGACGGCGTCCGCCGTTCCGTACTCCACAATCCTGCCGCGCTGCATCACCGCAATGGAATCTGCCAGATAATGCACCACGGACAAATCGTGGGAGATGAAAATCGTGGTGAGCTCCAAGTCGCGCGTGAGCTCGGTGAGCAAATTGAGAATCTGGCTCTGGATGGAGACATCCAGCGCGGAAACCGGTTCATCCGCCAGCAGCAGGGCGGGACGGGGCGCGATGGCCCGCGCAATGGCGATGCGCTGGCGCTGGCCGCCGGAGAACTCGTGCGGGTACTTGTACATGTGCTCCGGGCTGAGCCCCACGCGTTCCATGAGCTGCGCCACGGCGGGCTCTCGCTCCCCGCGGGGCAGGGGCGCGCGCTGCGAGAGCGCCTCCACCAGCGTGGAGAAGATGCTGAAACGCGGGTTCAGGGAGGCGTACGGGTCCTGGAACACCATCTGGAAATCCAGGCGTCGCCGTTGCACCGCGCGCGTGCTCATGGCGGTCAGTTCCTCACCGTCCAGCGTGATGCGGCCGGAGGTGACGGGCTGAAGCTGCATAATTGCGCGGGAGAGCGTGGATTTGCCGCAGCCGGATTCCCCCACCAACCCCAGGATTTCACCCTTTCGCACGGTGAGGGAAACGCCGTCCACCGCTCGAACCACGCCTCCCGTGGCGCCCCACGCGTTGCGCACGGGAAAGTGAACGCACACGTTTTCCAGCTCCAAATATGCCATGCCGGCATTCTACCAAAGGGGGCTCAACCCGTCAAGGGTGGAACAACCACAACATGTTGTGGCAGCAGACACAGACCGCCCAAAAATGTGGGTAAGGGGTGAAATTTTTCCTTGCGAAGCGGTGCGCGCGGGTATAGAATGTCTTTCAACAAAGGAGGCGATATGAAATTCACATTAGCGAAACAAGTTCTTCTTGATGGTTTGAACAAGGTGGCGGGCGTGGTTTCCACCCGCCCCAGCATGCCTATTCTCTCCAATGTGCTGTTGAATGCGGCGGACGGCGAGCTGAAGCTCACCACCACCAACATGGAGCTCACCATCGAGTCCAAGATTCCCTGCATGGTGGAGAAGCCCGGTGCCATCACCCTGCCCGCCAAGAAGCTGCAGAGCATCATCCGTGAAATGCGCGATGGCGAGGTGAGCGTGGAGGTGACCGGAACCGTGGCCACCATCCGCTGCGACCGCGCCCAGTTCAAGCTCAACGGCCTGGCCCCGGAGGAATTCCCCGGCCTGCCCGCCGCAAAGGAGGCGCGCGAGTTCAAGGTGCCGCAGGCTATGCTGGCACGCGGCTTCCGCTTTACGGAATTCGCCATTTCCAACGATGGCACGCGCTATGTGCTCAACGGCATCTACACCTGTTTCCAGGACGGCAAGCTCACGCTGGTGGCCACAGACGGCCGCCGTTTGGCGCTCTTTGAGAACGAGCTGGAGTTCCCGGAAAGCTCCTCCGTGTGCATCGATATCCCGAGCCGCGCCGTGGCCGAGGTCCACCGCCTGCTGGGCGACGCCGGCGACGTGCTGGTGCGCATCACCAGCAACCAGGCGTTCTTCGACTTCGGCGACACGCTGCTCATCACCAAGCTGATTGACGGCAACTACCCGAACTACCGCCAGGTGATTCCCAGCCGCTACAACGAGCGCATCTCCATGCCCGCCACGGATCTCAACGAGATCGTGCGCCGCGTCTCCCTGCTCTCCGCAGAGAAGTCCAACACCGTGCGCTTCCGCTTCGCCCCCGGCTCCATGGAAGTGCAGTCCAGCGCCGCCGATGTGGGTGAGGCCCATGAAGAAATGCCCATCGACTACCAGGGCCGCGAGCTGGCCATCACCTTCAACGCCGATTTCATCCTGGCCCCGCTCAAGGCCATGGGCGACGGCGAGGTGGCCATCGACCTCATCGATGCCTCCAGCCCCGGCGTGCTGCGCGTGAAGGACGAGTTCCTCTACGTCATCATGCCCATGCATTCCTGATAGGGCTTGCAAATGATTTCCGGGCCGCGCGGTGTGCAAGCCGCGCGGCTCTTTTTTCTTGCAGCGCGGGAGAAATGTGATAGAGTAGGCAGAGTATGAAGACAGCCCGCATCCGCAAGCGTTACGGTTTTACGTTGATTGAGCTCATGGTGGTCATCGCCATTCTTGCAGTCATTGGCGCCATTGGTGCCGTGGCCATTTGGTCCCGTGCCGGTGCCGGCAACGACCAGGCGTGCAAGGAGAACCTGGAGCAGCTCAGCAAACTGGGCATGATGTACGGGGACGACCGCGCGCACAGCGCCTTGCTGCCCACCAGCGGCATGGACGACGATCCCGACACGGAGAACGTGAACGAGACGCACGGGTGGTGGATTGCGCTGGCGCAGCTGGACGAGTGCGAGGCGCAGCTGCCCAGCAAGCCCAAGGGCAAGATCAAGCTGCCGGCCTATTTCCACTGCCCGGTGGACACCCGCGCCCAGGTGGGCAATGAAAAGACGTTCACGGCGGACTACAAGACCGTGTCCTATGTGTCGTGGACGGATGCAAGCGAGGACCCGGAGAACCCGAACTCCTGCATCCGCACCAGCGCCAAGCAGCGCTTGGAGAACCTGCCGTGGCTGACCGACGGCAACCCGGAGAAATCCCAGAGCGTGCATGACTACGCAGGCTTTGTGAAGATGGTGATGCCGGCGGTGGAGCGCCACAAGGACAAAATCATGGTGCTGTACGCCAGTGGCGCGGTGAAGGCGGTTGCCGCCACGGACGATATGAAGCCGGAGGAAATCTTTGCCGCCGTGGCGCCGGATATGGCCAAGGCGGAGATGGACCAGCCCGCCCCCAAGGCCGCTAAGAAGGACGCCAAGGACAAGAAAAAGAAGGATAAGAAGTAATCCTTTATGCAGGGAACGGCAGAGTTGCCCCTGCTGCCGGAATGCCTGCCGCACCTGGACGGGCGCACGGTGGTGGCGGGATTGAGCGGCGGACGCGATTCCGTGGCGCTGCTGTTGGCCCTGCATCGGCACGGCTGCCAATTGCTGGCATGCCATGTGCACCACGGTATCCGCGCCGCGGATGCCGATGAGGACGCCGCCTTCTGCAAGGGCCTTTGCGCGCGGCTGGGCATCCCGTATGAGGAGCACCGCGTCTCCGTGCCGCAACTGGCCGCGGAAAGCGGGGAATCTTTGGAAACGGCCGCACGCTGCGCACGCCACGCCATTTTGGCGGAGGCCGCCGCACGCTGTGGCGGTAACACCGTGGCCCTGGCGCATCATGCGGACGACCAGGCGGAAACCGTGCTGTTCCGCCTGGCGCGCGGGTCGGCTGGTCCGCGCGGCATGCTGCCCGTGCGGCATGACGGCACCACCACCTGGGTGCGCCCTCTGCTGGAAACGCCGCGTGTACAAATCACCGCTTGGCTGCAAGGCCAGGGGCAGGAATGGAGGGAGGACGCCACCAACGCCGTGCCGGACGCCGCCCGCAACCGCATCCGCCTGGAAGTGCTGCCCGCCCTTTCACGCGCGCTGGGACGCGATGTGGCTCCCGTGCTCAACCGCAGCGCGCGCCTGCAGCGGGAAACGCTGGAGGCGCTTGACGCTGCGCTTGCCCTGCTGCCGCTCACAGACCCGCAGGGGAGGCTTTTCCTGCCGCGCGTGCTGGAGCTTCCCGCACCGCTCCGCAAGGCTGCCCTGGCCCGCTATCTGCACGCCGCCGGCGTGCCGGATTTGACAGAGGAACACGTGCTGGCCGTCAATGCCATCCTGCCGCCGGATGCACCCTCCGCGCGCTTCAACTTACCCGGCTGTTTCACCGCATGTCGCAAGGAGAAGCGCCTGCTCATCCTCGCTCCCCACGCTTCAACCTCCGTATTTGTGGAATGGGGCGCGCCATGAATTTGCACACATGGTGCAGGCTTGACAAGAAGGGGCGGCAGGTTCATAGTGGAGCGCATGAAGAACAGTATCCTTCTCACCGCCGCCGTGCTTGCCTTTGCGCCCGCCATTGCCCAGGAAACCGCTCCCGCTGCGCCTGCCGCTCCGGCGGAAGTCGCTGCTCCGGCGGATGCCGGAAAGTTTGAGGCCGCCGCGCGCAACCTCATGAACTGCATCAAGGAGCTGAACGATGCGCTCCAGGGGGTCAAGGACACCGCGAGCGCCGATGCCGCCGCGCCCAAGGTGAAGGAGCTGGTGGCCAAGATGGACGCCGTTTCCGCGGAGAACGAGAAGCTCGGCGAGCCCACGCCGGAAATCCACGCACAGGTGGAGAAGGCCATTGGCGCGGAGTTTGAGCAGACCATGAAAGCCTTGGGGGAAACCATGCGCCCCATCGCCATGAACGGTTTTTATGATTCCGAGGCGCTCATGGAGGCTATTGCCCCCGTGCTGAGGATGAACTGAAGCCACGCTTCACGCAAAGGGACGGATATCATCCATCCACTGGCTCACGCTCTGGTAACGCTCCTGAATGGCGGGGCGGATGGCGTGGTCGATGCTGCGCAGCAGGTCGATGTCGAAGCTCTTGAGAAGCTTGGGTTGGGCCGCGAGCGGCGTGGCTGCATCATACAGCTCGCGCTGGCGGCAGCCCGGCAGGCACACGCCGGTCAGCAGGTAGTACAGCGTGGCACCCAGGGCGTATAAATCTGTCCACGGCCCCATGTTGCCGTCCTTCTCCCCTTGCTCCGCCGGGGTGAATCCCAGGGATTCCACCACGGAGACGTTGCTGTCCCCGTACTCTTCGCGCGCGGCGCCGAAGTCAATCAACTTGGGCAGGCCGTTGCGGGTGATGAGCACGTTGTCCGGCTTCACGTCGCGGTGCAGCAGTTTGCGCTCGTGCAAATAGTCCAGCGTGTCCAGCAGCCGCGCCATCAGGCCCACAAGCGATTCCTGCGTGATCTGGCTCCTGCCCAGTGCATAGTCCTCCGCCACCTTGCCCAGCGATACGCCATCGATGTATTCCGTGGCATAGTAGGAGGTTTGGTGCGCCTCGAAATAGCTGTACACCTTGGCAATTCCCGGGTGGTCGAAACTGCCCAGCAGGCGCGCCTCGCGCAGGAAGTTGCCGCGGCCCCAGTCAAAAAGCTCCTTGCCGGTTTCGGGGTTGTTGAGGCACACGTCCAGCGTGCCGGCCTTGCGGTAGCAGAGGTTGGCGGGGAAGTTCTCTTTGATGACCACCTGGCGGCGAAGGCGGTTTTCCCGTGCCAGGTAGGTGATGCCGAAACCGCCGCTGCCCAGCGTGCGCTGGATGGTGTACCCGCGCAGCCCGTACCCCGCGGGCAGCTCCTGGGGTGCTATGTCGCAGTCCTTCTCTGCATTCGCAGCCTGCCGGCTGTCGATTGCCGCGCCGTGCGCTGCCGCCAGGATGTCCTGCATGAACGAGCCCACGTTTCGCGAGGGCTCCAATGGCGCTATGGGGCGTGAATCTGGCATGGAATGATTGTAGTGCCCCAGGGGCTCCATGTCGAGCAGAAACGCCACAATCGCCTCGTCCTCGAAATGCATTCTTGCCAAACGGGCGCGGGGTTGTTATACTGCGGGGTATGAAGCCGCTCACAAAGCTGGGAGAAAAGCAGATGGAGGACGGCAGCGTGTGGGAGCTGTGGGAGCGCGATGGCGAACTTTCCCTGCAGCACGACGGGCTGCCCTGTGCCAACAGCTTCACCTATGGAAGCGAGGAGGCCATGGCTGAAATCGCCACCTCCCCCATCACACGCGCCGGTCAGCCCCAAATCATGATTGCCGGGCTGGGCCTCGGCTACGGCCTCGCCAAGGCCATGCTCTGCCTCCCCAAGGAGAAGGCTCGCTTCATTGTGGCAGAACCCGTGGACGCCATCACCGACTGGAACCGCCGGCACAGCGAAAACAAGGCAGCCCTGGACGACCCGCGCGTGACCGTGGAGTGCGCCTCCGCGGCGGATTTGTGCCGCAAGCGCACGGGCTCGCTGCACGCCATCCTGCTGCGCCACA
>CALCWC010000122.1 GCA_937905985.1 uncultured Verrucomicrobiales bacterium | reverse complement strand
TGCTGGTAATCGGGGGCGTTGCCGACAGCCAGGGTGCCGCCGTTTACAGTCACTTTTTTGAACTTACCTCCTCCTCCTTGCAGCTTGCCCCCGTTCACCGTGACTTCAGCCAGTGTACCGTTTCCGCATTCCAAGACGCCCTCCTGAACCGCAATCTTGCCGCCGCCGTCCTTGTCCGTCAGCTTCAGTGTGCCTTCCCCTGTTTTGGTCAGCACACCGCTGCCAGCCACATTCTCCACAGTCAGGGTGACCTCTTGCTGAACCTCCAGCAAGTTCAAACCATAGGTCGCATTCACTTGGACTGTTTTAGCCGAGTGGTCAGCCTCCACTGTCAATAAGCGTTCTGGCGCTTGCTCCCCCCGGCTTCCGTCATAGATGATGTCATTCACCTCCTGAGTTTCTGAGGTGATGGTGAAGCCCTCGCCATTCAGCTTTTGCTTCATGACGATATTGTTATCTTTATCCTGATAGTTGAAGTAATTCAGGTCGCTGCTTAGGCTTGAGTTCAGGAGAGTAAAATTCTCGATGGAGTGGTCTCGCCTATTGGAATCAATGAACGTCCCTTTTCCATTGTCTTCAATGGCTACGCGAACAAGGCCCACCTCGTTATGTGCATTGTCCGAATCTGTCAGATATAAGGCCGTGAGCAAGTTGGTTTCAGTATCGTATTCCGCGCCCCAAACAGTCACGGCGTGCCCCATAGGCGGCTGATTATCGAAAATGGACGGGTAAACCCACGAGAGACCCACGCCGTATCCTTGGTTAATTGCATTGACCAGGGCCATCGAAAAGGATTGCGTTGTATCATATTGTCCGGGAATTAAGGTTTGAATATCCAAGTTTCCCACTTTGCCTTGCCAGAGAGAGTCATGATAGAAACCTCCATCTTCACGGCTTAAATAATATGTGCAATTCTCCGTAAGTTTTGTGCGCTGATAAAGTTCTTTACCAGTCCCCAATCCATAGTTGCCATCGAGCCACCACTCTAAGCCTTGACCAATATCTCCTCCGTAGTTCCTGAAGGTATGCCTGTATATATCCCAAATCTGAGCATTTTGGGTGGGCGTACCTTTTGAAATGGTAGCTGAGTTTTGCGTTTCCCACCAAGTAATTAAGTTACTGCAAGTCGCCGCCCAGCACAGAAGCCCGTCATCGTATGTATCCCACCCCTTTTCTGCATCGAATATACCTGTAGATTTGGAAGGGTCACTCGTATCAATCGAGACCCCCGTTACAGTTGCCAGCTTTATTTCCGCTTTTGCGGCATGGGGCATCATCGGCATTAGCGCGGCTGTCAGTGCAAGGAGCGTTAGTGTCTTTTTCATCGTTGGCGAGAGAGCAGGAAGTGTGGCGTTTATCGAGGTGTACAGATTAGGCAATGATTTTACAATTTTTCTAATCCCCCAGCAAGCACAAAGATGGCGCCAGCTCAATTTTTGTGCGCCAACGCCCTTCTAGCCGCGCTGCAAGCCCATGCTCCCGTCTCCCGGCATCTTCGGGCTTGCCGGGGCAGAAGCTGGCTGCTGCCGCCCGCCTAGTACGGAAAAGCACCCACCAAGCCGAAGCCCGGTGGGTGCCGCCAAACACACGCGATAAAAACTTGCCTGTCACTTCCTCCTGCGGCGCGCGCAAAGGCTTGCCAGCGCCAGCAGGGAGAGGGTGGACGTGGCGGGCTCGGGAACTGCGGGTGGCGTGACTCCCGTGTAGGTGCCCACCATATTCACTTGGTACGGGCCCGAGTAGTATGACTGCACATACTCGTACTTCACCGTGAAGTGGTTTGTGAGGTCTTCACCACCGAGCCAAGTGGTCCCGGCGATGGCTTCTGCATCGTCAGAGACGTAGAAATGGGTGTTGGCCGCCAAGTCCGCATAGTCATAGTCTGGCGCGAAATACGAGTTTTTGATTCCGGTTATCAGCCCCAGCGTGAACGAGCCATCCTGGAGCAGGGCCTCCAAAGCAGAACCGCCCAAGTAAAAGTTTATCTCATCTATTCTGTCGTCTTCCATGAGATAGATTTGGCCACCATCCATGTCAAGGTTGGAGTATGTACCGGAGCCCCAGCCGCTACCATTCCACTTGGATGCTTCCTTGCTGAAGCCGGCGATGTGGAATTCGAGTGCTGCTTGTTTTAGTGTGAGAACTCCTCCGCCTGAGTATTGCTGGTAATCGGGGGCGTTGCCGACAGCCAGGGTGCCGCCGTTTACAGTCACTTGATTGAACTTACCACCTCCTTGCAGCTTGCCCCCGTTCAACGTGATTTTAGCCAGCGTACCGTTTGCGCATTCCAAGACGCCCTCTTGAACCTCAATCTTGCCGCCGCCGTCCTTGTCCGTCAGCTTCAGGGTGCCTTCCCCCGTTTTGGTCAGCAAACCGCTGCCTGCAACATTCTCCACAGTCAGCTCGACTCCTTTCTGAACCTCCAGCAAGTTGAGCCCTTGCGTCGCATCTACTTGGACTGTGCCGATATGCGCGCCGTCATGGGCCTCGTCTACAGTCAAATGGCGGTTAACCGGGCGCTTTATCTCAACATTACGGCTGTTATCGTATACAATTTTGTTAAAGCTCTTGGTATCCGCTGGCAGCTTATAACCGGAACTTTCCAGCTCCTGACGCAGGGTTACTTCTCCGCTTTCCGCATTGTAGACGTTAAACCTGGCCACATCATTGGTTATTGTCGGACTCAGCAGCACAAATGATTCAATCTCCCAAATCTCTTGGGAATCGTTCTGGTAGAAAGCCTGGTAGCCATCATGTTGCAGTACCCCCATTGAAAGTGCTCGGATGCCGGGTTTAAGGGAGTCGTCCGAATCAGAAATGTACAAGCGGGTAATCAATTGGGTGTCGGGGTTATACTCGATACCCCAAAGTGTTTCGGCGTGTCCTTTCTTTCCGCTGATAAAATTGAGTCCAACAGCATACCCGTCTCTCATGTACTTCACAAGGGTGTTAGCCAGCGTGGTCGCTTGATTGAACTCCTTGCTTGTCAAAGTGGTGATGTTTGCAGGAGTGGCAACTTCTACCTTACCGCCATAAAGGTGTTCTGCATAATAGCCGCCATCAGAAACATGGCCATCTTTGTATTTTAAGTCTGCGTCTGTGGTGCCTATCCCCGTCCCATCAAACCACCATTGCACTCCTTTGGATATGATGCCGCCATCGTTGACAAAGCTGTTCTTGTAAACATCCCATACTTCATCCACTCCCCAAGGATCGCCTTCCTCTCGGTAATCGGGATTCTGGGACTGCCACCAAGCTATCAAGTTGCTACTGGTAGCCGCCCAGCACAACAAACCGTCGCCTGACCAGGATTTGTTGGCATCAAACCATCCTGTGGCAGTAGACCAAACACCTTCTTGCTCAAATTTTACACCGTTCACGGTAATCAATTCACCATTTGCCGTGAGGGGCATCATCGGCATTAGCGCGGCTACCAGGGCAAGGATCGTTAGTGTCTTTTTCATCGTTGTACGGTGGAGCAGGAAGTGTAGTGGTTTGGATGTGTTGCAGGTTAGGCGGCGAGTCTACAATTTTTCTAATAAGGTAGCAAGCACAAAGATGGAGCCAGCTCAATTTTTGTGCGCCAGCGTCCGCCCAGCCGCGCTGGAAGCCCGCGCACCCGTCTTCCGGCACCTGCGGGCTTGCCGGAGCCGAAACGCGCTCCTGTGGCCTGTCAGTCGCCGGTTCAGGCGAGTTGTTTTGCCCCGGTTTTCCGCACCACTTCAACGTCTATCCCGTTGCATGGTATACTCCCCCCGAGTATGGGATATGAACGGCAGTTTTCTGGAACGGCCACAATCCCGGAACGCCGAGAGTGCCTGAAAAAGTCCGATTTTCCGCGCCGTCCCAAGGTCTATCCGTTCATGGGCAATACACCCCCCGAGAAAAAAGTCAATCTTCGTAACTGAACAACAGGGTCAGCCGAACGTGGTTTTGCGAAAAATTGTCTGGCCTTGTCCGTGTTCCCCGAAAGGGTGTGCCGTATGCCGCGAGTCCGCATGGCTCTAGGCACGCAAGGTTTTCAAATGACATTCAGGGGTGTGAAATAAGGGTCGCGAAATCGACAAAATGAGGCTACAACCGGGAGTTCCGGGCAGTGGCGCAGTGACAAAAACGGCACTTTCGCGTGGGAAATTGTCTGGAATTGTCCTCGTTTTGCGTCTGCCGGGAAGCCGCGAACATGCGCGAAAACCCGCGCCACTAGGAGAAACGGGGAAAATGAGAGACGGCACGAAACACTCGGTTTCGTGCCGCCTTCAGGGTCGCTCATTGACCGCGATGGAAAAGTGCCGACCACTCTCACAAAAACAGACAAAATGCTAAGATTATTGTATTTGTAAAGTTCTGTTTCCTAGTGACTTGCTACCACTGCCCCATTCGTTTTGGATATTTGGGACAATG
>CALCWC010000121.1 GCA_937905985.1 uncultured Verrucomicrobiales bacterium | reverse complement strand
GCCTTAACTTTCACTTGAAACCACTTTACCATATACTCATATCATGAAAATACAACACATCATCACCATTGCCGCAATGGTTGCGCTGCCCCTGAGCGCGCAAACCCCCGCCCCCGCCGCTCCTGCCACCACACCGGTTGAGCAGACGCCCGCCTTCGCCACGCCCGCGCAAGTCGTGGAAGCACTCATGGCTGCCCTGACCCGCTTGTGCGACACCTTGGACGCATGCACCCCGGAGAACGCAGAGCAGAGCGCGGCCACCGTTCGCGAAAGTATTGACACCATCGTCAAGGTCCGAACGGCAGTCCAATCCGGTGTCTTCAACATGGATGATCTACTGAAGGCCGTTGTCGCAAACGAAGCGGAGCTGGGCAAGCGGTCAATCCGCATGGATAAGAGCGTGGAGGCTTTCATGGAACGCGCCGGCAAGGATACGACCGGGCGCATGAAGACGGTCATTTCTCCCGAAGAGCTCTACAAGGCTTTTGGTTTGGATTAATAAATAGAGCAGCTTATGAAATGAAGCATACCGATACATGCAGGCAAGCGTATGCTGCCAGACAGAACAGGCGCAACCCGAAAAGGTTGCGCCTGTTTAAGCGCTCCGGCCGCGACTCGAACGCGGGACCCCAAGCTTAGAAGGCTCGTGCTCTATCCAGCTGAGCTACCGGAGCAGGAAGCGCGCCTATCCTACCGCACGATTCCGTTTCTGGCAAGCATTTTCAGCATTCCCCCGGAGAAAAGTTAGCCATGACTAACTTTTACGCTTGACCGAAATGTTAGTCTAGGCTAACATTCATTGCAAACAAGAGAAGCCATGGCAGAGAGCGTGACAGGAAGGACGTTGAACCAAACGAAGGTGGGGAGGCCGGTGCGCGTGACGCGCGTGAACGGCACAGGACCGCTGCGGCAAAGGATATTGGATATGGGGCTGACGCGCGGAGCGGAGGTGGAAGTGAAGCGGATGGCGCCGCTGGGCGACCCGCTGGAAATCCGCGTGAGGGGTTATATGCTTTCTTTGAGAAAGGCGGAAGCCGCTTGCATCGAGGTGTCATGAGGGTGGCGCTGGCAGGCAACCCGAACAGCGGGAAGACCTCGCTCTTCAACGAGCTGACGGGGTCGAACCAGTATGTGGGCAACTGGGCGGGCGTGACGGTGGAGCGCAAGGCCGGGCACCTGCGCGACCATGCGGAAGTGGAGGTGGTTGACCTGCCGGGGATTTACTCGCTGTCGCCGTACACGCCGGAGGAGGTGGTGGCGCGGCGCTACCTGCTGGAGGAGAAGCCGGATTTGGTGGTGAACGTGGTGGACGCCACGAACCTGGAGCGCAACCTGTACCTCACCAGCCAGCTGCTGGAGACGGATCTTCCCATGGTGGTGGCGCTCAACATGACGGATCTATTGGAGCGACGCTGCCTGCGCATCAAGCCGGAGGCCCTGGCGGAGGCGCTGGGCTGCCCGGTGCTGGAGGTGAGCGCGCTGCACCGCAAGGGGCTGCGCGAACTGCGCGAGATGATTGCGGGCAACTCGGTGGTGAAACCCGGCAAGCCCCTGCCCTTCCCGCCAGCCGTGGAACGCGCGCTGCAGAGCATCATTGCGGAGCACACTTGCACGCGCTGGGAGGCGGTGAAGCTGCTGGAAAACGACCTGGCGCTCATACCGGAGCACAGCCACCACATTTGCCACCTGCTGGACCACCTGCGCGACGCCGTAGAGGCAGAGTTGGGCGACGACATTGCCTCCATCATCGCGGGCGGGCGCTACGATGCCATCATGGACATCATCCCGCAGGCGGTGGAGCGCACCGGCAAGCCTAGCGCGTTCAGCGCGAAAATCGACCGCGTGGCCACGCACCGCGTGTTCGGCATCGGCATCTTTGCGCTGGTGATGTGGTGCATCTACTACCTTTCCATCAACACCGTGGGCAAGTGGGGCACGGACTGGGCGAGCGATGTGGTGTTCGGCCCGGTGGTGCTCGGCTGGCTGCGGGGCTTCATCGGCAGCGCACCCCTGCAGCTGGAAAGCATGGTGATGTTCAGCAGCATCCTGGCCATGTGCCTGGTGTTCCCCACCACGCTGCGGCGCCTTCACGATTTGGGGCGCGGCGGGTCCTGGCTGTACCTGGCGGTGGCGCCGTTCCTGCTGGAATACATGTGCCCGCACCTGCCGGAACCGCTGCACACGGGAATCCAGTGGGTGCTGTACGCCGTGAACGCGGGTCTCATGCTCTACTGCATGCTGCGGCGCGGGAACACGGGAGCCAACCGCTACGGCGCGGAGCCGCGCGGCATCAAGCCGAACGCCATGAGCCTCAACGGACGCGCCACGCGCAAGGAGTACATGATCCGCCTCGCCACCATGAGCGCGATAGCCTTCGGCATCGGCCTGCTGGGCCGGTTGCAGATGGATTGCAGCCCGCAGCTGGTGGCAGTGGTGACGGACGGCATTGTGGCGGGCGTGGGCGCGGTGCTGGGCTTTCTGCCGCAGATGGCGGTTCTGTTCCTGCTTCTGGCGCTGCTGGAGGACTGCGGATACATGGCGCGCGTGGCGTTCATGATGGACCGCATCTTCCGCACCATCGGGCTTTCCGGCAAGTCGTTCATCCCGCTGATGGTGGCCATGGGCTGCGGGGTGCCGGGCATCATGGCCTCCCGCACCATTGAGAACGACAAGGACCGTCGCATGACGGTGATGCTGACCACGTTCATCCCGTGCAGCGCCAAGCTGCCGCTCATCACGCTCTTCGGCGCGGTGCTGGGGCAGGATGCCACCATTGCCACGCTGGCATACTTTGCGGGCATAGGCTCGGTGATACTGGGCGGGCTCATGCTGCGGAAGTCGCACATGTTCGCGGGGGGCTACACGCCGTTCGTGATGGAGCTTCCGCCCTACCACCGCCCCAGCGGCGGCAGCATCAACACCCGCGCCATGGAGCGCTGCCGCGCCTTCGTCAAGAAGGCCGGAACCATCATCTTCCTCGCCTCCGCCTTCATCTGGTTTGCCAGCAACTACAGCTGGGACATGGACTTCCTGGATACCGCGCACGACAAACCCGCCGTGGAGCAGAGCATGCTCGCGGACGCCGGGCGCAACATCGCCCCCGTCTTCACGCCGCTGGGCTGGGGGGATTGGAAACCCACCGTGGCCACCATCAGCGGCCTTGTCGCCAAGGAAAACGTTGTCAGCACCCTCGGCGTTCTCTACGGCTCCGCCAAGGATGACGGGGAAACCATGCTGCCCCGCACCAGCGACCTGCCGCGCCTCAACGCCTTCACCGCGCCCACCATCGCCCTCTGGCACTGGTGGCTCCACCATCACCCGCACATGGATACCCCCACCGTCCCGGCCCCTCAGGCGGCCCCCGCCGCCAATGACGGAGAGCAGGAGACCAACGGCATTGCCCGCTCGGTCCGCAGCGCGGGGCTGTTCGGCACGTGGGGAGCGGCGCTGTCGTTCATGCTGTTCAACCTGCTGTGCGCGCCGTGCGTGGCAGCCTGCGCCGCCATCCGGCGCGAGATGCGCAGCTCACGCTGGACGATGCTGGCGGTGGGCTTCATGACCGCGTGGGCGTACATGGTGTCCTTCCTGGTGAACCAGCTGGGCAAGTGGGCGGAGCTGGGCGTGTTCCGCAGCGGGCAGTTCTTCGCCTGCCTGCTGGCGGGCGGGCTGGTGTACCTCATCTTCCGCCCCAACCGATACCGCGAGGAATACAACAAAGAGCGCCACCATGAATGACCTCATCCTCATCATCCTGCTGCTCATTGCAGGCGGCCTGGCCCTCCACTACAGCCTGAAGGGCGGAGGCAAGTGCGACGGCTGCGGAGGCGGAGACTGCCCCAAGTGCCGCAAGCGGAAATAACGGATTTCCCCACATGAAAACAACAACCGCCATCATAGCTACGGCTGCTGCTCTCATATCCCCCGTATGGGGCGGCGATATCCTGATAGACAACAACCTCCTCCTACCCGCCGAAGACGCACCCGCCTTCAAGAAAAAGGCGGCGGAGCAATACGGCACGCTCTGGATGGTGGATGCCGCGTACGGATACTGGCACACGCACCGCGCCATGCCGGAAACCTGTTCCCGCAGCAACAACTTGCTCCTGCGCGTGCTCGCCAACCAGAGAATCCTGCGCAACGACACCCACGGCGGCACCTGGCTGGTGGCAGAGTTCGATGGAGCCTGGGGGCTGGACCACTCCAGCGCGCAAGAGGCGCACTACTTTGCGGACGGCTACGGCTCCGCAACCAGTCCGCACGCGGATGCCCGTGGAGCCCATAGGGGAGTCATCCCGGAGCTGGGCATTATGCAGTACCTGGCACACAAGCGCGTGTGCATCACCGCCGGCATGCTCAATTTCACCAACTACCTGGATGCCATCACCATAGCCAACTGCACCTACTGCAGCTTTACCAACAGCGGCTTTACCAACAGCACCGTGCTGCCGCTCACGGAGGCCAACCTGGCCGCCATGGTGCAATGGCAGTTCACGGAGCGGGACGCCGCCACGCTGGCCTTCACCCGCTGCGGTTGCGAGGCCGGGTACAACCCGTTCCACTCGCGAAGTATCGATGGCTATGCGGTGGTGGGCGAGTACAGGCACGATTTTGGCGACGGCGGATGTGTCCTGCGCTTCAATCCGTTCGTGAAACACACGCACGCGGACACCAACGGCGGCCTGTGCGCGAGCGTGGAAGCCAATCCCTGCAACTGGGCCACGTTTTTCCTCCGCACCGGGGCGGCCATGCGGCAAACGGAGGATTGCAACTGCTTCGACCTTTCGGTGGGCGCGCGGCTGCATCTCATCCCGGAACGCGAGAGTGATTTCCTGGGCATCGCGTGGGGCGTGTTCAAGGGAGCGCCGCCAACCGAGCATGCACGCGAGCAGGCGCTGGAAATCAACTACAGCCTGCAGCTCACCGATTGGTTCAAGCTCAAGCCGCACTTCCAGTACATCCACAACCCCGCCTACCGCAACGACACGCGCGACGAAGCCCTGTGGGGCGTGCAAGCCGTGTTCTCATTCTGAGAGGAAACGGCGGCGGTAGCTGCGGTAGAAATGGAAGATGGGGAAGCATAGCAGCAGCGTGCACAAGCCCACCTTGGTGTGGGTGGGCATCCACGCGCAGGCGAAGACCAGCAGGGTGATTTCCGCGCCAAGGAAGAGGGCCAACTTCCACTTGCCGGATTCCTCCGTGCGCCGCCAGAAGGGGCTGTCCCAGGCAAGCACCATCAGCCAGCGCAGGGTGCATGTGACCAGGAGAAGCACCATCAGGAAACTCCCCACGTTCGACCACAGGCTGTCGGATTTCTCCCGGCTGATGAAGTCCTGGGCGTCCTTGTAGCTGCCCGAATGAACGATATCCAGCTTGTCCATGTAGGGTACGAGGGTGTCGCTCCTCCGGCACGCCAGCACGGCAGCACGGGCGCCGTTGGGCACATAGCTCCAGGAGATGCGGGCATCCCCGATTTGCGGATGTTCGGGATCAGGCTTGCCCTTGGCGCCGACATACAGGTATCCGCCGTGTACCACAGCGTTGCCCGCCAGCTCCGGCGGAATCATGTCTGCCTGCGGGGAATAAGGCTGAAGCTCGCCGATGCCGGCCACCTCGGTCTCGTTCAGCAGGAAGCCGCACAGGCGGACGGAGTTGGAATGGGTGGCGACACTGCGCTGCTCAATGGCCACAGGGGCGTTCCGGTGCCCCTCCGACTCGTGGAAGCCAACGGAATCGATGGGCTTTTCCACCCAAAGCTTGTGGTAGGAGAAAACCTCGATCGTGTACTCGTTGGCCCCCTCCCCCCTGCGCTGGGTTTTCTCGGTCCGGGTTTCCTGCCACTGGTAGAATTCGACATGCCGCTGCATGCGGATGCACAGGAGGGTGACGCCGAACGCAGCATCCCGAATGGGGAGCTGGGCGTTCGCCTCCCCTTGCACAAAGACGGGGCACCCCTCCGACTCCGGCGGGGCGGTGGCGGCATCCTGCACATCCACCACGCTGTCCACGGCCAGACGCAGCAGGGCATCCTTCTGCGCCACCTCCTGCTCCACCTCCCACGCGGCCATCAGCACTGCCAGCAGGACGACGGGGCCGAACAGCCCCGCGAAAATCTTCCAGGCCAATCCATCCATGGGCGTCAGCGGATGGTGAAAGTGGCATCACGAGCCTTCCACTCCGTGCCCTCGCAATGGGCCTCCGTGGTGACGCTGCCACCCTTCTTCGAGGTGAACACAAGGGTGTAGGTGACAGACTGCTCCCAGGTCTCCACCGTGATGGTGGCCGTGCCGGGGCCGGTCTTCTGATAGGTCACCTTGTTGCCGTATCCCTTGCCGGGAGCATCCGCACCCTTGAGCGGCACATAGGAGTTGCCCTGCTCAAATTTCAGCGTGACGGGGGAGGCATCCTGCGCGGGCTTCCACTCCCAGCCCTCGTCGCGGTAGCTTTCCAGCTCCATGCTGCGCAAGATTTTCACGGTGCGGCCGGAGACATCCTGCGGTGCGAAATCCGCCGTGTTGGCAGGAACGGGGGCAGCCTGCGGCTCAGGCGCGGCGGCATCCGCCGCCGGCAGCACCGCCTTCTTGGGATTGCGCAACAGCTTGCGAATCTTGCCGCCGGGGTCGCTACCGATGCACAACTCCGTGGACGCCCCCTTGGCGGTCTTGATGGAGGGGTCGGCGCCGCATGCCAGCAGCACCTCCACCAAATCGGCATCTCCAATGCCGCAGGCATAGTGCAACGCGGTGCTGCCGCTCTCGTTGCCCTTGGTGGTGTTGACGTTCTCGCCATCGCGTATCATGGGCAGCATCAGCAGCAGGCGCTTCTGGTAGAGCTTCAGCACGGCATCATCGTAGCTGCGGGATTGCAGCTCGGCTATGCGCGCATCAATGGCGGAGGCTGCCTGCGGGGAGAGGGCGGCGGCGGGCAAGCATGTTGCCACAGCCGCGGCCACCGCGAGCATCAGGGGATGGAAAGGAGCGTGCATCATGGCATCAGGATACCCTTTCTGCTAGAGAGGAGCAAGCATTTTTTGCAGGTTGATTAGGCTGTACAAAAAGGCTCGATTGTGCTTGAATTCACCTGTGAGTACAGGAGACGGCAGGGACGGGAAAATTCGCTCGGTAATACTCAAGGGCGAACTGGGCGGAAAGTTGGCCGGGCTCAGCCTGCCACGCCAGATTATCACCATTGCCATGTGGCCCCTGCTGGAGCAGGTGATGAGCTTCATCTGCTCCTGCAACACCGTCATCCTTTCCAACCACCTGGGCACCACGCCGGAGCAGACCACGCAGATAGCGGCCGGCATCGGCGTGACCTCATACGTCATGTGGCTGGGATTCCTGATGCAGGGTTCCGTGGCCATGGGCGCCACGGCCATCGTGAGCCGCATGACCGGAGCGCGCAGGTTTGCAGAGGCCAACAACGCCGCCAACCAGTCCGCCACCATGGGACTGCTTGCCGGCATCATCTCCGCCCTACTGATGTACTTCTCCACCAACTACCTCGTGGTGCATTTCATGAACCTGTCGAGCTACGCGCAAGAGGTGGCCCTGCGATTCATGGACATCGCGTGCTGGTCCGCCATCTTCTCCGGCATCATCTTTGCGGTGAACGCGGCACTGCGCGGCGCGGGCGACACACGCACGCCCTTCTTCTTCATGGTGACCATGGACGGCCTGCAGGTAGCGTTCAGCCTGATACTCATCAAATGCTTCGGGATGGACATAGAGGGCCTGGCGTGGGGCATGATACTGGCGCTTGCGGTCACGGCGGCATTCCTGGTGGGGCTGCTGGTGCGGCGCACCATGCGCATGAAGCGCAGCATGGGGGAACACGACGATTTGGATGCCTACGCGCGCTCCGTGAGCGCCACGTTCGTGCCGCCCATCTTCCTGCGGATGCACTCCCTGTTCCCGCAATGGAGCATGATCTACCGCATCGTCTGCATCGGCTTCCCGCAAGCCGTGGAGGTGTGCGGCGTTTGGCTGGTGCAGGTGTATATCATGCGCATCATCTCCACCCTGGGGGATGCCAGCGTGGGCGCCCACAACATCGCCGTGCGCATCGAGTCCCTGAGCTTCCTGCCCGGCTTTGCCGTGGGCATTGCCAGCGCCACGCTGGTGGGGCAGTACCTGGGTGCGCGCAACCCGCGCATGGCCGTGGCCACCATTTGGAAATGCACCTGGTACGCCCTGCTCTTCATGGGCGGCATGGGCGTGGTGTTCTACCTGTTCCCCGAGCTGTTCATCTATCCGTTCGCGGCGGATTCGCAAGCACTGGTGGAAGCAGCCCGCCCGGTAGTACAGCTGTTCCTGATAGCGGAGCCGGTGTACGCCACGATGATGCTGTTCAAGACGAGCCTGCGCGGGGCGGGCGACACGCGGCGGGTGATGTACGTCACCTACTCCTGCATGGGAGTCTTCCGCGGGCTGCTGATTTTCCTGTGGAGCCGCTACTGGCCGGAGCACATCTCCCTGGTGGGCATCTGGAGCCTCTTTGTGCTGGATATGTCCATTCAGTCCATCATCCTGTTCCGCATGGTCAAGGGGATGAAATGGACCCGCCGCAAGGTGTAGCACGGGTCGAACGAATGGGTACAATAATGCGGACTTTCCCCCGAGTCGGGAGAAAGTCCGCGGAAAGGCATCACAGCAAGCCTTGGGCTTACAGGGCGGTGTAGTACTGGTAGTGGACGCGCTCGTCGATGGCGAGGGTCTCGCGGACCTGACGGATCACGGAGGGTTCCGCCTCGAACGCATAGCGCATGTACTGGCCGTGGGTAAGGTGCTGGGAAGGATAAGCGAACTCGCGACGACCCACGTTGGTGGCGTCGGACACCTTGGCGCCGGCCTCCTGAAGGACCTTGGCGATGGCGGCAGTGAGCTCCTCGAGGGTTTCGGAACCCTTCATGTTAAAAACGATCAGTGCTTCGTACTTTCTCATATCAGTAACAGATAAGTCTTGCTTTTACGTAATGCGGTGCACTAGGATGCACCTTTTTTTCCGATAATGCAAGCCTAAAGTGTAATTTTTCCGAACTTTTTTTTGCAATCCGGGGTCAAATGAGCTTCAGGCGCACCAAATCCTGGGTGTCGATGAGGCCCACAGGCCTGCGCTCGGCATCCAGCACCACCAGGTCGTCGATGCGACGTTCGCGCAGGATTTTCACGGCGGCCACGGCATGCTTCTCCGCCTCCACGAAGATGGGGTTGCGGGTCATGAGTTCCTCCACGGGGCGTCCACCCACCTCCGTATCCTTCTGATAGGCGCGGGCGAAGTCGCCGTGGGTGAAGACGCCGGCAAGCGAGCCATCGGGGTTGACGAGGACGCAAGCGCCGGCGCGGGCCACCGTCATGGCCACAATGCATTCCAACACGGTGGATGAGGCGGGGAGCTTGGCGAACTCCTTGCGCATGATGTCGGAAACGCGGGTGAGCAGCGCGCGGCCGAGCGAGCCGCCGGGGTGGCTGCGGGCAAAGTCCTCGCGGGTGAAGTTGCGGGCCTCCAGCAGCGCCACTGCCAGGGCATCACCCATGACCAGCATGGCCGTGGAGGACGAGGTGGGCGCCAGGTTCAGCGGGTCCGCCTCCTTTTCCACCGCCGTCTCCAGCACCACGTCGGAAAGCTGGCCCAGGGTGGAGTTTGCCTTGCCGGTCATGCTGATGATGGCCATGTCGAAGCGTTTCAGGAAGGGCATGAGCGTCAGCAGCTCTGCCGTCTCTCCGGAATAGGACATGGCAATGCATGCATCACCGTCCTGCACGATGCCGAGGTCGCCGTGGAGGGCGTTCATGGTGTCCAGCACCACGGAGGGAGCGCCGGTGGAGGTAAGGGTTGCGGCAATCTTGCTGCCGACGAGCCCGCTCTTGCCCACACCGACGATGATGATCTTGTGGCCGCTCTCAATGGCCTTTCGCATGGCCTCCACGGCCTGGTCGAAGGCGCTGTCCAAGCGCTCGCGCAGGGCCTGCAGGGCCTCGATTTCATCGGTAAAAACCTGTTTTCCGCGAATAGTATGCTCAGTCATGATGATGGAGGTATTATATCACAGGCGCGCCCGGTTCTGCAATGAAAATCGCCGCAGGAGCAATCAGACGAGGGAATCCACGAGTTGCACGCTGCGGACGGTGGCGCCGGAGTGCACGCGCAGGGCGTTGTAGGCGTTTTCCACCTGGCGGTTGGTGCCGGTGCTGCGCACCAGGAGGTGGGAGATGTTGAGGGCGAGCTGCGGCTCCATGCAGCGGCAAATGCCGCCGTGGGATTCCAGCAGGCGCACCAGGTCCGCGAAATTGGTCATGTCCGGGCCGGTGATGACGGGGATGCGGGCGGCGATGGCTTCCACGGGGTTCTGGCCACCGCTGGCGAGGAAGCTCTTGCCGATGACCACCACGTCCGCCAAGGCGGTCCAATCACGCAGTTCGCCGGTGGTGTCGGCCACATAGCAGGCGTTGTCGGGCACCTTGTCCGGCAGCTCACCCGATGTGCGCAGGATGGGGCGGAAGCCCGCATCGGTCAAGTCGCGCACCACGTCTTCCCGGCGCTCTGCATGGCGGGGAACGATGAGCGGGAAAGCCCCGGCTTCCCGCGCGGCATTGGCAATGAGGCGTTCCTCGCCTGCGTGGGTGGAGGCGGCCAGCACCACGGGACGCCCCTGGCGCAGGTAGTCCAGCAGCATGCGGAACTCGTCGCGCGGCGCGGTGGGAGCATCGCCCAGCACATCGAATTTGATGCTGCCGGTGACGTGGATAATGAAGGGGTTGACGCCGATACCTGCGAAACGGTGGGCATCGATGTCGTTCTGTGCACCGAGAGCGGCGAGGCGGGAGAAGAGGATGCCGGCAACGGGGCGCACGGCGGCGTAGCGGGACTCGCTACGGGGGGAGAGGCGCGCGTTGAGCATTATCATGGGGATGTTGCGGCGGTGGCACGCTTCCGCAAAGTTGGGCCACAGCTCCGCTTCAATCAGCACCACCGCGCGCGGCTCAAAGCGCTTCAGGCAACGCCCGGAGAGCAAGGGCAAATCCAGCGGGGAATACAGCACGCGCACGTTCGGGATACCGGCCTGGCGCGCCACGGCGTGCCCTGTGGCGGTGGAGGTGGCCAGCACCACGGGGGCGGTGTGGGTCTTGTTCCACTCGCGTATGAATTTGAGGGCAATGAAAACCTCGCCCACGCTAACGGCATGAATGTAGATACCGCCCTTGGGTTCGTCCTTGGCGGGAATGCGGTAGATGCCGAAGCGCTCCCGCAGCCCGGTTCCCATGCCGCCACGCCGCTTCATCTTGACAAGATACCCCGGCAGCGATACCAGCAGAAACACCGGCAGCAGCAGGTTGTACACAATAAGCAAGAGGATGCGGAAGACAGCGGTCATGGCGCGGTTTGGT
Source organism: uncultured Verrucomicrobiales bacterium (assembly GCA_937905985.1). GTDB lineage: Bacteria > Verrucomicrobiota > Verrucomicrobiia > Verrucomicrobiales > Akkermansiaceae > Akkermansia. Next base: position 38,420 of record CALCWC010000121.1, on the reverse strand, counting down.
AGAATAGTATCACGTTTTTGCCGTAATGGCGAGTGTCAACCAGGCGCCAGCCGGGAAATTCTCGCGTGTGGGAATCTCCCACGCCGTATCCCTCCTGTGCCTCCGCTATAAAATATCCCCCCTCCGCCAACAGTTCCGCCAGGCGGTCCGTCATCAGCTCCGCTATCATGTCGCGGTCTCCCGCCGCCTTGCAGTATGGGGGGTCGGCGAAGATGATATCGTACTTCCCCGCATCGCGCCGCACGAACTGCAAACAGTCCGCGGCCACCACGCTGCCGCCGCGCAGGCGGGAGCGCTCCAGGTTGCGGCGCGCGGCATCGCAGGATGCGCGGGCGGCGTCCACCATGCGGGCGGTGGAGGCTCCCCGGCTCAGGGCCTCGATACCCACGGAGCCGGAGCCGCAGTACAAATCCAGCACGCGCGCGCCGGGAAGAATCCCGTTGAGAATGTTGAAGAGGGCCTCGCGCACGCGGTCCTGGGTGGGGCGAACCTCCCCCGTGGGCACGTGGATGGGCATTCCCTTGGCTGCTCCGGCTATGATGCGCATGGTATGGTGTGGCGGATTGGATAAAAAAGGCGGGAGACCGCATGACACGGGCTCCCGCCGAAAAGGGAAACGGGTATTCTTACTTCTGCCCGGGCTTGCTGGTGGCGGCACCGGCGGTCACCACCGGGAAGCGCATCAGGTAGCCGTGGTTGGCAATCGCCTGGCCGTTCACAGCGGAAACCTCCACCAGGCTGTAGTAGATGTAGTAGAACTTGCCGTCCGTGGTCTTGGTGAAGCGCACCACCTCCTTGATGGTGGAGAGGGCATCCTTGTTCTCGTACACCCACTCCGTGCCGGTCTGGGCACCGAAGGCGAACTTGTCACCCACCTCGAACTTCTTGCTCTTGAGCTCGCCATTGGCAGAAGACCAGGTGTTGGTCTTGGTGTCGTACGTGAGGGCGCCGATAGTGATGGGCATCATGGCGTTGCCGTTCACGCGGGTGGCGGAAAGCACGCGGTACTTGCCCTCGCCAACGGGATCCAGACCCAGGGCCACGTCGGCCACGGGAACGATCTGAGCCTTCTTCCAAGCCGCCACGTACTTGTCGTAGTCGGCCTTGTTGGGCCACAGGTCAGCACTGTAATCCATGAGCATGGAGGGGTCCGCCTTCTCGGCGATGGCCTTCTGCTTCTCCTTCGGAAGCTTGGCGAAAACCTCGCCCACTGCCTTCTGTGCAGCGGCGAAAGAATCATCATGAACGATGCGCACCACGGCGCCCTGCTTGACGGTGGAGCCGTCATACGGAAGGTACTCCTTGATAGCCTCGGGAGCGTCCTGGGCCACAACGGTGCCACTGAGGACGGTGGAAGCTGCCAGCATAGCGAGTAAGAAATGAGATGTCTTCATATCTGTTGCGCACTCTAGCACGCTTTTTTTTGCTTGGCAAGCCGGAAAGTGGGTGATATTGTCATCTTTTGTGAGAATGACAAAGAAAACAGCCTTACAATTGCTGGCGGTTGCGGCGCTCGCGGTGGGGATGGCGTCTTGTGAGAGCGCCACGCCCGCCAGCCGCATCCAAGCCAACCCCGGTCTCTTCAATTCCCTGCCGGAGCAACACCGTGCGCTCGTGCAGCAGGGGCTCATCTGCCAGGGCATGGATCAGAACGCCGTCCTGCTCGCCTGGGGGCAGCCGGACACCCGCGGTGCCGGACAAATGCAGGACGGCAGCCCCTGCGAGCGGTGGGAGTACGACACGTATGAGCCCGTAACCACCATGCACACGGGCTTCGGCGGCTGGTATGGCGGCTGGGGTCCCTACTGGCACCCGTACGGAGCGGGCGGGTTCGACACCACCTACATCCCGCGCTGCGCGGCTTGGGTGGACTTTGTCAACGGGCGGGTTAACCGCTGGATGCACACCGGAAAGTAACGACAAGCTTATGAACACCATTGGAACAACCCGTGACGGAGACCCCATCTTCCTGTACCGACTGGCCACGCCGGAGCTGGCGGTGGAAATCACCAACTACGGCGCGCGCGTGCTGAAATACGAGTACGCCGACACCGACCACCTGTACGGCCCCAAGGATGCGGAGAGCCTGCTGGAGGACACCTGCTACTGCGGCAGCATCTGCGGGCGCGTGGCCAACCGCATTGCCGGCGGCAGCTTCGAGCTGGACGGCAAGGAGTATGTGCTGGTCACCAACAACGGCCCCAACCACCTGCACGGCGGCGACGTGGGATTCAGCGACCGCCTGTGGACGGTGGAGGAAGCCACGGATACCCGCGTGGTGATGACGCTGGAGTCCCCCGACGGCGAGGAGGGCTACCCCGGCACGGTGAAGGTGAGCGCCACCTACACGGTGGAGGGGCGCAGCCTGAAACTGGAGCTGGAGGGCACCACGGATGCGCCCACCCTGCTCAACCTCACCAACCATGCCTATTGGAACCTGGACGGCACGGGCGTGGTGAACGGGCATTGCCTGCTGGTGCATGCGCAAGAGTACACCCCCATGGTGGCCAACATTCCCACCGGGCAGATTGCCCCTGTGGTAGGCACCCCCTACGATTTGAACACCCCCGCCCTGCTCGGCTCGCGCAATGCGCCGGGCGTCATCCCCGGCGGGTACGACGACAACTACGTGCTGCCCGCGGCCAACGGCGTGCGGGAGGCCGCCGTGCTCACCAACGGGCGCCGCACCCTGCGCGTGCTCACGGATGCACCCGGGCTGCAGGTGTACACGGGGGACTACCTGCCGCTTCCGCGCGGCGGTGTGGCGTTGGAGGCCCAGAACTTCCCGGATTCCCCCCACCACGCCAACTTCCCCAGCATCGTCCTGCGTCCCGGTCAAACATACCGCCGCACCATCGTGTGGGAAATTGACTGAGGGGCGGGACAAGCCCCTTCCCCAGCCCGCCCGGCGCATGCCGGGCGGGCATTTTTGCATTGGGGGCTACCGGGGGCGGGCTCCCCGTACGGGTTCGGGGGCGGGCCTTGTCCCCATCCGGGAGGCTGTGCATGCTGGTGCGCATGGCAATCCAAATGAAAGAATGGGGCATGATGCCGCTGCCGGGGCGCGGCGCACAAGTGCCCACCTACGGCATCAACCGTTGGTGGGGGGACTCTTTTGAGCAGTTGGGGCGCGGCCTATCCTCCACCGGGAAGGAAGCCGCGGAAATGGTGCAGGCGCGCAACAAGGTGGAGCAGGCAGGCGATTTGGCCGGCTTCTACGGGCGTTTGCAGGATGTGGTGGCGGAGGCCGGCGAAGAACTGCGCGAACGCGACAACGTGCGCGACTGGGACTACGCCTGGAAGGAGGCGTGCGCCCCTCTGGTGCAAGAGGCGCTCAAAGAGGTTCCCTACGAGTCCCGCGAGGCTGCAAGGCAGCTTGCCGCCGCCTACACCGCAGCCGCTTCCCTGGAACAACGGCGGGATTCCGAGCTGGAACGCATCTCCGGCGCACGCGACCAGTGGCAGCGGCAGCTGGATGCCTCCGTGCAGCAGGGCGACGAGCAGCAGGCCGCTCAATGGCTGGAACAGGGGCGCGGCGTCTTTGTGCCGGTTGCCGATATGGAGAGCTCGCACAAGGACGTCCAGAGCCGCGCCAGCCTCTCCCGCTGGCGCGCCCGCATGCAGCAGCAACCCATGCAAACCCTGCGCGACATGAAAGCCGGGGACTCCCCCCTGCCCCAGGGAGAGCAGGAAAGGCAGACTTTGGAGGAAGAGGCGGAACAGGCCCGCCGCAGCTTGCAGACGGAAACCGCCACCCAGATGTCGAACGATATCCAACAGGACCGCGAGAGCTCCGTGGAGTGGGTGCGGGAGGCGCGGGAGGCCGGGGTGATTTCCGATGAACAGGCGAACGCCGCCCGGCAGCCGCGCCGCGCCATGACCCAGCGGCAGCGCTGCGACTGGATGCGGCGCATCGATGAATGCAGCACAGAAGGAGAATCCGCCTTGCGGCTGGACATCTGCATGTCACCGCACACCTTGGAAAACCGGCGGGAACTGTTGCGCCACCTGGATACCGCAAGCACGCTGCCGCAGGAAGAACGTTTGGAGATGAGCCGCCGCCTGTGGAGCATGTACCGCAGCGGCAGGTTCGGCACACCCGGCGACAACATTGCATGCGCCCGCATGGCATCCCTGCAGCGCAGCGCGCAGCAGCTGCTGGCGAACGGCGATGCCAAGGCCTTGGCCGCCTGGATGGACGAACGCAGGAACGAGGGCAACCGCTGGGTTTGCCACCAAGCATGATTTTCACAGATATGGACACAGAAGAGACAACATTGGAAGAAAGCGCTGAAACGCCCTTGCAGCAAGAGGCGCAACCGCAGGACGAAACCATTCCCACCGAAGCCGCACCCCTGCCCTCCATCGCCCAGATGCAGGAAATGGAGCGGAAGAAACCGCGTTTCGACCCCGAAAAGACGGCTCACTGGGACCGCATCCTCACCGGAGATGCAGACACCATACCCGACGACGTGCGCCAGCAAGCCGGGGCGGACGACGACTCGCAGCCCCCGGAGGAGCGGGAGTACAACCTGCTCACCACCGTCAACCGCTCCTGGGCCGCCGACCATCTGGACATGAGCCGGGAGCAGGTGCGCGCGGACTGGAAGAACATCCGCAACTCCATGGCGGATATGCTGCAGGTGGGCGGCAACGAGCAGGAGGTGTTCCAGGCCCTCTCTGAACGCCGACAGGGCGAACGCAAGCAGGAGGCCGCGCAGGAAGCCTACCGCAAGGCGTATCTCAACGCGCTGGACGGCATGCAGGAACCCGACAACGGGGAGGACGGCGACCTGGGCGATGTGCGCGAGCAGGCACGCCGCGCCGCGGAAGAAGAGCGAGAGCGCTTCAAAGACCTCCTGCCGGATGTGGTGGAATCCCTGAAGGCCATACAAGCCGCCGGGGAGGGAGGTCCCTCGCAAATGCGGACATGGTGCGACATCCCGGAGCTGGTGCGCGCCACGGGTGCGCTGGCGGAGCTGGAGCCGCGGGAACGCGCCTGCGTGTACCGCATGGCCGCCGCCCAGATGCCGCCGGACAACCGCCCGCGCAGCCTGGTCGCCAGCATGGGGCAAGGCTTCATGCGCTCCGGCGTCAACATGCTCTACAACATAGGCCAGGCCGCTGGAAACGTGGCTGCCGCCACCGGGCACGCCTTGGGACGCCGCACGGGATGGGACAGCCTGGACTCCGCCGCCGACAAGCTCGACAAGCGACTACAGACGCTGGAGGAGATGCGCCGCACGGTGCAAGATGAACTCTATCCCGTGGAACCGCCGCCGGAGAGCGGGTGGGCGGGACGTCTGGCGGTGGATGCCGCGTCCGCCGCGCCGCAGGCCGGGCTGGCGTTCTGCGGGGGCACGGGCTTCGCCATGATCGCCGGCTCCGGCATGGGTGAATCCATTGCAGAGGCGCGCCAGCGCAACCCGCAGGGCGACCACGAGCTGCAAACCGCCGCCGGCCTGATCGGCGGTGCCATCCAGTCCTCCATCTTCATCGGCATGGGCAAAATCGGTCAGCAGGCCCTCGGCCGCAGCATCGACCGCTTTGTGCGGGCCCGTGGCGGCAGCGGATACCTTTGGGCCGGGCTCCGGGGGCTCAAGGACGTGACGGCGGAAAGCGCCAAGCTCCTGCTGGCGGGCAAGGCGGGTCAGGCCGCGGACCTCGGCATGCACGAGCTCGCCGCACGCGTGCAGGGAATCGCCTCCAACATCGACTGGAAAGCATATGGCGAGAATCTCACGGACATCGAGTGCAACCTGCGGGAGGCCGCAGCCACCCTGCCCTATGTGCTGCTGGCATCGGGCCGTGCCGCGCTGCGCCATTTCCAATCACCGCGGCAGGTGCTGGGAGACGGCTTGGTTCTGCGCGAACAATGGGGATTCACGGACGAGCAGATGGCCAACCTGGCGAGCGCACCGAGCGTGCGCGTGAGGGACGAGATGCTGCACACCTACCTCTCTTCCTCCAAGCGCTGGAGCGCACCGGGCTTCTTCCCGGAAATCATGCGCGCCATGCGTCTGCTCAACACCGACTACTACAAGGGATTCAACCGAGAGGACGTGGTGCGGGACTTCCTCAACCTGCCCTCTGAAACCGCCATGACCCGCAAGCCGACTGAGGTCATCGACACCACCGACCCCGCCCAGGTCACGGAGGCCATGGAGCGCATGGAGCCGGATTTGCCCATGCAAAGGCTCCATGGCCGCATGGACATACTGCGGCTCATGGACCGCTGGTGGAAGAACGCGCATTTCGATGCGAAAGCCGTGGTGCCGCAGGAGGGCGAGCCCCTGCCCTCCGACCGCAAGGAGGCGGACTACCTGCGCAGCCTCTTCCACTACCGCGAGCTGCTGGAGGACACAGACCCCGTTCCGCAGCGCATGCGCCGCAGCGGCTTCTACGCGCCCACCGCCCCGGAGGAAAGCGCCGCGCTCATGCGAGACCGCATAGCGGAGCTGCAGGATCTTTCCTACCGGTACCTGCTCAACAGCTACGCGCTGGACAAGCTCACCATCGCCTTCCCCAACATGAAAACCGCCGAGCGCAAGACGGAGAACGAGCGCCGCGGGCTGGTGGCCCAGGTCTGCGATGCCATCATGAACTGCGTGGACGGGCATACCCAACGTTTCACCTTCACCAACCTGTCGGACGACATCTTCCTGCGCTATGAGGAACGCGCACAGAAGAGGGGTGCGCCAAGCTGGATGAAGGGCATGGAGATGATGGACTTCTACCCATGGAACCGCAAGGATGCCGTGCGTTTCGGCACCATGGGATACGGCACGCCCGAACCGCGGCGCCAGATGTTCGCCATCAACGTGGGCTTGCGTTCCTGCGCCAAGACGCTCTACCAGCTGCTGCCGCACACGGACGACTTCCAAACGGCGCTGTCGCGAGGCTGCACGGTGCCGCAGGCGTACGCCCTGCTGCTGCGCCGCGAGCTTGGCGACAGCCTGCCCGAGGGGTGGCGCGCGGATTTGCTGGAGGGCGCGGGCGAGCATCCCAAGCCCAACCCGCAGTATGCGGAGATGTTCAACCTCTACCGGCGCCTCACCGGATGCGGAGCTGAATGCGCCACGGGAGAGGACGGGCGCACATACTGGCGCATCCGGCGTCCCGACGGGCGCTACACCCGCTGGCACGAGGAGGAATTCATGGCCGTGAACGACCTGGTCTCCAACTCCCTGCTGAACTTCCTGCCCACGGGAGGGGACACGCTGCAGGTGCTGGAACACGGCGTGCCCTCCACGCTGGCAAACCTCCCCGCCCTGGTGAAGAACGACGGCATGAGCTTCACCGGGTTCGAGCAGGCGTGCAGCGTGGCGCTGGAGGAACTCAGCCGCCGCTGGCTGGAATCCGCCTCCCTCTACCCCGTGGGAATGGATGTGGAGCGCGTGCGGTTCCGTCTGCGAGGGAATGCCTACGAGGACGGCATCACCCCGGTGCAGCGCGGCAGGAACGCGGCGGACAACACCACCATCGACCGCTGGTCCATGGCTACACCGCTGGCGCTGCTGGAGGCGCGCATGGGCAACTACTGGCGCCGCATGTTCAACTCCCGCCTCATCACCCCTGCGGAAGCGGGTGATTTCCTGGTGGAGCAGCGCTTCATGCAGCCGCAGGAGCGCGATTCCATCCTGAAGCTCGTGAAAGAAGACCTGTTCGAGCATTCCTATGTACCCAAGCACCGCAAAGACTACTCGCGCATCTACGATGCCATGGCGGACGCGCTGACGCGCTATTCGCGCGCCTACATGCTGGGGCACCTGAACCAGCTGCCGCTGCCGCAAAGCGTGCGCACCTGGGTGGGCCTCATCCCGTTCTGCGAGCCGGAAAGCTCCGGTGCACAGCCCATGTCCGCACAGGGCACGCCCCTCCACGCCGCCATCGGCAAGAAGGGAGTGGGGCTCATCCGCTGGGCCAACCGCAAGACCGCAGACAAGGTGAAAGGGATGGTGGACTCTGCCCAGTTGGTGGGAAACGCCACGCTCACCCCCTCTGATTCTCCGCAGGTCAACCGCATGCTCGGCTTTGTGCAGGAATCCATCCACCCCTCCCCCATGCAGCGCTTGGAGCAGGCCTGGTGCCACCGGCTCGGCGGCAGCGCCTCCTTCGCCTCTGCCGGACAGGAATTCCGCAATCTGCTGGAGCGTCCCGCCGAGGCTTGGGAAACCATCCTGCCGGAGATTCGCGAGGAGCTGGCGCGAACCCTCGCCCGAACCGGCCCCCTCAAGGGCAAGCGTGAGTCCATACCCGCCAAACTGCTGGCACGCCCCGACATCGTGCAGCTGCACAACGGTGTGCTGCAGCTGGATGCGGTGCTGAAGGATCATCCCGAACTGCGCGAATACGCCATCAACCCGGAGCATCCCGGCCAGGTGGACCGCCTGGAGCTGCACCCCGTGCAGGATGACGTTCAAGAGCCTGTGCTGCACCGCAACAAGCTCTACCACGCGAACCCGCCCAAGGCGGACTACTCTGTGGAGCGCAACGTGGGCCTGCCGGAGGACTGCGCGGCAGACCCGCGTGTGATGCCCGCGCTCAAGCTGCTCACCGACCTGCGCTGCGCCGCCGCCAACCGCCCGTATGTGGACCAGAACGGCATCTGGTGGCAGCACCGCCTTTACGGCGGTCTGGCGGGCAACAAGCCCGGCGACATGTCATACCGCTGGCGCCCGGAACTGCCGTTCGAGGACGCCGTGAGCTTCCTGGAGGCCTGCGAGGACGGCGGGATATCGCCCGTATGCTCGCACCTGCTCAAGCCCCTGCACGCGCCGCTGGTGCAGGAGCTCATGATGCCCATCACCATCTACCGCCACCCGTTCCAGGCGGACAACATCATCCGCCTGATGCCCGGTGAGACGGAAGCCGGCAACCCGCGCGCCCGCACTCCCTACGTGGTTCAATCCTATCAGGGCGCTCCCGTGGTCAAGGGCTATGTGGACTACGATCCCGCTCATGCGGACGATGTGTACCAACCGCTGCGCACCTTCGCCATGGTGCGCCGCAGGGGATTCGGAAGCGCGCAGCAGGACAAGCACCACGACCAGCTGCTGCTGGGGCTTGTCCTGGGCTTCATGGAACGGGCGGAGAGCGTGGAATCATTGATGGCCGGGCGTATGAACGACTTGACCAACCGGGAGATGCTGATGCGGCTCGGTGTGGACACGCGCTTCTGCGAATCTCTGGCGGAGCTGGAGCCCGGCGAGCTGACGCGCGGGCAAGGGTGCGCCGCCGCGCTGGTGCGCGGGCTCATGGGCATGGAATTCTCCAATGCCCCGCAGGAGTACGCCGCTGATTTGGTGGAACTGGCCAAGGAGATTGATGCCGATGTATCGCTGCGTCACGACCTCATCGACGCCCTCCAGACCAGCAGCGGGCGGGCCACGCCGAACCGCGTGGCGCACCGCATTCTGCGCCACCACAGGCGTCCCCGATACAAGAGGAAACCCGTTCCCGAAGACGAGCTGCCAACCTTCATGGACCACTGGGACTTTGTGGAGCATATCCATGACGAAATGCTGCCGCTGGACACCCCGTTCCGCAACCCGGAGCTCACGCGCCCCGAATCCAGGGAGGAGGAGCTGCAACGCCGCGCCGAGCATTGGGAGAAGGAACACAGGAAACATAACAACGACAACAAGAAGTGATGGTGGGAGAACTACTGCGAGGGCGGCTGGACGACCCGCTGTGGCGCCTCCAGCACCTGTACTGGATAGAGAACAAGGCCGGGCGCATGCAGCGCTTCAAGCTCAACGCGGCGCAACTGCGGCTGCACCGCGGGCTGTGGCACCGCAACGCCGTGCTCAAGGCGCGCCAGCTGGGCATTTCCACCTATGTGGCCATGTTGATGCTGGACCATTGCCTGTTCACGCCGAACTTCCACGCCGGAATCATCGACAAAAGCCTGCCGGACGCCGAGCAGAAGCTCGCCAAGCTTCGCTTCGCCTGGGAAAACCTGGACTACGCCCCGCCGGATGCAGACGACGGGCAGAGGGCGCTTGCGTACCTCGGCGGCATCATCAAGCAGCGCACGGGCGCCGTGAAACGCAACGAGTGGCACCCCGTGGGGGATGCGCGCACCCGCATGGCCTTCGCCAACGGGAGCGACATCCGCCTGGGCACCACCCTGCGCGGCGGCACCCTCCAGCTCCTGCATGTTTCCGAGCTCGCGCACGTCTCGGTACACGCACCGTGGCGCGCGCGGGAAATCCGCACCGGTGCCATCAACACCGTGCCGGCAGACGGCCGTATCATCCTGGAGAGCACGCATGAGGGCGGCCGCTACGGCGTGAACTACGAGATGATGCTGCAGGCCATGGAGAACGCCGCGAAGGAGGACCTTTCTCCGCTGGACTTCCGTTTCTTCTTCTTCAGCTGGTTCGACAACCCGGAGTACACGCTGGGTGGACGCGGCGGCTGGAGCGACGAAACCGCCGCCTACTTCGAGAAGCTGGCGGGGGCAGGCGTAGACCTCGCGCGCGGCCAGAAGCTCTGGTACGCCCGTATGGCACGCACCATGGGCGCCGCCATGCGGCAGGAGTACCCCTCCACGCCAGATGAAGCATTCGCCACCGGAAACGACGGCGCCATCTACGGCTCCAGAATCGCCATCCTGCGCGAGCAGGGCCGCATCGGCGCAGATTTCGCCTACAACCCCGCAGAGCCCCTGTACACCGCCTGGGACCTCGGCCTGAGCGACCACACCGCCATCTGGCTCGTCCAGCACTGGGGAGACAACGTCTACTGGCTCAACCACTATGCCGCCAACCAGCTGCCGCTGGAACACTACGCGGACAAGATTCACGAGTGGGAGCGGCAGTACGGTCCCATCGCCGCCCACTTTCTGCCGCACGATGCCGCCCACCGCGACCCGCACGGGCAATCCTATGTGGAAAGCCTGGCGCATTGCGGCATCACCGGCGTGCGCGTTGTGCCGCGCACGCCGGACGTGTGGCGCGGCATCAACGCCCTGCGCGGCATCCTCTCCCGCAGCTGGTTCCACCGGGACACCCTGCAGCGCCGAACCAACCTGCGAGGCGAGCAGGAACCCTCCGGGCTCTCCTGCCTGGAAATGTACCGCACCGCCCCGCCGGGAGCCGGCGGCACCTGCCGTGAAGCCCCCCTGCACGATGCCGCCTCCCACAGCGCAGATGCCGCCCGTATGTTCGCCGAAGCCCTCTCCCATGGGCTGGTGGCTCCGGTGAACCTCCACCTCCCGCCGCGCCGCGCCAGAATGTGATGCCACACCAATTTTGTCATTCCGCAAAAATTATGCTTGCATTTCGCACGCTCTTCGATTATACTCCTGCCCGACTTCATTGGACAGGTGTCAGAGAGGTCGAATGAGCACGATTGGAAATCGTGTGTGCGCCAAAAGCGTACCGAGGGTTCGAATCCCTCCCTGTCCGTTAGGAATCGCCCGCAAGTTGCTATTTGATGCGACTTGCGGGCTTTTTCTTTTGATCGCCCTCTAGGGCGGGACTCCGTGCCGAAACGTCCATCGTGGTTACCCCCAGGTCTGGGCTAACCTTGAGTCGCCATCGGTATGGCTCCAAGTTCCGATTTTCCCATACGAAGAAAAAAAAACGGCCTTGAAGTGATTTTTTTGAAAAAAATTCAGCATTTTCCCGTTTTCCTGCTTATGGGTAATAGAGAGAGCCATCACGCTGCGGGTGCGGTGAGTGGGTCTCCTCAGCAAACATCAACATAGGAAGTCAAAAAACCATGTCCACCATCGGATTCCACATCAAAAACGGCGTTCAGTTCGGGTCGCCCGCGGCCCTAACGTTGAACCATAGACTTGCAAACCCGCCCCGGAACAGATAGACTCGCTTCAGTGTTTTTCTTGAGTAGTATTGCAGAACCCTAAATGAGATTTATGAAACCATACACATTGGATAAAACCGACTCCGTTAAAGACAGCAAGGGAACAAGAGACAAAGGGCACCGCCGGAGCTTGTGGCTGTGGCTGATAGGAATCTGGGTGTTTCTTGTGGCCGGATTGCCGCTCTATTATCTCCAGTCAGATCGGGACTGGTATTACAGTGAATGGGGTGAGCCACTGGAGATATTGGAGAGTCGCAAAATATCAGAAAATCCGCTTTACCAGGACGAGGGCGTATACACCCGCGTATTTGTTGCGCGCGCGTCTGAGGAAAACGTGGCATGTTTTAATAGCCTCGCATTCGCGGGAAATTGCCTCTATCCCGAGAAAATTGAACCTCTGTTGAAGGAATACTCCCTGCCGGCACCCTATCGCTTTGGCCATACAGGCTGTGTGGATTTTGCGTTGTGCAGCAATGGGCTGATGCTGGTGTATGATTTCAGCCGGAACAAGGGAGGCCTTCTTTCCAGCCGCCTTCTTCAAACTGGGGAGGTTGAGCGCAGCTATCCCCTGGGCTTCGTCATCTTTTATATCTGGGCTCATCTGTCCTTGGTGGTGCTTGTCCTTACCCTGGTTCTATTATTGCTAGCCCCTATTCTGTTTATCCTCCTGAAGGTGGCTTCCCGCTGTATCCGCGCTTTTTTACCCTCCCAACAAAAACCGAACAGCGCATCGAAGCAAACTAAACTGCACTGACACTATGAGCGCAGCCACCATCTGGGCTTCGCCATACTTTTTCCCTGCTCACCCTCGACATGGGGCGCAAGCTCTTCCGGAGGATTCGGAGAGACCACCGCCGCCCATAACAGCCGAGGCATCAGATATCGATATCAATCCCGAAGGTGGCGGAGAGGCTGGCGGGGTCGAAGGCGGCGGGGCGGGCGAATTCGCCTTGGATGAGGGCGGCGGGGTCTACGGCGCGCAGGGTGAAAAGCAGCGAGGGGTCGCGGTCAATCATCACGCCGGCGGCGTAGATGGCGGCGGCGGCGTGGGGGCACGGCTCCGCCCAGTCCGGGCAGGTGCAGCCCATGCGCCAATCCGCAGGTTCGGGAAGCAGCCCTGAATCGGGGTCGCACAGGCGCTCCAGCACGGCGGCATCCACCTTGCCCGCCATCAGGGAGACCAGGGAATCAATGTGGCCGCGGCAGCTTTCCGCCAGCACCGTGGTGCGTTCCTCATCCAGCGGCTTGATTTGCAGGCGCACCTCGAAAAGCTCTTGCGCGCTCACCCTAGCGGTGATGAGTCCGGGGGCGAGCCGCAAATCCAGCACGCAGCCGTGGCGCAGCAGGCTGCGGCCGGGTGCCAGGCACAGACCGCCCGCCTCGCAGCGGGCCAGGTGCTTCATCCATGCGCTGCCCCAGAAATGCTCGGCGAGCTTGCGCGTGGTGGCCACCACGGGCTGCAGCTCCTCGCCATCCTCCTGCAGCTCCGCCAGGCGCTTCTTGGCAAGCGCCTCCAAATCCGCCGCCCGCAAACGGGGTGTTCCTTCGTCACACATGGAATTGACGATTTACAATTTACAATTTACAATTTGGAAGAGAGCCGCGCCCAAAGGCGCGGGGAATTTCACGAATTCGCTCCGCGCCGCATGGCGCGCTAACTTCAAAAATTGTAAATCGTCAATTGTCAATTGTAAATTACTTCGTGACGCTCTTGAAATATTCCAGCGTCACCTTCAGGCCTTCCTCCAGCGTGTGCTTGGGGGTCCAGCCGGCGGCGCGCAGCTTGTCCGCGCAGGCGCGGGAGTGCTTCACATCGCCGGGGCGCTCCGGCAGGTGTACAATCTTGGAGGAGGAGCCAGCTGCCTCGATGATGACTTCCGCGAGCTTGTTGATGGTGATCTGGCCACCGTAGCCGACGTTGTTCACGCCGGTGACCTCCGGGTGCTCGGCCACGTAGGTGAGGCCGCCGACAATGTCCTTGACGTAGATGAAGTCGCGGGTCTGCTCGCCGTCGCCAAATACGGTGATATCCTCACCCTTGATGGCCTTCTCCATGAAGATGGGGACGGCGGCGGCGTAGGCGCCCTTGGGATCCTGGCGCGGACCGAACACGTTGAAGAAACGGCAGACGCCGGTGTTGACCTGGCCGGTGGTGCGGAACATCTCCAGGTAGTACTCGCCGTCCAGCTTGGTGATGCCGTAGGGGCTCTTGGGCTCCGGGTACATGGTCTCCACCTTGGGCACCACGGGGTTGTCGCCGTAGATGGCGGCGGAGGAAGCCAGCACCACCTTCTTCACCTTGGCCTTGGCAGCCTCCTCCAGCACCACGAGCAGACCGTTCACGTTCAGGTCGATGCACTCGCGAATCTTGGTCATGGATTCCGGCACGCTCACCAGAGCGGCCATGTGGAACACGTAGTCCACACCCTCGATGGCCTTTGCCACCAGCTCGCGGTCCGTGATGGAGCCCTCGAACAGCGTGACCTTCAGGCCGTCCAGGTTTTTCTTGTAACCCGTGCGGAAATTGTCAAGCACGCGAACCTCGTCTGCAATGCCCTGGTAATGCTCCGCGATGTGAGAACCGATGAATCCGGCGCCGCCGGTGATGAGTACTTTCATGGTGATAAAATAAGTTTACAGGCCTATTGTAGCGCAAGGGGCGCGCCGGTTCAAGCGCGGAATGAAAATTTGACATGGAGAGGAAAATGTGGTATGATTGAACGCGCGTAGGCAGCAGCCTGCACACCATTTCACCACAGTATTTTGCCATGGAAAACATCGATTGGAAGAACCTCGGTTTCGGATACATCAAAACACCCAAGCGCTACGTCTCCAACTACAAGGACGGGGCTTGGGATGCCGGCTGCCTCACGGAGGACGGCACCGTGACGCTGTGCGAGTCCGCCGGCGTGCTGCAGTACGCGCAGACCATCTTTGAGGGTCTGAAGGCCTATCGCACGGTGGACGGCCGCCTGGTCACCTTCCGTCCGGACTTGAATGCGGCGCGCATGGTGGCATCCGCCCGCCGTCTGGTGATGCCGCCCTTCCCGGAGGATCAGTTCGTGGACGCCATCCTGCAAACCGTTCGAGCGAATGCGGACTATGTGCCGCCGTACGGCACGGGGGCATCATTCTACCTGCGCCCGTTTATGTTCGGCACGAACGCGGTACTGGGGGTGAGCCCGGCCTCTGAGTTCCAGTTCCGCGTGTTCGGCACGCCCGCCGGCCCGTACTTCCGCGGCGGTGCCAAGCCCATCAGCATCCGCGTGACGGACTTCGACCGCGCGGCGCCCCACGGCACCGGCCACATCAAGGCCGGCCTCAACTATGCCATGAGCCTCTACGCCATCGATGAGGCCCACAAGCTCGGCTTCACCGAGAACCTCTACCTCGACTCCGCCACGCGCACCTACGTGGAGGAAACCGGCGGTGCCAACTTCATCTTCATCACCAAGGACGGCAAGCTCGTCACACCCAAATCCAGCACCATCCTGCCCTCCGTCTGCCGCCGCTCGCTCATGCACGTGGCCGCCTACATCTTGGGCATGGAAGTGGAGGAACGCCACATCAAGCTCAGCGAGCTGCACGACATGGCGGAATGCGGCCTGTGCGGCACGGCGGCGGTACTCTCCCCGGTGGGTCGCATCCACGACCACGGCAAGGACATCCTACTGCCCAGCGGCATGGAGAAGATGGGGCCTGTGTGCCAGAAGCTGTACGACACGCTCACCGGTATCCAGTACGGACGCATCGAGGGTCCGGAAGGCTGGATTCGCGAAGTGGAGCTGTAAACGCGTTATCTGCTTGACATCCAACGGAAAGCCGCGCAGAATAGCAACATATCAACATCCATCGTTTTCACATTATGAAGACCCAAACCATCCTGACACTGACAGCGCTCGCATGCATGCCGGCGATTGCCCAGCAGCCCGTGCAGCCCCAGCCCGCCCAGCAACAGCAGAAGCATGTACCCATCTCCGCCGCCCAGAGCATCATCAACCAGATGGGAATCACCACCAATGCCCTTGTGGACGTGCTGCAAGGCATCACCGACAAGGCAAGCGCGGATGCCGCCGCCCGCGAGGTGGGAGAAATCATCGTGCAGCTCAAGCTGCTCAACGACCTTGCGGGGTACGCCCCGGACTTCGTGCAGGACATCGAGGCCATGCGCCAGGCGCAGGTGAACGCGCTCATGCCCATGCTCATGAACACCAATCCCTGCTATGGCTCCGAGGCCATGCTCAAGGCCCTGGCTCCCGTGGTCACCATTCACCATGGACAGCTCACCGAGCAGCCGGCTCCTCAGGCTCAACCGGAACCCCAGCCGCAGCCCCAGCCCGAGGTGCAGCAGCCGGAACCCCAGCCGCAGCCCCAGGCAGTCAATCCCCAGAACAACGCCGCCCAGCAGACGGCAGACGCCATTCTGGCGGGCTACCGCAACCTGGCCACCGTGCTTGAAGGCGTACACGACCTGGCATCTGCCAATGCCGCCGCCCCGCAGGCGGAGCAGGTGATTGCCACCATACTGCCGCTGTACGACCTGGCAGAGAACTCCGACGAGCTGGCGGATTTTGTGGGCGTGCAAATTGCACAGACCGAAGAAATCAACACGCTCTCCGACATCTTGGAAGCCCTGCTGCAGGCAGAGCCCGCCCTGTACGGCTCTGAAGCCCTCTCCAACACGCTTGCCAAGATTGTGACCGTGGAGGAAATTCAGGAGGAAGCCCAGCCCGCAGAGGAACAGCCCGCCGCCGAGCCGCAGGCTCAGCCCGAGGCCCAGCCCCAGGCGGCTCCCGCCCCCGCCCCGCAGCCTGCATACAATCAGGAATACGATGAAGAAGACGACGTGGAAGAGGCTCCCTCCGCCATCCTCGCCCCCGTGCAGCAGTAACACCCCACCCCATACCCAAATATGATTAAGAACGCAATTGCTACAGTATTCGCCGCCGTGGTCATGGTAGCCCCGGCATTTGCGGACTCCGCCGAGCTGGCCAAGTACTCCCAGCTGATGGAACGCCAGGTGGCCGCCATCACCGAGCTTGGCAAGGCCGTGGAGCCCGTGACCGACAAGGCCACCGCCGAAGCAGCCGTGCCCCAGGTGCAGGCCGCCCTCGACGAAATCAAGGCCGTGGAGGAGGAAGCCAAGGTCCTCGGCAAGCCCAGCTCCGAAATCGAGCAGGCCATCTCCGAGAAGATCAAGCAGAGCGGCGCGGAGGAAACCATCGCCCAGGGTCTGGGCAAGGTGGCCGTGCTCATGATGATGGATCCCGCATGCTACGGTTGCAAGGAGCTGGAGGCCGCCCTCTCCACCATCGTTGCCGTTGGTCCCGGCCCGCAGGACGGCGCACCGGTGGATGCCAACTAAAACATATATCTCGTTTTATATCAATCCATGGGGCATGCCGCGCACTCGGCATGCCCCTTTTCTTTCTTGACCGGCAGAGGGGTGAGGTGCAAAATACGAGCAATCACTTTGGATTTTTTATCATGAAGATAGCAACCATCATTGTCACGGGCATGCTTCTCTGCATGTCAGCCGAAGCGCAGGGACCCGCAGCCGCACCCACAGCGGAAGCCACCACGCCGGAGGCACAGCACGCCGCCTTCGTGAAAGATCTCATTGCCAACGTCAACAAACTCACGGAAACCCTCAAGGGCATCACCGACACCGCCACGGCGGATGCCGCCGCTCCCAAGGTGACGGAGCTTGTGGCGCGCAACAAGGAGCTGATGCAGGCATCCAAGAACCTGCCGCAGCTTGCACCAGATGCCGCTGCGGCGCAGCGCGCGCTGTTTGCAGCGCAAGCCAAACCCGCCATGGCGGAGCTCCGTACGGCCATGGCAACGGTGCTGGACAAGGAATGCTATGGGTCTGAAACCCTGCTGCAGGCTTTGGCACCCTTCGTCCACTGACGAGGCCGCTCCCGCGATTACCTGCGTATCTTGCCTGCGCGTTGACAATTGGAAATTGTCATTCCGCGCGAGGCGTGGTAGAATGCCCCGCAGTAGATGGCCACGGAGCAAAACATCCTGGAGGTGGAGAACCTCTGCATGCACTTTCCCGCGGGGGGACACGGCGTCCTTTCCCGCGCCAAGGGCGTGATGAAAGCCGTGGACGGCGTGTCGCTGGCCATTGCGCCGGGTGAAACGCTGGGGCTGGTGGGCGAGAGCGGGTGCGGCAAGAGCACGCTTGCGCGCTGCATCCTGCGGCTGTTGGAACCGACATCCGGCATCATCCGCCTGATGGGGCGTGACATCACGCACCTTTCCACCGCGCGCCTGCGCCCCTTGCGCCGCCATCTGCAAATGGTGTTCCAAGATCCGGCTGATTCTCTGAATCCGCGCATGGATGTGCGGCAGCTGGTGGCGGAACCCCTGGAGGTGGCGGGCATCGGCACGCGCGCATCGCGCGAGGAGCAGATGCTGAAGCTGCTGGATTTGGTGGGGCTTCCCGCATCCGCTGCGGACAAATTCCCGCACGAGTTTTCCGGCGGCCAGCGGCAGCGCATCGGCATTGCACGCGCGCTGGTGCTGGAGCCCAAGCTGCTGGTGCTGGACGAGCCGACCAGCTCGCTAGACGTGTCAGTACAGGCGCAGGTGCTCAACCTGCTGCTGGACGTGCAGCAGGAGCTGGGGCTGGCGTACCTGTTCATCTCGCACAATCTGGCGGTGGTACGCCACATGTCGGACCGCGTGGGAGTGATGCACCTGGGCAAGATAGTGGAAACAGCGGATTCAGACGCCCTGTACCGCGAACCGAAGCACCCCTACACCCGCGAATTGCTGGCTGCCATACCCACCACCCCGCTCCTGAGATGATTTTCCTGCGCCAGCTGATGAAACTGCGTCCCAGCGCACCGGGCGGGGAGGATATGACGCTGCTGGACCACCTGGAGGAGTTCCGGCGCACGCTGATAGCCATGCTGCTGGCGCTGCTGGCGGGCATGGCGCTCTGCTTCTGCTTTACGGATGAAGTGATGGCCGTGCTCACGCGCCCCGTGAAGCAGCTGGCTGTACAGTACGAGGCCACCACCCTGCCCTCCGGCGTGGATGCCGCCGATTGGCGCACCGCGCGCAGCGCCGCGGAAATCATGCCTGCCCTGCCGCCGCAGGAGCGGCAGCAATTCGCCGCGCAGCTCACCCCGCGCCAGCGCGAGCTGGCAGAGGCCGTTCCCCTGCTCCGCGCCGCAAGCGTCCTGCCGCCGGACCAGGCGGACAGCATGCTGCGCACCCCGTTGCAACGGGAACTGCATGAAAGCGGAGCCACCCTGACACCCGTGGACGATGCCCGCACCGGAAGCCGCCTGATGGGGGCATTCCAGCCGGGGGAGGCGTTCATGCTCTCCCTGAGCCTGGCCTTCTTCTGCGGGCTGATTGTATCATTTCCCGTAATGATGTACTTTCTTCTGCGCTTTGTAGTGCCGGGCTTGCTGGAGCACGAGCGGCGGCTGGTGTACAAATGCCTGGCATGGGGCTTCCTTCTGTTCCTGGGGGGCTGCGTGTTCTCGTACCTCCTGGTGCTGCCGCGGGTACTCTCCTTCTTCTTCAACTACTCCCAGGACATGGGAATAGCCAACGATTGGCGCATCGGCTACTACCTCACCTTCGCCGCCAAGCTCATTCTGGTGTTCGGCGTCATCTTCGAGCTTCCGGTCATCGTGGTTCCGCTCATCCGCCTGGGCGTGCTGTCCTATGATATCATGCGGCGCACGCGGGCATACGCGCTGGTGGGGTGCATGTCGCTCGCGCTCGTGCTGGCGCCCGCGCCGGATCCGGGAACCATGCTCATCATGGCGCTGCCCATGTACCTGCTCTACGAGCTGTGCATCCTCTTTGCCCGCAGCAGCGATAAAAAAAGCCCCGCTCACGAATGAGCGGGGCTTCGCCTTATGTGTGTGTGGCTAGGCTAGAACTTCAGTCTCTAACCTCTCTCTCAACGGCGAGACCGAAGGGGACCATCCTGAACGCGGTGCGGCTTCTTGGTACTCGGCTTCAGATAGCCGTCAGCCGTGTACCGGTCAGGGCTTTTTACTTTGGGCCGCGGTGCCGGAGGGCAGTAGCGCGGACGCGGCGCGGGAGGCGGCACCACCCGGCGCTGCGGGCAGACAGGTCTGTACACGGGCAGATTGCCGCCCGGGATGTACCTGCCAGGATGCACGCGGTTGCGGTCGCCAGGGTTGGTATTACCGCTCACAACAATCCTTGCGGATGCATCCTGCACCATGAAAGCCATGGCACCCAACACCAGCAAAGACATCAATGAAAACTTGTGACTCATGAGGTTTACGTCTCCCTTCACAAAAGTAGGCGCGGGAGTGCGCGCGTTTTATTTTCCTTTCTGAAAAAAAATGGAACGGGTGCGTTCAACACACCCAGATGCCGCCGTTTTGCAGGGCCGCGCGGAGGGAATCCATAACCTGCTGCGGCGTGTAGCCGGCTTGGCGCAGGGATAGCAGGGAGCGAGCGCCGTCGCGCTTGGCCAGGCGCTTGCCCTCGTTGTCGCGCAACAATGCGTGGTGCATGTATTCCGGGGTGGGAAGACCGAGTACGCCCTGCAGCGCGCGGTGAATGTGCGTGGCATCAAACAAATCCTCCCCGCGGGTGACGTGGGTGACCCCCTGCGCGGCGTCGTCCACCACCACGGCCAGGTGGTAGCTGGAGGGAAGCTCCTTGCGAGCGAGCACCACATCGCCGTATTCCGTAGGCACGCAGCGCTGGGTGCCGCGGTAGGTATCATGCCACTCCGGGCAGCCGATGAGATCTTGCACGCGCTCCATGTCGATGCGCCAGCAATGGGCATCCCCGGCTTCCAGGCGGCGCTGCACCTCATCCGGCGGCAGGTGCTTGCAGGTACCGGGGTAGAGGTAGCCGAGGGTGGCGTGCGGGGCGCGTCCGGATTCCGCCACATGGGCTCGGATATCCCCACGGTTACAGAAGCAGGGGTAGAGCAACCCCATGCCGCGCAGCTTTTCCAGCGCGGCGGCATAGGCATCAAAGCGGCGGGTCTGGTACATCACCTCGCCATCGAAGCGCAGGCCGAGCCACGCCAAATCCTCATGCATGAGCTCCACCCATTGCGGGTCGCGCGAGCGGAGGTCGATGTCCTCGATGCGCAGCAGGCATGCACCGCCCAGCTCGTCTGCCACACGCCGGGCCTCCAGCGCGGCCAGCAAATGCCCCACGTGCAGCGGGCCGCTGGGCGTTGGGGCAAAGCGGGTGACGGCATGCCGAGGCATCACTGCGGGAACTTGGCAGCCAGGATGAGCTGGGAGATGCGGTCGATACCTTCCTTGGCGCGGTTGGAGGGCAGGCAGAGGCACTGTGCGCGGTAGTAGTTGGCGAGCGCAGAGCCGTACTCGCGGCGGTCCTCCTGCACCTTCGCCTCGTCCAGCGCCTTCACAAACTCCTGCGCGTCCACCTTGAAGCGCACCACGGCGTCCTTGAACGCGGAATCCTCCGCGTAGCGGGCGTCCTTCTCCTGGAAGTCCAACAGCATCTCATAGGCCATGCAGGGGCCCATCTTCTTGTCCTGCTTGGCGGCCACGTCAATCTGCGCGAGCATGGCATCAATGGTGCCGATGAGCATCACGCAGTCCTCGTACTGCTTCTCCAGCTCGGGGTCGATGGCCACCACCTTGAACTTGCTGCGCTCATCGTAGATGGTGCGATACTGGTGGCGGGAAAGGAGGCTCTTGAATTCGTTGATGGTGGCATCGTTGTTGTCGAGCTTCATCACCTCCTTCTGCATCTCCTTGAGGTTGGGGTTGCGCGGCCAGATGAGGGCGGCCTGCTCCGCGTACTCGGTGGCGGCCTCCTCGTCGCCGCTCATAAAGGCCTTGCGGGCGTTGCGCAGGCACATGTCGCTCTGCAGCTTGCGGCCGTCGCAGTATGTGCGCACCAGAGAATCGTCGAAGTCAGCGTCCAGCGCCTTCATCTTGTCGGCAATTTCCTCCAGCGTGCCGTAGTCGCGGGCGTTGAGGGCGGTGAGGGAGCGCTTGCGCAGCGTCCAGAACTCGGCGATGCGGCGGCGGCTCTCCGTGGGGAAGGTGGCGACGCTGGGCATGTACTCGCCGATGGCGACGGCCTCGATAAGGTGCTGGGTGGCCTCTGCGAGCTTGTTCTGGGCAAGGAGGTTGGTAACGGCCTCCATGTTCTGGTCCACCTCGCGCCTGGCATTGGCGGCGAGGGCGGCGATGCTGTTGATGGTGGGCGGCAGGCCGGCGCCGTTCTCAAAGACCTTGGCAGCCTGGGAATCCTTCTTGATGTTGAGCTTGTTGTCGCCCTCGCGGAAGATGTGGCGGTAGGCGAAGCTGCCGATGAGGGCGTGCTCGAAGCGGCGCTGGAAGAGGAAGGAAACCAGGGTGGCCTGATAGTTGATCTTGGCGCCCTCCAGAGCGGCCACGCTGTCGGCATCGTTCTTCATCTTGCTGCCTTTCTTGGTGGCGATTTCCGCGGTCTGCTCGGCAATGAGGAAGGAATTGGACTTGCCGGTGTCCTGCTGGCGGTGTCGCTGGCGGCCGGTACCCACCTCCTTGGAGGGGCGGTTCTCGTTGCGCGTCTGCTTGATATTGGTATCGCGCACCAGCTTGTCGATTTCCTTGGTGAGCTGCTCATTCTTCTTCTCTCGAGCAACGTTGGCGTACTGCACGGCAAGTGCGGAGGCAATGGCGCTGGCCAACGTGGCAGACTGCCCCGCATCCCCGGAGTACGTGTTGATTTCATACAGCCCGCGGCCGATTTGCAGCAGGGTCTGGCTGCCCACCTCCGCGTGCTGGCGCGCGTTGTTCTGCGTGAGCTTCAGCAAGTCATCCATACGCTCGCGGTAGCGCTTGGCCTCCGCGGAGTCGTCGGGGTTCTGCTGCAGGTACTTCTCAAAGCGGGCACGCACCAAGGCGTTGTTGCCCACATCAAACTTGCCGCCGTTGTAGGTGACCGTGTCGGACGCAGGGTCCAGCAGCGGAATTTCCAAGCCCATGAGGCGGGGGTTCTCCGGCTCGCCGCTGTCGGTGGTACCGGAACCGCCACTTGAACCGCGACGTCGGGAGGAGCGGCTGTCACTCTCATCCTCGTCATCGTATTCCTCATCATCGGCCCTGGAATCACGGGCCTTCTTGGACTGGGAGCTGCGGGGCTTCTTGTTGTTGGCTTTGTTGTTGCCGTGGTTGCCGGAAAGATCCGGGGTAATGGCATAGTTGCCCGGCTCCATCTGGGCATCCAGAACGCCGAACATCAGGGGAAGCAGTACTACTGTGTAAAACGTTTTCATCACTTGGTCTCCACGCGGCGCACCACAAGCACGCCTTTGATTTCCTTCTGGTTGTCGTCATGCCCGGTGCAGCATTCCACCTCGAAGAGGAAGCTGTCGCCGCGCGTCAGGTTCACGCCTTGCGCCACACCGCTGCGCACCAGCAGGGGCAGGCGCTCCTGGTTGTTGCCGGGGATGGAAATGGCGATGAGGCGGTCGTTGCCGAGAGTTTCGATGTTCTCCACCCTGCCCTCTATGGAGTAGCGGTTGTTGGTGTAGCGGGAAGCATCCGTGCGGTAGTCTGCAATGCTGAAATTACGCGAGTTGTTGTCAGCCACGCGCTTGGAGCCGCCACCGGCGAAGGCCAGGATGCCCAGCAGCACAGCCGCCACCGCGCCGATGATCACGGCGGTGGGGTTCACGCCTTTCTTGTTTCCTTTGCTTTTGCGTCTTGCCATATATTGAAATGGGGTAATGTGTTTCCAAGGTTGTCGTTATCACTCCCAGCGTTCACGCTTGGCGCCGATGTACGCCAGGGCGATGCCCACGATGATATGCGCGATGAGCACCCAGTGGCACAGGGAGATGGGGGAGAACGAGGTCTGCACAATGCCGTTGACGGCCTTGAGCACATCGTTGTCCAGGCCCATCACGCTGCCGCTCCAGGCCCAGTAGGCGGAGATGAACGGCTGGGTGATGCTCTCAATCATGGTGGGCAGAGCCAGCACCGCACCGGAAAGCGGCAACTGGAAGCCCACCAGGTAAATGCTCAACAGGGACGCCTGGTCCGGGTTCTTGCAGTTGGCGGAGATGCCCAGGCACACGGTGGTCATGGCCGCGTTGGCCAGCAGCAGGAAGCCCAGATGGTTGAAGGTGTCGCCGCGTAGCGGCCAGAAATACTGCACAAAGAGGTACATCCAGAGGCTCTGCACCAGCACCAGCACCGCCAGGTACACCAGCTTGGAGGTGATGTACGCGGAGGTCTTGGTGCCGCCGAACTTCTCCTTTTCCATGATGAGGCGCTCGCCGGCAATCTCGCGGGATGAGTTGTTGGAGCCCATCAGCCCCAGCAGGATGACCTCGAACATGATGATGCCGGATTGCGCGGAACCCACCTTGGCGCGGGTTTCGGCAATGCTCTGCTGCTGCTGCACCTCGGCCGCGATGTCGTTGCTGGCCTGGTCCGTGAGGTTATGCAGCTGCTCCTGCCCCTTGCTGGAGAACAGCGCCACCAGGATGGGGAAGACGATAATCATGGCCAGCTGCAGCACCAGCTGCGTGCGGTCGCGCATCAGGATGGTGAAACGGCGCTTCAGCAGGTTGAAGAACTGGCAGAGGAAGGAGGGCGTGTCCTCTTCCTCCTCGTCGTCCTCCTCCACTGCGGGCGGGGGATCCACCCCCATCTGGCGGTACTTCTCCAGATGTTCCATCTCCATGCGGCGGTAGTAGTCGCTGCGGTGCTTGAGCCAGCTGCGGCTCCATTCCACCGGCTCGCGGAGGCCGAGCTGCGGGTAGACGTCCTCCACATGAGGCACGCCAAAGTAGTGAATCATGGTATTGGGGGAGCCGTGGTAGGCCAGGTTGCCCTTCACCAGCACCATGATGCTGTCGTACAGGTCCAGCTGCGCCAGGCTGTGGGTCACGGAAATGACAATGCGGCCATCCTTGCGGCTCAGATTGTGCAGCAGCTCCACAATCTCCTGCTCGGAGCGCGGGTCAAGCCCGCTCGTCACCTCGTCGCACAGCAGGATGCGGGGACTGGAAACCAGCTCCATGGCCAGCGAAAGGCGGCGCTTCTGGCCGCCGGAAAGGCGCTTCACCTGACGGTCTGCAATCTCCGCCAACCCGGTTTCCTCCAGCACGGAATCGATGAGGTCGTTGATTTCGTCCTCATCGCCCTTCACGCGCAGGCGGGCGGCGCACTCGATGCTCTCATCCACCGTCAACTCGTCGTACGCAATGCTGAACTGCGGAACATAGCCTATCTCATAGGATTTGAAGTCGCCATCCTCCGCCAAATCGCGCCCCTGCCAGATGAAGGAGCCGGACGTGGTGGCCATGATGCCGGCAATGGACTTGAGCAGCGTGGTCTTGCCGCAGCCAGACGGTCCCACGATGGCCATGAAATGGCCCTTGGGGACGCAGAAGTTGATATCATTGAGAAGGAAGAGGGGTTCCTCCTCTCCTTCCACCTCCAGACAGATGTTGCGTGCTTCCAACATGACAGATTAAGAATAATTTACCACGCGCCGCCCGCTGATTGCAAGCATAATCGCGCGTTGGGCGCGCGCGAGGGCACGCCCTTTGTTACCCTGAACGAAATTTCTCCTGAAAATCAACAAATATTCAGGATTTACAGGTTTCGGCCATCCCCCTGTTGCCGCCAATCATTGGTTCCCTCCGGCCTTTTCCAACTCCTTCACAAGGTCGATGGCCTTTTGGCTGCCGTTTTCCGCAGCCTTGAGCAACAATTCGGCACCATGCCGCTTATCCTGCTCCACGCCGCAGCCTTGTATGTAGTACACGGCCAGGCAATACTGGGCATCGGCATACCCCTGCTCCGCAGCCAGGCGAATCCACTTGACGGCTTCCTGGTAATTCTGTGGAACACCCTCGCCCAAATGATAGTGGATGCCGAGACGGAACTGCGCCTCAGCCTCTCCCTGCTCGGCAGCCTTGCGGTACCACGCAAAAGCTTCCTGGGCGTTCTTGTCCACGCCATAGCCGTTGTCGTATGCTTGACCGATTGCGCTCTGGGCTCCGGGCAGCCCCTGCTCCGCGGCCAAATGCATCAACCTGAAGCCTTCCTGCGGGTTCCGGGGCACGCCCTCGCCATCAAAGTAATGGGTAGCGAGGGCGAACTGCGCCTCTGCATCCCCTTGCTCCACAGCCTTGCGGTACCACGCAAGGGCTTTCTGAACGTTCTTTTCCACGCCACAGCCATCATCGTACGCCATTCCGAGGGCGCTTTGCGCCCCGGCCAGCCCTTGTTCCGCGGCCTTGCGAATCCACTTGATTCCTTCCTGCGGATCCTTGGGCACGCCTTCCCCCTGCATATAGAGCACACCCAAACCGAGCTGGGCAGCATCGTTTCCCTGCTCCGCGGCCTTGCGAATCCACTTGGCCGCCTCCTGCGAATCCTTGGGCACGCCGTCGCCCGTGCGATGGGCGGAACCCAGGATGAGCTGGGCTGCGGCCACCCCCTGCTCGGCGGCCTTGCGAATCCACTTGGCGCCTTCCTGCGGATCCTTGGACACGCCGTCGCCCAGTGTGTAGATGACACCCAATGCATGCTGGGCCTGGGGCAGCCCCTGCTCCGCAGCCTTGCGAATCCACTTGATTCCTTCCTGCGAATCCTTGGGCACGCCTTCTCCATAGCAATAGGCGGCACCGAGGTTGAGCTGGGCCTCTGAGAACCCCTGCTCTGCCGCCTTGCGGTACCACATGGCGGCTATATCCAAATTCTTCGTCACGCCATGGCCCTGCGCATAGCGTGTACCCAATTCGTTCTGGGCTTCGGCATCACCACGCGCAGCGGTGTCTTGAAGCACGGGTATGTTGATGCTCCCGGTATCTTCCGCTAGGGATTGTCCCATGGCGGCTACGGCAAAGGCAGCGGTGATCATAGCGTATTTCATGGCCGTTTTCATTGTACTCTATCCCCATTAAGCACTCAATCGGAAAAATGCTGAAGGAAAATGAAAAAAAAGCGGCAAAAAAATCTGCGGCTCCATGGGGGAAAGTGCAGCAAAAGCCCGCCAAGCGAGAGGCCTGGCGGGCTTTGAAAACGGGAGGTCCCGGTGTCTTACACCTCCTCGATTTGGACGTCGTAGACCTTGCCGAGGATGTTGAGCTTCATCTGGCGGCCGGAGATGGCGGCAGAGACGCCAACGGAGGAGAGGGCGACGGGAGCGCCGTAGTTCTCCTGCTTGGCGGGGGCTGCGGGCTTGGCGGGAGCGGTGGGGGGCTCCGGGCGCTTGCCGGCGTAGTAGTCCTCAAGCTGCTGCGGGAACATGGCGTAGATCACGCAGTTCTCGTCCGTGGCGGGGATACCCTTGGCGGTAAGCTTGTCGCGCAGATCCTGCATGCCGGGCTTGATGAGGTCGGCGGGGCGGCAGGTGATGGGGTCCTTGCCCATCTTCTTGGCGCAGAGGGCCTGGAGTTCGGGGTCCACGGGGGCGGGGGTGTGGCCGTAGTAGCCGAGCGCCACGTCCGCGCACTGCGGGGTGATGTTCTTCCAGCGGCCGAACTTGACGTTCATCATGGCCTGCACGCCCACAATCTGGGAGGTGGGGGTGACCAGCGGAATCCAGCCCAGGGCCTTGCGAACCACGGGGATTTCCGCGAACACCTCCTCGAACTTGTCGGTCATGTTCATCTCCTTGAGCTGGTTGCGGAAGTTGGAGAGCATGCCGCCGGGCACCTGGTAGCGCAGCGTATCGCTGTTGACAATCTCGTTGCGGTGGTTGGTGAAGCGGGAAAGGCTCTCGTAGACGGGCTGGAGCATGCCGGAAATCTTGGTGAGCTTGTCGCGGAAGTCGTCCGCCACCACCGGGCAGCGGTCGTACCCGTTGAGCAGGGCGAGCATGCGCATGCAGTCCGGCTGGCCCGTGCCGTTGGCAAACGGGGAAATGGACACGTCCACGGCATCCGCACCGGCATTGATGCCGGCCACATAGGTGGCGGCGCCCAGACCGGCGGTCTCGTGCGTGTGGATCCACACGGGCAGGCCCACCTCCTTCTTGAGGGTCTCCACCAGCTTGGCGGTCTCACTGGGGGGAATCAGGCCGGCCATGTCCTTGATGACGATACCGTCCGCGCCCATCTCGGCAATCTTCTTGCCCAGCTTGGCGAAGTATTCCAGGTTGTGGACGGGAGAGGTGGTGTAGCAGATGGTGCCGTGGGCGGTGCATCCGGCCTCCTTGGCGGCGCGGATGGAGGTGCGCATGTTCTCCGGGTCGTTGAGGCAGTCGAAGATACGGAAGATGTTCATGCCGTGCTTGGCGCTCATCTTCACAAAGGCTTCCACCACGTCGTCCGCGTAGTTGGTGTAGCCCACCATGTTCTGGCCGCGCAGCAGCATCATGTGCGGGGTCTTGGGAGCCAGGCGCTTCAGCGTGTCCAGGCGGTCGAACGGCAGCTCGCCCAGGAAGCGCAGGCCGGCGTCAATGGACGCGCCGCCCCAGGTTTCCAGGGCGGAGAAGCCCATGGTGTCCAGGATGGGCGCGATTTCGAGCATCTGCTCGGTGGACATACGGGTGGCGGCCAGGGACTGGTGGCCGTCGCGGAGTACGGTGCAATTGAATGTTGCAGGTGTCATATATGTATTGTTGATAAATTGACTGCCGCATGCGCGGTATTAGAGGAGAGTGTACCAGAGGCACGGCGGCGCGTCAACAGTGAAATGCGACCGCGCCGCGAGTTATTTGCCGAGATAGTCCCCGATGAGTGCGGTGAAGCGTGCAAGGTAGCGTTTGGCGGTGAACGGGCCCACGCCCTTGAGCTTGAGCTCCAGGGCGGCCTCACGAGTGGTGGGCTTGTGCATGGCCAGGCTCTCCAGGGCATCGTTGGACATGACGCGGTAGGCGGGGATGCGGTGGTCCGCGGCTATGTCCCGGCGCAGCTCTTTGAGGCGCTCCAGCAGTTCTTCATCCGGCGAGGAAGCGTGGACAAAAGCCCTGTTGCGCGCATGCCCGGCGGTGCGCTGGGCGGGTTGCGGCGCGGCCCATCCGGCGCGTGAGAGGATGGCAGGCTGCCTGCCGTACATCACGTCGTCCCCCTTGGGAGAAAGGGTGACGAGAGGCATCTCCCCGCCGCTGGTCTGGAGGAGTCCGGCCTCGTGCATGGCGCGGAAAAGCGCCTTCATGCGGGCATCCGTCAGCTCGCGGAGGATGCCGTAGGTGGAGAGTTCCGTGAGGAAGCGGTGCATGTTGGCGTTCTTGGCACCGCGCAGCATGTCCATAATCTTTCCCCTGCCGTAGATAGGTTCCCACGTGCCGTCCGCCAGGCGGCGGGATGCCCTCGCCACACCGGAAAGCGCCTTCAGGAGAATGGTCTTTTCCGCATCCTGCAGCTCATCCGCATCCAAGGTCTCCGCAGGTCGGCACTGGTCGCAATGCCCGCAGGGGGCGCTCCCCGTCTCGCCGAAATAGTCCAGTATCCACTTCTGGCGGCAGCCGCTGCTGTAGGCGTAGCGCGTGATGGCATCGATTTTCGCGTGGTCGCGCGCGGCCTTTTCCTCCAGCGCCTCACGGTCGATTCCCAAATCCTGAAAGCGGCGGGTGGGGTCGGTGACGCGGGTGCCGCGGGTGTTGGTGCCGGGGACATCAAAGCGGGATACGGCGCCGGCGTGGATGAGCACGGAGAGGGCGGAGCTGACGGACATGGAGTTCTTGGCTCCGTCCAGCTCCGCAGCCAGGGCATCGATGGGCATCAGCAGCTCGTGCGTCTCCGCATCACAACGCAGGCAGAGCAGGTTGTAGAGCATGCGGATGGTCTGCACGGGCGGGTTGCTGCCCTCGTAGAAGAACTCCTGCGTCTTGAGGTCCACATGGTTGAAGAGCAGCTCGCACACGGCGGTTTTGCCGTCGCGCCCTGCCCTGCCCGCCTCCTGGTAGTATGCCTCCACGCTGCCGGGGATGTCGAAATGGATGACGAAGCGAACGTCCGAGCGGTCGATTCCCATGCCGAAAGCGTTGGTGGCCACCACCACGTCTGCACGGCCGGAAATGAAGGCGTTTTGGGAGAACTCGCGTTCCTCGTCGGTCATGCCGGCATGGTAGGCCACGGCGTTGATACGGCGGAGTGAAAGCTCCTCAAAGACGCGGATGACGCTCTTGCGGGTGGAGCAGTAGATGATACCTGTTTTCCACTGTTCCACCACCGCCTGGATACGCTTGTACTTGTCGTCGTGCGTGTCGCAGCGGGAGATTTTGAAATCCAGGTTCGGGCGTTCAAAGCCGCTGATGATGACGGCGGGGTCGCGCAGCTCCAGAGTGGAGAGGATATCGTTGCGGACGGCCTCCGTGGCGGTGGCGGTGAGGGCGATGGTCTGCGGGTAGCCCAGTTCCCGGCGCGCGCGTCCCAGCCGCAGGTAGTCCGGGCGGAAATCATGCCCCCATTGGCTCAGGCAATGAGCCTCGTCCACCGCCAGCAGGGATATCTGCTGGCTGCGCAGCGTGTTCATGAAGCCCGGCTGCGAGAAGCGTTCCGGCGCCACATAGATGATTTTCAGCTCGCCGTGGCGGAAGGCGGCCATCACCTGGCGGTACTCCTCATCCCCCAGGGATGAATTGATGGCGGCGGCGGGGATGTTGCGCGCCTGCAGCGCGTCCACCTGGTCCTTCATCAGCGCGATGAGCGGGGAAACCACCACGGTGACACCCTCCCTGCACAATGCGGGAAGCTGGTAGCAGAGGGACTTGCCGCCGCCCGTGGGCATGATGGCCAGCGCGTCCCGCCCCGCCATCACGGCCTCCACCACCTCGTCCTGCCCCGAGCGCAGGGAATCGAAGCCGAAATAGTCGCTCAGGGCGTCCCGAATATCAGGTAGTTGCTTGCTCTCACGCGCCATGCCCCTATTGTAGGCGCAACCGCCCGCTCAGGCAAGGAAAAAGGCTGCGGCCATACGCTCCTGCTCCCTTTTGGGAATGCGGAAGCCCGCCGCGACCGTGCGCCAACCGGCAACGGCCTGTTCGATTTGCCGCCACGCGTCCATGGCTTCTTGCCCGCGCAAATAGAACTGCCCTGCACATTCCATGAGGGCGGCGCGGGTTGCATCCCCGCCATCAGGCGTGAGCGGGGTGGTCAACACCCGCAGGGAAACATCCGGCGGGGTGGGATTGACATCGAACAGCGGGGAAAGGCCCCAACCCCCGGGTTGCAGGCGCAGGAACCCGTGGTTGCGCAAGTGGTCGTCCGTATTGGACACCATGAGACTGAAAGCCACTCGCCGCCACAGTTCAGGCAAATCGCGCCGGGGCTGGATGCAGTGCTGAAGCATACCCTGCACCAGCTCCAGGTAGCTGCGGCGCTCACCGTCGTCCGCATCCAGCATGGTCATGGCGGAAATGTACGGGATGCGTTCCCCGGCCGCGCCTCGGTCGAACTTCTCCACCAGCAGGACATGGCGGCGTTTGCCGCCGACCTGCTGGGTCTCCAGGCGGAAGGGCGGCACGTTCAAGCCGGCGGCCCGCGCAAGGCTGAGCGCCACGGCCTCCCACGCCACCACATCATACTCCTGGTCCACGCGCGAGAACTTGGCTATGCAGAGACGTCCCCGCTCATCCCGCACACACGCCTTGGGCCAGGCTCCACCGAGCGATGAACCGGGAGCCAGCAACAGCCGCAAATCCTCATCCGTGGGATTGTCCTCCACCGTGCTGTCCACAGCATGCTGCAGCCTGCGCAGCTCCACCAGCGGAGGAACGGCGCGCGCAACATCGTTGTCCAAAAAGCTCGCTCCATCATCCTGGCTGTACCGCAGGGCTCCCTGCCGCGCCTCATCGTTCACACGCAGCAGGTAGTCTGCCTCTGAAAGGCGGCGGGGCGGCACACCCTCCACCCGTGCGCGCGCAGCCTCCGCCCGCTTCATCAGGGTGCGCCCCCAACGGTCAGGCGCGGAATCCGCCATGCTGCCGAACAATCCTCGCGGGGTGAACTGAACACCGCGCACCAGCGGCAGGGCCGGCTCCAGCGCATAGCCCTGCGGGTGGGCAATCCACGCGGAGTCGTACTCGAACCGGGCGGTCTCGCGCCCGCGATTGCCGCCGCTCCACAACGTTCCCACGCGGATGGGAGTTCCGCTGCCGGGCAATGCCGAGTACACGCCTATCCGGTTTTCTCCCATAACACTATTTCATACGTACGCGCTTGGGCAGCCGTTCCAC
This sequence comes from uncultured Verrucomicrobiales bacterium, assembly GCA_937905985.1. Classification (GTDB taxonomy): domain Bacteria; phylum Verrucomicrobiota; class Verrucomicrobiia; order Verrucomicrobiales; family Akkermansiaceae; genus Akkermansia. The sequence continues at coordinate 6,455 of CALCWC010000121.1, read as the reverse complement.
ATCGAGCGCCTGCCCCACCTCGTCGCGACTCAAATCCACGGCGTCTCGCAGCAGGGAGAGCATCCCCAGTGCATGCAGCACTCCGGCATAGGCGCCTATCCCCACGCCGGCATCCCCGTGCTCGATGCGCGACAATGTGGCGCTCGACACCATGGCACGCTCAGCCACCAGCGCCATGGTCAAACGCCGACGGCGGCGCGCATCCCGTATATCACGCCCCACCTTCTGCAAGGCTGCGGTTACTCCCGCAGGCAATGGCCATTTTCCCTTCATGGATATGTTTATATACTATATCTGAATATTTGTCAACGTTTATATTGCAGATATGATATATTAAACAAGCATGGCTCATCGCAGGGAAAAGCCTCAGTCCTTGGCAGACTTGGGGTCAATGGCGTCGCGGAGGCCGTCGCCGAGGAAATTGAGGGCGAGGAGGGTGAGGCAGAAGAAGAGGGCGGGGAAAAGCAGGAGCTCCGGGGAAACCTCCATGCGGTCGGCACCCTCCTTGATGAGCGTTCCCCAGGATGAATTGGGGGCCCGCACACCCAGACCGATGAAGGAGAGGGTGGATTCCGTGAGCATGATTCCCGGCACGGCGAGCGTGGTGTAGACCACAACGGTACCCAGCAGGTTGGGGGCGATGTGGCGGAAGAGGATGCGTGCGTGGCCAAGGCCGAGGGAACGCGCGGCCAGCACATACTCTTGCGCTTTGATTTCCATGGTCTGGGTGCGGACGATACGCGCGAGAGTGAGCCAGCCGAGGGCGCCGATGGCCACGAAGAGCGGCACCAGCCCCAGGATGGGGGCCACGCTTTCGCGGCTCCAGCCCGTTAAATCCAGCACCCAGGCGGTCAGCTCCTTGCTCGGCTCCTCGATGCTCAATGAAAAGACGATGACCAGCACGATGAACGGCAGCGCAAACAACACGTCCACCGCGCGCATCATGAAAGCATCCACGCGCCCGCCGGCATAGCCGGAAACCAACCCATAAGCCAGCCCGATGGCAAAGGACACCACCGTGGCCACCACGCCCACCAAGAGCGAGATGCGCCCGCCGTACAGCACGCGCGCCAACAGGTCACGCCCCAGCTGGTCCGTGCCGAAGAGGTGCTGCCAGCTGCATCCGGCGGCGATGTTGCCCAAATCCGTGGCGTTGGGGTTGGCGATGCAGGGGAAGAGGGGCAGCACAAAGCATGCCAGCACCATGAGGGCCAGGAACACCAGGGAGGCCACGGCGGCGCGGTTCTTCATGAGCCGGCGGCGCGCATCGCTCCAGAGCGAGTTTCCCTGTTGGTATTCGGTCATGAGTTGGAGCGGAGTCTGGGGTTGAGGGCGACGAGGGCGATATCCACGGCGAGGTTGGCGGCCACGATGAGCACGCCGTAGCAGAGCACAAGCCCTTGAATCAGGAAGTAGTCGCGGTCGGTGGTGGCGTTGACGAAGTGCAGGCCCATGCCCGGCACCTGGAAGCAGCTCTCCACCACAAAGGAACCCGTGATGAGCGCCGCAAACGCCGGCCCCAGGTACGACACCGCGGGCAGCAGCCCGCTGCGCAAGGCATGCACAAACAGGATGCGCGCCGCACCCACGCCCTTGGCGCGCGCCGTGCGGATAAAGTCTGCAGAAAGCACCTCCGCCATGCCGCCGCGGGTGAGGCGCGCAATGTACGCGGCATTCACCAGGCCGAGCGTGAGCGCGGGCAGCACGGCGCACAGCGCATCGTCCCATCCCGCCACGCTGAGCCCCGGGATATGCATGCCGAGCGAGATTCCCAGCACGGGGGCAATCACGAACGCGGGGATGCAGATGCCCGCCATGGCCAGCAGCATGATGAGCGCATCTGGCCAGCGGTTGCGCCAGTACGCCGCCAACATGCCCGCCGGAATGCCCGCCACCACGGCGATGAGCATGCCCAGTACGCCCAGCCAGAGCGATACGGGGAAGGCCTGCGCGATGATATCGCTCACCTGCACGCCCTCGCGGATGAGCGAGGGCCCGAAATCGCCGTGCAGGATGATACCCTTCCAGTAGTTGAGGTATTGCACCCAGGCGGATTGGTCCAGCCCGTAGAGGTTGTTGAGCTGATCCATGATGTGCTGGGGCAGCTTGCGCTCGCCGAGGAAGGGGTTGCCCGGAAGCTGGCGCACCAGGAAGAAGGTGATGGTTTGCAGCACCACAATCACCAGGATGCCCTGGCCGAAACGCTTGAGGAGCATGCGTGTCATGGCTGCGGTTGGCGCCCCACTTCCACGGCGTCCAGGGGGTGGTCGTCCAGCAGGCGCGGTACCCAGCCGCGCACGTCTGCGGATTTGAGATAGGTTCTGCTGCTCCAGTAGAGCGGGATGACGGGCAGCTCCTGCAGCATGGTGGTTTCCGCGCGCTGCAGGGCGTCCGTGCGGGCGGCCTCGGAGGTGGCGGCGCGGGCCTCTGCCAATGCGGCGTCACAGGCGGCATTGCCCCATCCGGTGCAGTTGTTGCCGCCGCCGCTGCGCCACAACTCCACGAAGGTGGCGGGGTCCAGGTAGTCGCCGCTCCAGGATGAGGACGAGATATCGTACTCCATGTTCTGCTGGGCGGCCTTGTAGGCGGTCCACTCGCAGGAGCGGATTTCCACATGGATGCCCAGAGTTTTCTCCCACATGGACTGCACGGTTTCCGCCATCACGCGCTGCACGTCGCGCGAGGTGGTCATGATTTCCAGGTTGGGGAAGCCCTTGCCGCCGGGGAAGCCCGCCTGGGCGAGCAGGTCGCGCGCCATCTGTTCGCGCTGCTGCTCGGTGAGCGTGGCATCCGCGGGCTGCGGCAGGGTGTAGCCAGCTCCGGGAGGGGTGAAGGTGTAGGCGGGCGTGCCCGCGCCGCGCACCACGTCGTTCACCAGCGAATCGCGGTCAATGGCCAGATAGAGCGCGCGGCGCACCAGCGGGTTGTCCAGCGGCGGGCGCGTGGTGTTCAGACGGTAGAAGATGGCGCAGTAGTAGGGGTCTTGGCAATACAGCTCCCCTGCCCGCTCCTTGGCCATGGCAATAAGCTCCGGGGGGACGTTGTTGGTGATGTGCAGCTTGCCGTCGAAGAACATGCGGGTTTCCGTGTAGCCGTTGACGATGGGCATGAAGCGGATGCCGCGGTTGCGGACCTCCGCCGCGCGCCAGTAGCGCGGGTTGGCGCGCACCTCCAGGTAATCGTTGAAGCGGTGGGCGTGCAGCACATACGCGCCGTTGCCCACCCAGTTGCCCTCGCGCGTCCACAGGCTGCGGCGGTCCAGCATGCCGCCGTGAGCCTCCACCGCATGCGCGGGTATCGGGAACCACGTGTAGTGCTGCACCAGCTTGGGCAGATGCGGAGTGGGACCCTCCAGCGTCAGCCTCAGCGTGCGGGCATCCACCACCTCCACACCCACTTCCTCCCACGGGCATTTCCCGCGGTTGTAGGCTTCCGCGTTGCGGATGGGGTAGAGCATCTCCGCGTACTTGCCGCCAAAGTCGGGATGCAGCAGGCGGCGGTACGCATAGGCGAAGTCTCGCGCGGTCACGGGCTGCCCGTCGCTCCACTGCGCCTCCCGAAGGTGGAAGGTCCACACGGAGGCATCCCCGTTGAGCTCCCAGGTTTCCGCCATACCGGGATGCTCGGCGGGCATCAGGCCCTCCAGCATGGCGCAGATAATCTTGCCGTCCGCCACGGCGGTGGCCATGTGCGGGTCCAGGCTCTGCGGCTCCTGGTTGTTGCCAACAATGACAATCCCCTGCTCGGCGGCACGCTCCGCGCTGCTGCGGCCGTCTCCGCAGGCCGCCAGGGCCAGGGCCAGCAGGACTGTCAGCAGGCGGCGCACGGCTTAGTGCTTCTTCTTGTCCTTATCCTCCGGGGCGGGGGGAGGCGGCGGGTCGCGCCGCACAATCTTCACCCGCGTGCCGACGGGGCATTCCTTGAAGAGGTACTGTGCCGTTCCCCTGTGCAGGCGGATGCAGCCGTGCGACGACGGCTTGGAGCGCATCGGCCCCTGGTGCATGCCGATGCCGTCATTGGTCAAGCGCATGAAGTACGGCATGGGGGAATTCGGGTAGAGGTTGGATTCATGATAGCGCTCCTTGCCGATGATTCTGAAATCGCCGGTGGGGGTGGGCTTGCTCTTGGTTCCCGTGCACACGGGGAACACGGCTACCACGCAGTCTCCCTGGATCAGCTCACCATTCTGCGTGGCAAGATTGATTTCAACATGCTTCACCCCGGACGGCTCGAACGGCTCCTCCTTGACAGGCTTTGTCGTCTTGCACTGTGTGGCGACCAGACTAATCCCCAACAGGCACATCAGCGTAGCTATCTTGCGCATGCGTGTGTTATACCATTGCAGTCTCCGTTTGTCAACGATGGGTTCCAGTCATCAACGGGGAATGCACATGTGTCCCAAAGATTGAGTTTGTCTTTTTCTACGCATTGATAGGCAATCGTTAGGGAAATCGCCCAAAATTGAAGCCCCTTCCTTTGAATTTTGTCGGTAAAGGCGGCCAGAGATGTGCAACCGGAGACGTCATCCACCCCGCAGAGCGGGGTTCGGTACGGAGACGTTTGGATGGTGGTTACCCCCAGCGCTTCCGCGCTGGGCTAACTTTGAGTCGCCATTGGAATGGCTCCACATATAGCGCGCCCTTTGGGCGCGTTCCTACGTATGCCCCGCCTTGCGGGGCATGCGCTGGCGCGTGTTTGAAGCATCCTTTCATATGGCAGGGCTCATCACTGTTGCAGTTATGCTTTTGCACCCCGCCTTGGCGGGGTGCTTTCCTTTTTCGAGTCAATCATAATTCGCATTTTTTTTGAAAAAAAATTCGCGCACCCTTACGTGTGCGTATGCACGCGTGGGGGGGGGCGACAACCGCCTCCGCCCTGGGGAGATTTCATCTCCCCAGACCCCTACGACCAAGGGGGAGAGCTTCTCGCTCATCCCCCTTGGAACCCTCTCTGCGGCACTGTCACTCCCTAGGGGAGGCTTGCGCAGCCTCCCCAGACCCCACCGGCGGCAACGTGCCGTTGCATCCATTGTGGTACCAGTCGCGCACCTTCGCGTTGAGCTGCACCAGCATGCGCCTGCAACAGGCGATGAGGGCCACGCGCGGAGGCTTGCTCACCGACAGCTTCTCGTAAAACTCGCGCAGTTTCCAGCTCTTCAGGCGCATGCTTGCGATTTGCACCATGTAGAGCTCGTTGCGCAGCACCATGCGCCCGCCCTTGATGTGGCGCGCGCCGATGGTCTCGCCGCTGTCGTTGTTCTTGGGTGCCAGTCCCGCGATGCCGGCTATCTTCCGGTGGCTGACGTGTCCGAGCTCTGGAAGGTAGGCTATCAGTGTCATGGCCGCAACCTTGCCTATCCCCGGCTCCTTGAGCAATGCCTTGTGCAACAGTCCGTACGTCTCGTGCGTCATGATGAACGCCTCAATCCGCCTCTCCAGCGCACGGATTTCCTCATCGAACACCTCAAGGACCCTGGCGGTGTGCGGGGAATCAGACTCGTCCCCGCCGTGGCAGGCGCATTTGAGCGTCTTGCGGCTCTCCACCAGGCTCTTGCGCAGCGACACCATCTCGCGCAACCGCAGGATGAACTTGCTGTGCAGGGCGTCCGGCTCCACCTTGTCCCATATCGCATACTCGCATATCGTACGGCAGTCCTCCTTGTCCGTTTTGGCGAACTTTCCGGCCATCTCGGCGTACTTGTACACCCTCCGCGCGTTGAGGCACCTTTGCGTCACCCCGTGGTCATAGAGGAAGCCCGCAAAGCGCTTCGACACGTTCCCGGTGGACTCGTATGCGACCAGCGCATTCGGTCCCGCCTTCTTCACGATGTCGAGCAGCCGCTGCCTGCCCGCCTCGTCGTTCTTGAGCGAGACATACCCGCTCCCCTTGCTGTACACGTCCAGCTTCTCTTTGGCCAGATCGACTCCGATGTATTGGTATTTCATGGTATTTGTTTATTTGGGTTGATTAGGCCATGGGAATATGGTAAGTATTCTCTTGCTCTATTACGGACGAAAGTCCAAGCAATCATACGAGAGATACCTGCCGGCCCGCACCAGCGGTGGCCCGGAGCTTCCAGACTTACGTACGTGCGTATTTCAGCACTAGGGTGGGGCCGGAAGGCATCCGGGCCGTGGGTTTCCGCATGGCCTATACGGAAACCCACGCCGGCGCAAGGTATGATACCTTGAACGCCTCCCTTTTACCACAGCGGATTAATAGAGGCGTGGGGGTAACCACGTCCGATACGTCTCGGCACATAACCCCGCCTTGCCTGCCACGGCGTAGCGCAAAGCGCGAAGACGGGTGCGGGGTGGATACACGCCAAGGGTTGCTCCTCTCCGAGCGTTTTTTCTCCGCCATGCAATGGGGGGGGCTTCGATTTTCACGAATTCCCCATCGTTATATGAACCAGCATCTTGCGTGGCAGAAATGCAACCATTGGGACACATGTG
>CALCWC010000120.1 GCA_937905985.1 uncultured Verrucomicrobiales bacterium | reverse complement strand
GCGAGTGGGCGAGTGGGCGAGTGGGCGAGTGGGCGAGTGGGCGAGTGGGCGAGTGGAGCGCACTGGAAAAGTGGCCTCCGCAATGGGTGCCCGTCCTCGTGCGGGCAGCGCGGTGACTGGTGGGATAGTCGAACAGGGGTACCAATCCCTTTGGGCTGCCGTGCAACATAGAGGGTTGGGCTGGGCGGTGAAACTGTTGAGGTGCAGCCGCACCACGCTTCAGCAGCACGTCGGAGAGGGCAGGGGGCGAACGCAGCGCATGCGGCAGACTCCGTAGATCCTGTTTTATGACACTATATAATCTAGTGAGATGATGTATACCGGTGTACACTCAAAACACGTTTATATTTTCTCCTGCCATGGTGCCCCCCCTTCCCTTAACTGTTGTAATTGCGGCAGACGGCAACTTTTCCATCCCCTTGGCTTTGTGCGTAGAGAGTCTTTTGGCCTCAGCCCGCAAGGAAACTCGTTATAATATACACATCTTGGATGATGGTGTTCGTGCTGAAGTGCGAGAGTATTTGCAGGGACTGCAGAAACCCTACGGTTGCACCATTACTCACCATGATGTTTCCCACGCCGTAGAAGGGATGGAGTCTCGTTCCATCTATCCCAAGGTGGCATTCGCGAGGTTCTTGTTTGACACGTATCTTCCACCGGATATGCTGGGAAGGGTTTTCTACTCGGATGCAGATGTCCTGTTCTGTGATGATTTGACCCCTCTCTTCCAAATGGACATGGGAGGTTGCACTCTTGCTGCAAGGCAGGAACTCAATCTCATATCCAGGGAAAGATACGAATACTTGCAGCATTGGGCAGGACAAAACGGTGTCGATATGGCGGCTAATCCCGGCGCGTATTTCCTTTCCGGTAACATTCTTATCGATACGGACAAGTGGAAAGAACACCAATATGGTTCCCAAATTTTGGCTAGAGGACTTAGTGAAGACGCGAAAAAATTGTCCTATCCCGATCAGGATATCATGAATGCCGTTTGCTGGGGGGATATTGCCGCAATGCCGGCAAGGTATTGTGTCGTTCCTTTGTTCGCAAATAGGTACGATCGAGCGGCGTATGACTCCATGTATGAAGGTCGCTGTCTGTACAGCGCGGATGAACTGGAGCAGGCTATCCGCAATCCTGCTGTGCTTCATTTCGCCGGTGTGAAGCCTCAAGTCCTGCTGGGGCCTCATTATGCCGGGGAGGAAAGATTCATTGATTTCTGGAAACGCTCCGCCTGGCGGGATTACCTGCCCTATGCGCCCCAGCGCGGCACCCAAGGGGCGGATTTGTTCCTGGATACCGGGCGCAAGCTCTCGGAACAGCTCGGCGGGCTGCGCAAGAGAGCTCTGAAATATAGCATCTTGCGCTATTTGGTGTGGGGGGGGCGCCGTGCGCGCTACAAGACTTGGGCTACTGGGCTGGCTGGCATTCTGAAAGCCATGAAGAGCTGAGGCGCTACGCCCTGACGGCGAGTTCGCATATTTCAACCGGCCGTCGGGAAAGGATTGGCAGGTTGCTTGGCCACGGGGCCCTACTTTCCGATAATGGCCTTAACCCGGCGCAGAAGCGGGTGACGCCATATCGGCTCGGTGGGGGCGTACAATTCACACCTGTACGGATTGTTCTCCGGTACGTAGCAGGAGTGTGACAAGAAGCGGGCCAACCTGTTCATCAGGCTGCTTGCCCTGCTGCGGCGTGTGAGGTGGGGCAGATAGAGGCGTCCGTAAAACAGCAGGCTTGTCTTGGCAAACATGCTGTGCGCCTCCCCCGAGAACTGGAGACAGAGATCCCGCAGCTTGCCCAAGGGCTCCGGAATCATTCGCCTGTGGCGCTGCTGCCAGTCGTGAAGGTTTTTGGCCGTGTATGCCAGCAGGGATTCGAACGCTCGCCGATATGCCCGTTCCTCCATGCAGCGAGTGGCGATCATATCCCGGTTGCGCCACCACAATTCCACTTGCTCCGGCGTAAAGAGATCTCCACTGCTGTTGGAAAGCCCTCCGTCTGAGAAATGGACCACGGGTTCCATGTGCAGCAGGGGCGCTCCCCAATCCCTGTATACGCGGTACATGAAATCTGCATCCGCGTAGCAGGTGAAATGAGAGGCATCATATCCACCCAAGCGGCGGTAGGCGGCGCTGGAGGCGAAAAATGCCTGGTGGCAGCAGGGTGTGCGGAAGTACACTTGCCGGTACTGCGGTTTTCCATACCATATTTGCCCGGGCTTGGGAACAAAGTCCGTGCAGGCCGCCGCGCTTTCCGCCTCCCCCCGGCAAATGGGAAGCACGCAGGGTGCGAGATCCGCATCCAAATACCAATCACCCGCATTCAAGAACGCCAGCACCTGGCCGCGCGCCAGGTTGATGCCCTTGTTCATGGCATCGTATATCCCGCGGTCCGGCTCGGAAACGTAGTGTTCAATGTTGCCGGCGGCCAGCTGCTCCGCCAGCCACTCCGCCGTGCCGTCCGTGGAGGCCCCGTCAACGATGAGGTGCTCAATACTGATGTTGCCCTTGGCCTTCTGCCGCTGCACGGATTCCACGGTCGGCTTGAGCTCTTCCAGCACGTTCCGGCACACGGTTACCACCGTGAGCTGATACCGCGGTGCGGCAGCATCTTCAAGTACCTGGCTGTATGGTATCTCTTCCATCTTCTTATTGAAATGCCCCTATTCTTCCGGGGCGTTGTGTTGCGGACAATTTGAAAAATGTTTTACATGCTGCGAGAGAAAGCTTCTCATTTGCCCGTCAGCGCGCGGCATATCCAGTGGCTGCCCTGCAGTTTGCGCACTACCATCATGGTTGCCGCCGTCATAGCCAATGTCGTCAGCGGCACAATAATCCACTTCAACAGCAGTACGTGCCCCGCAAAGGGATTGCCGCCATTTTGGATATATAGAAAAGTTACGCCGCTGCGGAACAATAATTCCACCAGAACAGATTGGGCGGCATACACGGTCAATGACCACTTCCCCAGCTCTTACACCCAACCGATGCATGCGGGAATCCAAGCGTGCCGCTCATTCCATTTCCGGCTCTTGAAAAGCTTTTGGATAGAATACAACACCCCAGCGAAACCAATGGAGCCGGCCAGACCAAGGAAGATGCGGTAGCAATCCAGGAACAAGTGTCGCCTCCACCCTTGCGGCCCGAAGATCCAAGTCCCGGATAACCAAACGGACCATTCCTTGGCGTGCCCGTTCATTTCCGCGAATACATATAAAAGCACGGTTGAAGCCAACAGGGCGCAACTTGCCCACCCGGGCAGGGGGCGCACATGCAAGCGGGCGCACGCGTACCCGCAGAAGAAAAAGGGAAACATGTAGGCAATGTGGAATGCTGCGGCCGAAGTCTGCAATCCCTGTAATAGTATCGGCCATGTATGGGCGGCGAGCACCGTGAGCATCAATATGCCTTTCAAATAATCTGCGTATGAATTTCGTTGCATGAGTATGTGGTATGGTGGCCCTTGTTTTTGCAGCTGGCGGCCAGTTTTAAGCTGCTCCGACAGAGGGTAGGTTTCTTATACAACCAGGAGTATTGTTTGTCAAACCATTTTTTGCGATTTTGGAGCTGTGCCAGAGCGGAAAAACGCTGAAAAAAAAGGCACTCCGTCAAATTTTATGGGTGGCTGAAAAGGAGCAGGCTCCCCATCTTCGGCATCTTCTGCTATAAATAGCGGTGAAATGATAAACGAAGTGCTGCCGATAGACGGATGGAAATCCTGCGGAATTGATATTATCCCGCAGGGATGTGTGGTCAAGTACAAATTCGGGGACCCGGTCTTCCTGCACTGCCCACATGACCGGCAACCCGGCCCGACAATCCACCGGCGCTACACGGTGAAAGTGAGAGACCTGCCGCTGGGTATCCACCGGAGCACGCTGGAGGTGGAGGTGCTGGAGTGCTGGTGTCCCAAGTGCCGCTGTTTCCACTCCGTCCGGCCGGGCGCGCTCCTCGGCACCAAGGGGATGACATGGCGGCTCATGTGGCATATCAGTTGGCTGGTCAAGGAGGGCTCTGTGGCGGATGTCGCCAGGAGTCTGGGCATCCCCGCGAAGACCGTGAGCCGCGCCAACAAGGCGGTGCTGGAGGTGATTGATTTCCTCACGCCGGTGAAGCTGGACAACCTGGATGCCATTGTGGTGGACGAGAAGTACCTGGGCCGCAAGCGCAAGTTCGTCACATGCGTGGTGGACGGCTACACGGGCGAGCTGCTGTGGATGGCCGAGGGCAAGGGAAGCGCCAGCCTGGACGGCTTCTACGCCATGCTCACGGAGGATGAGCTGGAGGACATCAAGGTGGTGAGCGTGGACCGCGGCAACGCGTACGTGAAGGCGGTGCGCGAACACCTCCCGCACGCCGAGCTCTCCTTCGACCCGCTCCACGTCATCAAGAACATCAACGACGCCGTTACCGAGGTGCGGCGCGACCAGTACGCCAAGGCCGAGAAGGAGCACAAGGGCATCATAAAGGGCATGCGCTACGCCCTGCTCAAGGCCCCCGGGAACCTCTTGGGCAGGCAGTGCCCGCGGCTAGAAACCCTGCTGGCGATGAACGCCCCCATCAACACCGCATGCGTGCTCAAGGAGCAGGCGCGAGAGATGTACAAGCTCTACTACCTCAGCGATGCCGTGCCCGCGCTGCAGGAATGGCTGGAACTGGCGCGGCAGTCCGGGCTGAAGCCGTTCCAGCGCCTGGCCAAGGGCATGGCGCGCGATGCCGGGTACATCCTCAACTACTTCCGCTACAAGCTCACCTCCGGCAGGATAGAGGGAGTCAACTCCGTGATTGCGCGCGTGCTGCACAAGACACGCGGCGTGGGCTCCGTGGATTACCTGCGCCTAATGCTGCGCGCGCTCACCTCGCCCGTCTTCCGCTTCCTCATGGGCCGGGAAACGCGCCTCGCCTGAACAACGCCCGCCCTGCGGGAAAGGGGGAGGCTCATTGCCGCCTCCCCCTTTCCCGCACCCTTACCCCCTCCAGGCTAGGGTAGTATGGGTTGGGCTTGCCGCCCTGCAAAGCTTTTGCCCAACAGCAGACCATGTCTTCGGCATGCCCGCCCATTTCCTCCCCTTCACCGCGACAAATCTGCCGCAGCGGCGTTTTGTTCATCCACCCATATAATTTGGCGGAGTGCCGTTATTTGCAGATAGTCAAGAAAAAATAAATGCGTCAGCCCTGAAATGCAGACCTGGCTTGTTGACAAACCGCATCCGATTTGATAAACTAAATCCATGAATGAAATAGATGCTGGGGAGAAGGGACCGTTGATTTCCGTTATTGTCCCCATATACAAGACGGAGAAGTACATTCGCAAGTGTCTGGACAGCATATGCAACCAAAGCTACCGCAATTTGGAAATCATATGCGTGAATGACGAATCCCCGGACAATTCCCTTGAGATTCTCCGGGAATACGCCGCAGGAGACCCCCGCATCAGGATTGTCGACCAGAAAAACAAAGGCCTTTCCGGTGCGCGAAACGCCGCTCTGGATATCTGCACGGGCGAATATGTGGCCGGCGTGGATTCCGATGATTACCTTGAGCCCGGAATTTATGAAAAGGCTGCGCCGTATCTTGATGGCACCATAGATGTTCTGTTCTATCAAATCAACATCGTGAATGAGGAGGGCATGTCTCCCAATCCCTGTTTGGTGGAGTATCACCGCCTCAAATACCTCGGACACCGGGTTTTGACTCATGAAATGGCACTCCAGGGCCCCATATGCTTTTGGAATAAAATCTGGCGCCGCTCCCTGATCGAGCAATACCGAGTTCGGTTTCCTGATGGTTTTATTCGAGAAGACAACGCGTTCTTCTGCATGTTCTTTGCCATTGCACGTCACATATACTACCTGGATGCCGTGGGATACAACTACGTTCAGCGAGGCGGTTCCATCATGCATTCAAATCGCACACATGTCGAGAATGCACGCAACTTCTGTGGAGTTTGGCGGTATGTCTATGCGTTTTATCAAAGGCATGGAATTATGGAAAGAGCAGCAGGGCTTTATCTTGCATACCTTTTTATTTCTTTTCAGGAAACTGTAACAGGAATTAGCGGAAAAGAGTATGGGGAAGTGCAGGATATATTCGAAGAAATTGTCAAGGAGCAGGATTTGGAATCATTATTCCCCCGTGATTACCGCGTACGCTCTATGCGCCATGAGTCATGGTGGACGCGTTTGTGGGTTGCTCGCGCACGCCACCCTCTCCCTCAAAAGGAGTCCTACAGGTTCTTCGGTCTTCCCCTGTTTTCCGTTATGTATGAAAACAACCGCCCGGCGCGAAAGGAATCTGGCTGGCTGAACCTGTTCAAGCGCTGTTTCGGGCACTAGCGGGAAATCATGTCAAATGGATGCTCTGCCGCCGCCGGCTCTGCCGCGACCCACTTCCTCCCGAGGAAGCGGCCGCCTATAATGTTCAGCTCGTCTATGAGGGTTCCTCGCTCGCCTTCGTCAGCGGCCTCGGCTATCAGTTCGTGCATGGGGCGGGTGTGGTACGCCCCGGCACTGTCCTTGTACGTCTTGACCACGCTGAAGGTGTAGCGCACGGAAAGCTGGCCGCAGGCTTCCGTCTCCACATACTGGAGCAGGGCGATGGACAGGTTCTCCATGCACTCGTCTCCCACGCGGATGTCCACACCCAGGGAACTGAGGGTGTGGCCCAGGCAAAACGCGGCCATGCGGTCTTTCATGAATTCAGCAGGTTGCACGCAATGTTCATGGTTGCCGATGACGGCATCCGCTCCGCGTCGGAAAAACCAGTTGTATAGCCTGCGTGCGCGCCTCATGGGCTGCAATCTGTGTTGCCCGCCCACGTGGGGGAAAGCAACCAGGAAATCCACCCTGCGCCGGATTTCTTTCATTTCCCGGGCCAGGATCCGCTGCTTTCCCCATGAGAATTCCTCCCGGTCGAACCAGTCCTCCACTTCCCGGTTGGTCAGCCTTTTCCACCGGTAGTACCATTTGGAGCGGCGTTCAAACAACCGGCGGACAAGGGGAGAGGAGAGCTCCTGGTTCTGGGTAAGGTTCAGGTGGCTGGCTTGGGAACGTGTGAGCCAAACCTTGTTTTTCATGGTGTTGGTGCCGTAGGTGCTGGCCGCCAAGCCAACTCTGATGCCTCCCCTTTCAAGACGGCGTATGCCGGTTCTCCCGGCCTTTCCCTGCCCCCAACGGGAACCAGCCCAGCCTCCTTCACGCAGCGCAGCGTTTCCAGCAACCCCTCGAACCCCTGGTCCAGGCAGTGGTTGTTGACTGCGGAAACATGGGTTACGCCCGCTTCCCTGACTATCTTGGCAAAATCAAGGGGAACCACAAACCGGTAGCGCCCTGTTTGATGTTTGGCGGCATCAATGGCGCGTGCCACGGGTGTTTCCAAGTTGCCCACCACATAATCCGCTGAATGCAGCAGCTCCTTCAAACCTCCCAAGGCATGGGGATTTTCGCTTTCGATTCCCCGCCCGCTGAAACACATGAGATCTCCCAGATACGTTATCTTCATGGCTCCGGTGGTATGCCTCCAGGACTGATTTGCACGCCTAAAGCCACATATGACTCGCGGTTGACGTTGTTGCCCAATGGAATTACGCTGACGCCCTTTGTTTGACAGAAAAAAGCTATTTTTGCGTTCAGCAGGGGGCAAGGTCTTCTATAGCATGCATGTGCATGGGGTGTCAACCAATTTTTTGCGCGTTTCCGTAGCGTAGTCCATGCGGCCCGAGCGCAGCGAGGGCGCGGAGCGTAGCGGAGCAAGCATGGACGGAGCGCAGGAAACGCGCGAAAAAATCGCCGCCGGGGGGTGCCCCTCCTTCTTGCTGCGCCCGGATGGCGTCTCATATCCCAGGCTTTCATGCGGGCGCTGGTGTGTTGTAGTAGTCCAGCCATGCGGCGGTTTGTTCCCGCGCCTCCTCCAGGGTGCGGCATTCGCGCAGGAGGAAGAAGTCGTACTTGTACGTGCGCCAGAAGCGATCCATGACGATGTTGTCAGCCCAGCGGCCCTTGCCGTCCATGCTGATAGTGATCCCGTGTCTCTCCATGGCCTCCGTCCACTCGCGCGATGTGTACTGGCTGCCCTAGTCCGTGTTGAACACCGCTGGCTTTCGCCCGCTGCAAAGTGCCATCTCCAGCGCAGTCATGCAGAGACCGGTGTCCATACGCCACTCCATGCTCCACCCCAGCACTTCCCGGCTCACCCAGTCCATCACGCAGCACAGGTAGAGGTTGCGTTTCCCTATCTGCAGATAGGTGATGTCGCTCGTCCACGCATCGTCCACCCTTGCGGGCGGGCTCTGCTTGAACAGGTAGGGCTTGCGCCCCTCCTTGCCTGGGGCCGGGCGGCTCGTGTTTGGGTGCCTGTAGTTGGTGCGCAGTTTCATCTCGCGGCGCACCCGCGCTATGAGCTTGGCCCCCGCCCGGATGCCGTAGTCGCGCTCCAGCATGCCGGGCAGCTTGCGCAGCCCCAGGCACGGATCGAGCCGGTAGAGCTCTCTGAGCGCAGCGCGCAGCCCTTTGGGCTCGGAACGCGCGCGGCACTTGTAGTAGGAGCCGCTGCGCGGCACGCCCAGCAGCTTGCACTGGCGCGTCCTCGGTATGCCCGCGTTTTCCTCCAGGAGCTGGCGCCGCGCGCCTACAGACCCAGCTCCCTTGATTTTTTTGTCAGCCACTCCAGCTCCATCTCGCGCTTGCAGACGATGCTCTTGAGCGTTTCAACCTCCCGCTCCAGGTTCCGCTCGCGAGGATTCCTGTTGCGGAACGCATCCGTCAGTGCCTCCTGTGCCTGGTCGCGCCACTGGCGCACCAGCTCCGGGCTCACCTTGTAGTCCGAGGCTATCTGCTCCACCGTCTTGATGCCCTGGATGGCCTGCTTGGCAACTTCTTCCTTCAGCGAGGCCTTGTAGCGGCCCCTCTTGCTTATCTTTTTGGTCATGTCGAACACATGTGTCCCAAAGAAATTTTTCCGTGGGCAGAAGTGCCGATGATGGCTCGATTTGTGCGAATGGCCACTTGAGGAAGCCCCCCCCTTTCAGGCTTCGTCACAACAAATCGGGGGAGACAAACCGCTTTCAAAG
>CALCWC010000119.1 GCA_937905985.1 uncultured Verrucomicrobiales bacterium | reverse complement strand
TCAGGTGGTTGAAGGTGGAGTAGTAGTCCAGATTGTGAATGTTATCTATCCGTTTGGTCAAGTCCCCCAGAAAGGAGAGATCTTGATTGTTCTCGTTGAACATATTGTCCACTTCCTGATAAATGGGCCAGTCTTGCCAATAGCATCCCTTTCCGTTGTCGAAAAAACGTTCTGAGGTGGTAAGGGAATCCAGATTCACGCCTTCGGCCAAGTAGCTGGCGGCCTTGGCAGACGCTGCTAGGATAAGAGCTGTCAGAAGAGAGGCCCTGAAAGAGTGAGAAAGTCGCAGAGTCATGGGAGTAAAGCTAGACGCTGCCTAAGGGTACCAAAAACGATGGAGAAGTCAACATAAAACTTGCTAAATCTGCTTCTTGGTTTACTAAAGCATCACCTCCCAATCACGGCCTCCACGTTCCCGCTAACCTGAACCGATGGCGTTTTCCCGGTCGCCACCTTGATGGCCTCCAGCAGCTTCGTGTGCTTCTTCGTCTCCGTCACCAGTGGGTCTCCAATCAGGATGGACCGCCCGCTGCCGCCACCCATCAATATAGGGATTGTCGGGAAGTACCGGAGGTACAAAAACGGCACTTTTCGCGTGGGAAATAGTCTGGAATTGTCCTCGTTTTGCGCCTGACCGGAAGCCGTGAACAGGCGCGAAAACCCGCGCCGCTAGGAGAAACGGGGAAAATGAGAGGCGGCACGAAACATTCGGTTTCGTGCCGCCTTCAGGGTGACCAGTGGGATTGCTTCGCCGCCACCACACTGGCGGCTCACCCTGCGGGTTATGGCTACCCGCCCTTACACCGTCGGGCGTGTTGTCGACTGCTTTGTCGGGCTCAGTCGCCATCTTCCACAGGAGGGTGGGTTTGCCGAAATGCCCGTGGAGCGGTCTGGCACGTTGGTTCGCCTTGCCTTTGGCAACGTGCCGGCGTATACTCTGCGAGATTTGTGAAGCCATGAAGAAGACGTTGTTCACCGTCATGCTTGCCGCCGCCCTGCCTGTCCGCCACAATTTTTGGGTGCAGTCTCCGATTTCAAGCTGTACATTTGGCCTCAATCTGATAGCATAACACATAAGAGCACCCATGAAGGAGAACCGATTTCCCATATTGATGTATCAGACCGAGGATGGGGTAACCAATGTTAATGTTACCTTTGAGGAGGATACGGTTTGGCTGACGCAGGAGCAGATGGCGGAGCTATTTCAGAAAGCAAAGTCGACAATCAATGAGCATATTAAAAATATCTATGCAGATGGGGAGCTTTCAGAGGCAACGACATTGAGAAAATTCGGGAATTCCGAATTTTCTACCAAGCCGTTGAATTTCTACAATCTGGACATGGTCATTTCCGTGGGCTATCGCGTGCGGTCTCAGAGGGGTGTGCAATTCCGCTTGTGGGCAGCCGGTATCATCAAGGAGTACATGCGCAAGGGGTTTGCGATGGACGATGCACGCCTGAAGGAACTGGGAGGTGGCGGTTATTTCAAGGAGCTACTTGCGCGTATCCGTGACATCCGCGCATCGGAGAAGGTGTTTTACCGGCAGGTGCTGGAGATTTACGCCACGAGTATTGATTATGACCCCAAGGCTGAGATTTCCATGGAGTTTTTCAAGAAGGTGCAGAATAAGATTCACTATGCGGTGCATGGAGAAACAGCTGCAGAGGTAATCTACCACCGCGCAGATGCGGAAAAGGAGTTCATGGGGCTGATGAGCTTTGCCGGGAATCAGCCTACGCTGATGGAGGCGAAGGTGGCAAAAAACTACTTGAACGAAAAGGAACTGCGGACGATGGGGCAGATTGTCTCAGGTTATCTGGACTTTGCGGAACGTCAGGCTGAACGAGAACAAGCGATGACGATGAAGGACTGGGCAGAGCACTTGAATCGTATGCTGACCATGAGTGGGGAGCAGCTGCTGCAGGATGCCGGCAGTGTCAGCCACGAGCAGGCGATGCAAAAGGCGACCGAGGAATACAAGAAATACAAGGCTCGGACGCTCAGCAACGTGGAGCAGGATTACCTGCTCTGCGTAAAGGAGCTGCAAAACAAAGGCAAGCAGCCGTAATAAGCAGGGAAATGCGAAGGGCTGCGGCAGGTTTGAGCGTTGGATAAATAGAGCATGCCCTGCGGGCATGGGCCGGGGAGCGGGTGGAGTATGGTCTTGCTTCGCCGCCACCACACTGGCGGCTCACCCTGCGGGCAGACGCTGCGCGTCTGGCCAATCGCCCTTACCACTTTGCTGCGCAAAGTGCCCTGAACGGGGTTGCCTCGCAACCACCCCATTGGTTGCTCGCCCTTCGGGCAAACCCTTGCGGGTTTGGCTACCCGCCCTTACACCGTCGGGCGTGTTGTCGGGCGCTTTCCCCCTCCGGGGCCGCCCCCCTCGTCCCCAGCTGCGCTGGGGATACCCGCCAAGGGCTGGCCTTGGCGGCGAGGGGGCGTGG
>CALCWC010000118.1 GCA_937905985.1 uncultured Verrucomicrobiales bacterium | reverse complement strand
CTCTGGGCAAAAAAAATCTCCCCCACCCCCTTATTCAGCGCTCCTTTATCGAGCAAAAATGCCAATTTTTCCCAAAATTTGGGCATTTGCGAGACGAATTTCGTGTGTGTACACACACGGCATGCGGCGCGCGGGCGCTCGGCATGCAAACGGCGCGGTGATGACCACCATCACCGCCACGCCGCCAGCAAGCTGCACAGCTTGCCTCTATTCCCCCACAACAACAACTCTGGGCAAAAAAAATCTCCCCCACCCCCTTATTCAGCGCTCCTTTATCGAGCACAAACGCCAAATTTCCCCAAAAATTGGGCGTTTGCGAGACGAATTTTCGTGTGTGTACACACACTGCATGCAGCGCGCGGGCGCTTGGCATGCAAACGGCGCGGTGATGGCCACCATCACCGCCACGCCGCCCGCGACACGACTCTCTCTCCACCCGCCTACTACCACCCCACGAATATAAATACTCGCCCGCCCCCCTATTTAGCGCTCGTTTATCGAGCAAAAAGCCCAAAATTCCCCAAATTTGGGCGTTTGCGAGACGAATTTTGTGTGTGTACACACACGGCATGCAGCGCGCGGGCGCTTGGCATGCAAACGGCGCGGTGATGGACACTATCACCGCCACGCCGCCCGCGACACGGCACACCGCCCCCCACTACCCCACGACACTCTCTATCCCCCCTACATCCGTCTTCGCAAGAGCTACGCCGAGACAGGTTGCGCTCCTTTGCCGAGCAAAAATGCCAATTTTCCCAAACAACGCACTATTTAGAAGTTGAAGCGGCCTTGGGTTAGAGCTTCCGGCTTGGGGAGGAAGATAACGGAGATGATTGACCAGGGGTTGACGCCGGAGGTGGGGCTGGCAAGCAACATGTTGTGTTGGTGATGGCGCGTACCGAGCACGAAATAGGGCTCCCATTTCTCACAAAGTTCCTGATAGTGGCGAATGGTGGCATCCGCAGCGGCGGCGGGAGTGGACTCGGATTTGAGATCGTGCCGCAGGCGTGAGGAGATTTCCCAGTCTAGGATGGAAAGGGATGAGGATGCGGCTTCGTCATCCTCAAACTCGCCTTTGAAACGGAAGGGGAGTTTTTTGAAGAAGAGCTTGCTGCTGTCGTAGTGGTCTATGAGGTAATGCTGTTCCCGGGCGTTGCGGATGATTTCCTCCTCTTCCGGGGTGAATTGAGTGCTTTGTGGCTCCGCCAGAATTTTGACGATGCGGGAGGGTTTGAAAAGGCAAAGGGAGAATTCATTGGCGGCAGCGGCATCCAAGATGTGCTGCTTGTTGGTGCACACCGGAATCTTGGCCTGCTCCAGCAAGAACGACCTCCTGGCCACGCCCTTGGCTTCTCCTTTGGTTTCGAAGTCGATGCGATCACCCGGCTTGATGGTGTCCATGAAGACCTTGTAGCTTTCCGGGCGCTTGTCGCTGTTGCGGTCGGGGTTGTCGAGCCTGCATTCAATCCATTGGAATTTCCGGTATTCCTGCGTAGCGTCCATCTGGCGCTTCATGATGGGGTAGAGACGCACCCAGCGGTATGAGGAATCCGGCATGAGCCGCAGCCCTGCGGTGCAAACGGTCTCCGTGTATTTTTTTGAGAAGTTGGGTGAGGTTTGCGCGAGGATCAGAATGCGAGCGATGTCTGTTTCTGGCATGTTGGGAGGGCTCTGTTGGTGAGGTTGGAATAGGGGCAGCCCAGGATTTGGGAGAGACGGTCCGCCACAATGCGGCGATGGCACTGCATGGGGTCGGCCTCAAAGCACATGAGGGCAATGCGGCGGCCCTTCGATACGGCACGCGCAATTTTATCCAGGGTTTCCCCCTGCAGGGGAAGGATGCTTGCCTTGTATTCCTCGAACAGGGCATCGTAGTCTGCCTGGGAGTTGAGGTTCCTGCGCAGCTCTGAGGGGATGCCGAGCTGCGGCATGTGGCGGTACTGGATTTTCGCGCCCTCGGACAATTTTTCCAGCTTTGCCTTAGAGAAGCCGATTTTGTGGCTGAAGGGCACCTTGCGGACATCGATGAGCATCTCGATTTCGTTCACCGCCAGGCGCTCGAAAAATTCCTCTATGGAAAGGCCCTCGTACCCGATGGTGAAGAGGTTTGCGGAGCGGTCGCACGCCTGTTTGCCCGATTCGCACGCCTGCCTGATTTCGTCCATGGCGTCGGGGAAGTCTTTCAGGAGTTCATCTGCGATTTGGCTGCGGACGGCGTAGTGCGGGTACTTGATGTACAGGCGGCGAATAAGCTCATCATCAGAAAAATCGCCGTACTCGACCATCACGCGCTGCAGCCTGTTTTCATCAGCCCAATCCAGAGAGGGCACGCCGCGCGCATCCGCAAGGGACCAAACCTTTTCATTGGCTTTATCGGCAAGGATTCCGGCCTCCACCAGGTTGTCCTTTTCAAAGTGAGCCGTGAAAGAGTAGGCACCCTTCACCCACGGCAGAAACTCGAACAGCGGGTCCTCTCCGTCTTGAATCTGCGCTTGCGAGAAGCAGAACAGGAGCTTCTGGCAGCATACGTTGGAAGCAGCGCCTCCCTTCATGTCAAGGAGGTGAACAAGCAACTTCTGCCGCCGATTCATCCGCATGGTTGGATTGTACCCTGTGCAAAAAGTTTTGCAAGCGCAAAACGTAACGCATGACCGTTAATTTTAACGCCCGCGTGCGCAGGCGATTTTCCTTGCGGGTGCATGCAGTGTATGCTGTGCTGCCAGGATATGGGAACGATGAAACCGAAGTTGTCCAAAGCAATGCGGGCAGGGCGCATTGCTCCCTAGGTTTGCACCATAGGGCTAACTTTGTGACACCCACCCTGCAGGGAGGGTTATGTTCGCAAAATTCCCCGAATTTTGGGCATTTCCGAGGGGGATTTCGTGTGTGTACACACACGGCATGCGGCGCGCGGGTGCTTGGCATGCAAACGGCGCGGTGATGGCCACCATCACCACCACGCCGCCTGCGACTCGACTCTCTCTCCACCCGCCTACCTACCACCCCACGATATAAATACTCGCCCGCCCCCCCTATTTAGCGCTCGTTTATCGAGCAAAAATGCCAAAATTTCCCAAAATTTGGGGCTTTGCGCAGGGATTAGAAGAGCGGTGCGACGTTGTGGATCGGTTGGTCCACGAGGCACATCAGGTGGCCGTCAAAGAAGACGCAGATGCTTACTCTGTCTGCCGCGATGGGTGGCAGGGTGAAAGTTTTATCTTGGGGGTCCTCGAACTCCACGTCAAAGGAAGCGGAAGCAACGTGGACGAGAGAATCACCGGAAAACCATTGGACACAGATGCGGGCAGGTATAGGCGGCAACTGCGAAACGTTGTATTTATGCATCATCGCAGCAGTGTACTTGGCCGCCTCACCGGTGTAGGAGAAAGCGATTTCCGCCACGTTTTCATGGATGGAGCATGATTGGAGATAGAGGCCGTTTTGCTGGAAAACCTCCCTCTTTGGGCACTTGACAATGTCCTGATATAGGGCAAAGGCCTGCGGTTTCCTCCGCTTGAGCAGGTTCAGGAGGGTGGTGCGCTCCAGCATGTTCCTGCAGAGGATGTACTTTAGGCAGGAATCTATCCCGAAGGGGCTGGGATGCACGATTTCCGCATGCCGATACTTGGTGTCTGTTGCGGGGTCTTGCATCGGGCCGTTGCTGTAAATCCGCTCAAAGTCGAGCTGTTCAAAAGCCTCTGCTCCAGAAAAAAGCCTATCGCCGTGCCCTGCCAGGGATTTTTCCGAGAACTCCACGCCCGGCAGAGACAGCAGTTTCTCCAAATCAAACACCAGGAAGACGGGAACGGGCACATTGGCACACTGGTCACCATGGTAGCGCAGTACGGGGTGTTTGTACCCCTCGTTGTGGTACTGGGTGGGAGTGAGCGGGCGGAAGTAGAAACGCGCCTTGGAGGTGATATCGCTCCCCGTCATGTCGATGACCTGCCGACTTGCATTGTCATTGCCCATCACATGAAGTTCAGTCGCCTCAGTCCGGCTGAACAGCTGCCCGGAAGCCAAAATACTTACGGCGTTATCGATATCCGTGTAATGGAAAGCGTACCGTGTCCACCAATGGACGGGTATGTTGAGCTGAGCGTTGCGCTCTATGACATCCCTGAATTCCATTTAGACGGGCTGGTAAGAATAGATGCGGCCGAGGCCCTGGTTGAGCTGGTAGCCCTCCTGCATTTGGGGTGCAGCGGGGGTGCAGCTGCGGATGGGTGAAAGGTAGCCCTCCGAGAAAAGCAGGGCGTAAAAGAGAGCGCGCTTGGCATCGCACTCGCTGATGCGCACGATGGGTGTCTCCACCAATTCATACCAGATTTGGCGCAGCTCGTTCTCCTCGAACTCGTGCACGCTGCCATCCGCGCCATCCGTGAGGCGCAGCGCGCTACCGGCGTATTGCATCTGGCATTTCTTCCCGCCCCAGTCAAATCCATGCCCCAGAAGCCCGCTCTTGTGCTGCAAACCATCCCTGAGGCCATAAAAGGACATGTCCTTGGCGTGTTGCTTGAGCCAAGCCATGGTCTTTTCCGGCTCTTTATGCTCCGGGGTGGGATCCGGGTAGTTGCCGACGTAGATGTAGATGTCAATCGGCAGGCGCGAGAGGTATCTTTCCATCAGGGGGCGGACTTCCTCCCAGTCGAGGCCGCCGTTTCCACAGCCGAGGCGCGGGAAGGCCACGGAGGTGATGCTCTTGTCGGCGTAGGCGCGCACGAACTTTTGCAGCCCGGCCTCGATATACTCCAGCCTGGAGGGATTTCGCCAATGTTCCTTGGTGGGGAACAGGAGCAGCCAGTGGTCGGCCTCATAGAAGAGCATGAGCTTGCCGATGGTGAGCGAGTTGTTGTCGCAAGCCTGCTTGTACCGCTCGAACATGTCGGGATAGCGCTTTTTGAAAGCGAGCGCCAGGCCCTTGCCCATGACGCCGACCGTGTTCACGGTGTTGACGATGACCTGGGCGGGACTTTCGAAAATGTCGCCTTCTATGTACTCTATCATACTTGTTCGGAAAGGGGTAGATTACCGATAGCGGCAGGAAATTTCCGGTTGGACACACCGCCGCCGCGTCCCTGCAGTATACCATGGCGAACGATGGCAGCGCAAGCGCAAAACGTAACGCGTGACCGTTATTTTTTACGCCGCGCGTGCGGGCGATTTTTCCTTGCGGGTGCCCACCGCGTGTGGTAGGATGCGGGGATATGGGAACGATGAAACCGAAGTTGTCCAAAGCAATGCGGGCAGGGCGCATTGCTCCCTAGGTTTGCACCATAGGGCTAACTTTGTGACACCCACCCCGCAGGGAGGGTTATGTTCGCAAAATTTCCCGAATTTTGGGCATTTGCGAGGGGGATTTCGTGTGTGTACACACACGGCATGCGGCGCGCGGGCACCCGGCATGCCAACGGCGCGGTGATGGCCACCATCACCGCCACGCCGCACGCGACTCGACTCTCTCTCCACCCGCCTACTATCACCCCGCGAATATAAATACTCGCCCCCCTATTTAGCGCTCGTTTATCGAGCAAAAATGCCAAAAATAATCCCGATTCGGAAGATTTAGGTTGCTTTTGGTGGGGGGTGTGGTAAAATAATCCCAATTGGGAAGATGAATATCAACGATGAGAGAGAGCTTGGGCTTGCGATACGAGAGAGACGCAAGAAAATCGGAATGACAATCACGGAGCTGGCATCGGTGATACCGTGCAGTCCGCGTCTGCTGGGCGAGCTGGAGCGGGGACGGCGCGGGGTGAGTATCGCGGTGACATTCCGGCTGATGCAGATGCTGGGTCTGGTGATGGATATCCGCGGAAGCGAGGAGCAACAATAACGAGCGATGAAAACACTACCTGTCTATTGTGGGAAACGTTTGGTTGCCGCGCTGGAGCAGAGCAGCGCGGGCGTGTACGCGCTGACGTACGATGAGGCGTGGATCCGCGAAGGCTTCGACGTCTCAGTGAACCTACCGCGCACGCAGAAGCGGCATGAGGGAGATGCGGTGCGCATCTTCTTTGAGAACATGCTGCCGGAGGGAGCCATCCGCGAGGCTCTGGCACGGCAGTACGGGGTGAGCCGCCAGAACGTGTTCGGTCTCCTTGCGCGCATCGGGCGGGATTGCGCGGGGGCGTTCTCGCTGGGTGAGCCGCAGCGTGAGGGCGAGTACAGGCCCGTTTCCCCTGCCAAGCTGAAGGAGCTGCTGGAGAGTCTGCCCACCAATCCGATGGCCACGCGCCAGCGCGGTACGAGCCTCTCCCTTGCCGGCGCGCAGGACAAGCTGCCGCTGCTAGTCAAGGGCGGCGCGTTCTACCTTCCCGTGTACGGTGCGGCCAGCAATTGCATCGTGAAGCTCCCCCTGCACGATTTCCCGCACTCCGTGGACAACGAGCACTTCTGCATGCATCTGGCGGGCGAGGTGGGGCTGCCCGCCGCACACACAAGCATCCAGCACTTGCCGGGCATGGATGTGCTGGTGGTGGCACGCTACGACCGCGAGGGAGAGGATTTCCACCCGCTGCGCCTGGCGCAGGAGGATTTCTGCCAGCTCAGCGGCGTGAGTTCCGAGCTGAAGTATGAAAGCGACGGCGGCCCGACGTTTGGGGACTGCGCCGCGCTCATCCGCCGCCACTCCATGCAGGCGGGACGTGATTTGCTGCTGCTCATGCAGTGGGCGGCGTTCAACCTCTGCATCGGCAACAACGATGCGCACGCCAAGAACATATCCATGCTCCGCAACGGCTCCAAGCTGATGCTTGCGCCGTTCTACGACCTCATCAGCACCACGTTCTACGGGCACCGCCTGCCGCGGAAGCTCGCCATGCGAATCGGCGGCAACTCCAGGTCGTACTATGTTTCCCGCGGTCGCTGGGAACGCTTTGCGGCGGATGTCACCCTGCCGCCCGCCACCGTGCTGAAAGGCGTTGCCGCCATGGCGAACGCCATCCTTGCCGCCACGGCGCGAGCGGAGGAATCTTCCCTTGCCGCCGGCACGCCGCCCGCCGTGGTTGCCAAGCTGCGCCGTCACGTGGATTCCCGCGCGCAATCCGTCCTAGAGCAGCTCTCTCCCGCCTAAAGAAAAATCATCCCAATTCGGATGATTTGTTTTTCTGGCGCGCTTGTGTTGAGAGTTAGCGAACGCACGAGAGCTGCAATCCTTGGCGTGTATCCACCCCGCGGAAGCGGGGTTGCGTGCCGAGACCCGTCTACGCCCTGCGGGCTACGCCGAGGCAGGCGTATCGGGCGTGGTTACCCCCACGGCTGACGCCGTGGGCTGGAAAAAGTTGACGCCGCAGGGCGGCTCAAAATTCGGCTCGCGCGGGGCATTATTCCTCGGTGTTGTAAACGCGGAGGTGGCCTTGGAGCATGTCCTCGCGGCGGAAGGGCGGGGGGATGGGAGATTTGGGGGTGGGAGGGGTTTGGTGCCAGGTGGCGAGGAGATTGGCCATGGCGGAGGTGTCGCCGACGGGGATTTTGCCCTGGGGGAGGAAGACGTCGAGCAGTTCGCCGACGCCGCCGTGCTGGTAGCCCGCGACGGGGCGGCCGAGGGCGAGGGCATCCAGGGTGGTTTTGCCGAAGGATTCCGGGATGAGGGTGAGGGAGAGGGTGACATCGCACGCGCAGAGGACGTCGCGCAGGTCGCGGCGGAAGCCGGTCCAGGTGACGGCGTCCTGCAGGCCGGCGATGGCGAAGGCGTCCTCCAGCTCCTGGCGGAGGGCCTCCTTGCCCTTCTTGGTTTCGCCGACGATGACGGCGTGTGCGGGGATGCCGCGCGCGCGGAGGTCGGAGAGCAGGGGAATGAGGTGTGCGGCGCCCTTGATGCGGGTGATGCGGCCAGGCAGGCAGAGGGTGAATTTGCCCTCCAGCTCCGGGAAATCATGCCTCCACTGGCGCCACCAGTCGTCGGAGGGCCGGTATTCGGGGAAGTTGAGCGAGGTGTCCACCGAGTTGGGGACGACGGTGATTTTCTCCTCCGGCGTGGCGGGGTAATTCTCCAAAATGTGCCGCTTCATGCATTCGGAGACGGCGATAACGCGGTCGCCCTTGGCCATGATGGCGGAGTAGAAATTGACGGAGTGGAAGCCGTGGAAGCTGGTGACCACCAGGGGGCGGAGCGCTTTCTCCACGCGGCGCGCGGCGAGCCAGCCCACCCAGGCGGGCACGCGGGAGTGCAGGTGAAGCACATCGGGCCGCTCCTCGCGTATCAACTTGGCCACGCGCGGCACCATGAGGAAGGTGCGGATGCTCTTGCGGCCGATGGGCAGCGTGATGTGGCGTGCGCCCGCGGCGGTGACATCCTTTTCCAGCGGGCCGCCGCCGGACACGACAACGGTCTCCACGCCGCGCGCGCAGAGCCCCTGGCAGAGCTCCACGACGACTTGTTCCACCCCGCCGGAGGACAGGGACGGCAGGAGATGCATCACCTTCATGGCAGCAGGCGGGGGAAGCGTTCCAGGATGTAGTCTGCGGTGCGGGCCGCCTCATTGATGACGGTGGCCTGCGTGGGCAGGGAATGGGTCTTGGCCCACTCGGTGAACGTGTGCACAATGCCGTCCTTCTCCAGCATCTGGAGCCCGCGCGCCACGCGCGGCACCTTTTTCTTCTTGCCGCGCTGGGGGGCCTCCTGCATCTCCAGGATGCCCACGGGTGCGCCGCTGGAAAGGGCCTCGTACACCATGGACACGCTGTCCTGGGTAACCCAGACCTCACGTGCGCGGGAGAGGTGCACGGGCACCCAATCCGCGGAGGTTTCCTCCACGGGCACGGCGTGGATGCTGGGGCAGGCGGCCTGGAGGTCGTGAATGAAATCCTGCGGCGTTCTGCGGGAGGTGGTGAGCACCATGGGGGTGGAGTTGTGGTGCACAATGTTGGCGAGCTGCGTGAGGAGCAGCTCGGCGTCCCAGGCATAGCTCTTGCTGGGACCGCCCACCAGGATGAGGGTTTCCGTCTTGGGGATATCCGGCCTGGGGTGGATGCAGTTGATGGCGCCGTTGGTGCAGAAGGTGTTCTTTCCCGGCTCCCGGTTCTCCGGCACATCATGGCGTGGCATGATGCAGAGGTCGAACATGCGGAGGGGGAGGCTGGGGCGCATGCACACCATGCAGAGGCATTTCATGTGGCGCGCCAGGCTGAGAGCCGCCAGGTGGGTGGCGTGCCCGGCGCAGAGAATCAAATCCGGTTTCGGCAGATCCGTGAGGTCCTTGCCCTTGTAGAAGAGCTTGGCGAAATACCCCTTGCGGGTGATATCCACCTCATGCACGCTGTGGGCGGCCTGCGGGCGGAGCTTCTTTGCGCGCGCCAGCAGGGCGCCCGCCAGCCCGCGCGTTTGCGAGAGGTGGCCCTTCTTGCCGTCGCTGATGATGTAGATAACCATATCCCGCGGTTATTGCAGGGGAAGGATGACGCTGCCGCAGAGCTCACGGCCGATGAAGGGTGTGTTCTCCGTGCCGCATGCCAGCTGCGCGGCCTGCACCGTGCCGCATGCCGACGGGTCGAACAGCATGAGCGGGGCCACGCGCGGCTCGTCGTACTCGTCCACGGGCTGCACAATGCCGCAGGGGGCGGTGGAGCATGCGCGCACCAGCTCCGCCCATGTGAGCAGGCCGGGCTTCACCAGGTGGGTGTAGAGCGCGGGCAGGAAGTGGTCCAGCACGGCCATGCCGTGGGGCGCGGTGATGAAGTCCTGCTTCTTGGCGAAGGGGATGCAGGGCGTGTGGTCGCTCACGATGCAGTCGATGGTGCCGTCTTTCACGCCGGCGATGAGGGCCTCGCAGTCGCGGCGCTCGCGCAGCGGGGGCAGCACCTTGTAGTTGGTGTCGTAGTTGCCCACGTCCTCATGCGTGAAGAGCAGGTGGTGCAGGGCCACCTCCGCGGTCACCTTCTGGCCTGCGGCCTTGGCGCGGCGGATGATATCCACGCCCTCAGCGGTGCTGACGGTCTGGATGTGGATGCGCGCGCCGGCGTCCGCGGCGAGGCGGAGCAGGGTGTCGATGCCGATTTCCTCGGCGCATGCGGGGGTGCCGTGCAGGCCGAGGCGGTAGGAGGTGGCTCCGGGGTGCATGTACGTGTTTCGGGTGAGCTCCGGCACATCACCGCGGATGGCGAGCACCATGTCCAACTCTGCCACGTACTTCATCACGCGGTGGAGGGTGAGCAGGTTGGCGGGCACGTGCTCGGCATCGCTGAGGATGCGCACGCCGCGTGCCGCGAGGGTGTTGTACGGAGCCTGCTGTTCGCCGCCCATGCCCTGGGTGATGCATCCGGCAGCGTACATCTCCGCGGAGGAACGCTGCTCCACGGCGTCGTGGAAGCTGTCGAGGTTCGGCGCGCTGTCGAAGCAGAAGCCGCGGGTGGGCATGACGAGCATGGCCCACACGCCGCCGTTGGTGGCGGCCTGGCCGGTGCGGTTCACGGATTCACGCTTGCTGCGCCCGCTGATTTCCACCTTGGCGTGCATATCGAACAGGGCGGGCAGCAGCAGCTTGCCCGCGGCATCGATAACCTGCGCGCCCTGCGGCACGGGCAGCTTGCCCGCTGGCTCGCAGCGCTCCACGCCCGTGAGCGTGATGCCGTCCAGCTGCGGGTGCTTGCCGTCCTCGCAGGTGGTGAGGGATAAATCGTACTTCTCCCCGGAGATGGCCCAGGTGGCGTTTTTGATGATGGTGTCAGTCATTGTTCTGGGTCTGGGGTGTGAGGTGGTAAAGGATGCTCATGCGGGCGGCGATGCCGTTTTCCACCTGGTTGCACACCAGGCAGTTGCGGTACTCCATGGCGGCGTCGCACAGCTCCACGCCGCGGTTGACGGGGCCGGGATGCATGATGCCGAGATCCAGGTCGTCGATGATTTTGAGACGCTCCTCCGTCACGCCGAAAGCCTGGTGGTAGTCCCCCGCCGGGAAGAACGGCGTGTCGATGCGCTCATTCTGCACGCGCAGCAGGTAGATGACATCCGGCTTCCAATCGAACACCTGGTCCCAGTTGGTGAAACGGGGAATGCCCGTGTGCGCCTGCAGCGGCACGAGGGAACCGGGCCCCATGTACGCCACCTGGGCGCCGAGGCGCTGCAGGATGGTGCTGGTGGAGCGGGCCACGCGCGAGTGCAGGATATCACCGATGATGACCACGCGCTTGCCGGCCACCGTGCCGTACTTCTCGCGGATGGTGAAGGCGTCCAGGAAGGCCTGGCTGGGGTGGGCGTGGGCGCCGTCGCCGGCGTTGATGACGGCGGCCTTGCAGTGGCGGGCAATGACGTCCGGGATGCCGCTGTACTTGTGGCGCACGATGATGTAGTCCATCTTCATGCTCATGAGCGTGTCGATGGTGTCGTGCACGCTCTCACCCTTCACCACGCTGGAGGTGCCGACGGTGAAGGTGGTGACATCCGCGGAAAGCCTGTGGGCTGCCACCTCGAAGGACGAGCGGGTGCGGGTGCTCGGCTCGTAGAAGAGGGTCAACACGGATTTGCCCTTGAGCGCGGGAACCTTCTTCACGCTCTTGGTGAAGATGTCCTTCATCGCCGTGGCGGAATCCAGAATCGTGTTGATCTCCTCGTCACTGAGAGACCCGATGGTGATTAAATCCTTTCTCGGCTTCATAAAAAATTGTAAATCGTAAATTGTAAATTGTAAATCAGAAGGCGATTTCGTCTATGCCGTCAAGCTCTGTGAGCTTGACCTGAATTTCGCCTTCGCCTTCTGGTTCCAGGTGGAAGCACGTGAAATCCGCGCTGATGGGCACCTGGCGCCCCTTGCGGTCCGCCAGCGTCTGCAGTTCCACGCGGGCCGGGCGGCCGTACTCGAACAGCGCGTTCAGCGCCGCGCGGATGGTGCGTCCCGTGTACAGCACATCGTCCACCAGGATGACGTGCAGCCCATCCGTGGAGAACGGCAGGTACGACGAGCGCAGGGGCAGCTTCTCGGCGCGCATGTCGAGGTCGTCGCGGTAGAGGGAAATATCGATGGCACCGTAGAGGGCATCGATACCGCGTTCCTTGAGGCCTGCGACGAGGCGCTTTGCGAGCAAATCGCCGTGGCTAATCAGCCCAATCACCGCCAGAGGGGCGTCCGCCCTCTTTTCCTCCCCTTCCGCGATTCGACCAATCCACCCGCGGATAGCCTCTGCAATCTCTGCAGCTCCGATATTGCTCATAAGGTCTAATCAGTCAAAATCCCCGCGGCGTAGCCGCCTAACTTTTCACTTTGTACATTGTACATCCTACTCCGCCAGCTGAATAATGCGGTGAGCGGCCATGGCGGCGTTCAAGGGAGTCTTCTTGTGCAGGCCCACCGTGAGCGCGGGCACGCCGCCCGGCAGTTGGGAGATGGCCAGCAGCGCATCAATGCCGTTGAGCGGACCGCAGGGCACCGGCACGCCGATGACCGGGAGGGAGGTGTTCATCACCACCACGCCCGGAAGCGCCGCGGAAAGACCCGCCACGCAAAGCAGCACGGCCTTCGTCTTGGATTCCTCCAGCTCCTTCAGGTACTCGATGAGCCCCGGCAAATCGCGGTGCGCGGAATACACCACTTCCTCATGCTCCACACCGTGTTCCGCGAAATATACCCGTGCCGGCTCCATAAAGGGCAGATCGCTCTTGCTACCGTAAATCGTGATAACCTTCATACCGCCCGCTACTCTACCACAACCCCTCTGCCCGCGCAAGGGAAAATCGCGCGCCTACGCGCGCATGCGATCGCGGTGAAAAATATCAGTCGCGCGTTGCGTTTTGCACTTGTCCTCCCTTTCGGTGCAGGGTACAATCACTCTACATCACCACATACCCTTATGGACAGAGAGGAAAGAAACACCCTTTCGATTCGTTTGAAAGGGACCTGCGCCGATGGAACGGAGCTTTCATTGGCCAGCGTGGAGCCTACCCTGCTCAAGAGATACCTGGATTGCTGGTGCAAGCTCACGGAAAAGGATAAAACAGCGCGCATAGCCTTACAGGAAGGCTCGCTGGTGGTTAACCTCACCATGGTGAACTCCCTGTGGTCCGTTCTGGTGGCTGATATCTCTCATTGCAATCAAGGCAACTACGCCGCCATCAGTCCCGCAAACCGTGCGGCTCTCGTTAGGATGACCTCCCTGGCGCAGAGGGACAACCTCCAACTCTCCGTCTGCACCCAGGACCGAGAGATCTACAACGGCGCCACCGCCGCCGAGTATGCACCCGCCGACAAGGTGGAAGTGGACGAGGAAACGGAAATCGAGGGCGTGGTGACAGATGCCGGCGGCAAATCCAGCCCCAACATCCACATCGTCGGAAAATCTCGAACCTACATCGTTGCTGCATCCCAGAAACAGCTCTCCCTCTTGAGCGGAAATATTCTCTACAAGCACATTTGCGTGCGCGTGGGCTACAAGTACAACGTCCTCACCGACGAGTGCAGCAACTACAGGCTCAAGGAAATTATCGACACCACTCCCATCAGCAAAGAGGCCATGAAACAGCTTGTGGACCGCGAAAGCATGCTCTGGAAAGACGTGGATAACCCGCTGGAGTGGCTTGCCTCCTATAGGGGGGAGACGGAATCATGAAAGTGCTGCTCGACACCTGCGTGCTCATCAACCTTTTCGACAAGCAGGGCAATCTCCATGATTGCGCCTGGCAGTGCGTGGACTTTCTTCTGGAGAACAAGAGCCGCATCATGGTTTCCTCCCTTTCCCTGGCGGAGTACGGTGTCAGGGGCAATATTGCGGACATCCTTCAATCCAAGGCGTTCACCGCGCTCACATACGGCGTGCGCGCCGCCATGCGCGCCGCGGAATTCGCCAAGCTCACCGCATCGGATGATGCCAGGCAAAACCTGCGCTCACAGGAAAACGCCCGCAAGGTTATCGCCATCGATACCCAGATTATCGCCCAAGCCGCTTGTGATGAGGCGGACTTCATCCTCACGGCGGATGCCAACACTTTTGCCAAAACCGCCGGATACCTCAAAACCCGCGGCAAACTGCCGGCAGAGGTCGTCCTTTTGGATGGGAACACCCTCGCAACGCTGCAAAGCAAAATCACGCCCCCGGTGGATCCCGCCTTCTTCGCAGAGGACGGCGATGAAGAGCAGGGCATACTCTTCGCCGATTGATTTTGATACCCCAAACGCCCCTATATATGTGGCGTTATGTTTGAGGAGCGCAAGGGAAAATCACGCGCCTACGCGCGCGAGGGTTGCAATTATCCGATAATGAAAAAGCCCCGCACCGGGAACGGCGCGGGGCTTTGGGGGAAAGGCGGGAATCAGGAGTAGGCGGATTCCACCTTCTGGGCCACTTCGCCATCGTGGTAGCCGTAGTCCACCTCGTAGATGACCTTGAAGTTCTCCAGGGCCTTTTCCTTGTTGCCGGACTCCTCGTAGAGGAGGCCGATGTTGTAAAGGATTTCCTTCTTGGTTTCGTCCATGGCAATGAGCTCGCCGTTGGCTTCCTCCAGCTGTCGGATGGCCATATCGACCATGTTCTTGGAGTGGTAGCACTTGCCGAGCATGAGCATGGCCTTGATGCGCAGGTTGGGGTTGTTGCGGGCGCGCTGCAGGGCAGGGATGGCCTCGCTGTACCGCTCGGCATCAAAGAGGGCCTGGCCGTACTTGAACTGCAGCTGCGCGTCCGCCGGGTTGGCGTCCACGCGCGCCTTGGCATCGGCCACCACGGCTTCCGCCACAATCTTCTTGCGCTCGGCGAGCTGCGCTTTGGCCTCCTCGTTGTTGGGGTCGGCGGCAAGGGTCTGCTCCAGCTGCTCAATCTCGGATGCCATGGACTTCTGGTGCATTTCCACGGCGTGGTCGTTGAGGGCGACGTCGGACTGGCCGCTCAGCTCGAAGGCGTAGGCATAGAAGGAGTAGGCGTTGCCGTAGTCTTCCATCTGCTCGTAGACGGAAGCGATTTCCTTGACCACGCGGAGGTCGGTGTTGTTGGCGGCGTACTCGTTGGAGAGGCCGGCCAGCTTGGCCTCCAGCTCGGCGCGGGTCATGCCCATCTTGTCCTGGCTTTCCAGCTCGTTGGTGGCGTTCTGGTCCTTCATCTTGGTGCGGAAGTCTCCGGAGCCCTCCCAGTTGCCCTGCTTCATGGAGGCGCGGGCGGCGCAGTCCTTCTCGCCGCGGACGGCGATAGGGTCGGCGCGGTCGAACTCCAGGATGCGGCGGTAGGCATCGGCCGCCTCTGCGAACTTCTCGTTCTGGATGTAGTGGTTGGCCAGCAGGTGCAGGTGCTTCTTGGGCTTGGGCTGCCCCTGGCAGATGGTTTCCATGGCGAAGGACGCCAAATCCGTGAGCCCCAGCTCGTTGGCGGCGGCGAACAGGGCCTCGTTGGCCGCGATGTTGTAGGGGTCGTTCTCCAACACGTCCTCCACGTTGCCGAGCGTGGTCTCCGGGTCCTTGCGCGAGGTGGTCATGCGGATGCCGCCGAAGAGGGAAGACTTGTGGCCGCCTTCCGGGGCGGATTTCACGGCGCAGGCGCGCAGCAGCTTGCGGCCCTCCAGGAAGCCCGGAACGCGCTTCACAAGCGTCTTGAGGATGCTGACGGCGTATTTGTAGTTCTTGGCCTGAACGGCCTGCTGGGCCTTCACCCAAAGGGCGGACTGGTCCGGCGCGAGTTGGTTGGCGGTGGTAAGAGTAATCATGACGTGTCAGATATTCGGTGCATGCGCGCGCATGCACAGCTTCCCCCATGAAATACCACATCCCGCGCGGGAATTCAATCTTGTTTTTTCGGAAATACATGTCAAAATGCAGCCATGAGAACGGATGCCCTGCTGAGCCGCTTCGGATACTGCTCCCGCAAGGACGCCCCCGCCTGGATCAAGGGCGGCCGCGTGACGCTGGCCGACGGTTCCGCCGTTGCCGCAGCCAAGCAGAACGTGGACCCCGCGCATGTGCTGGTGGACGGCACCCCCGTGCCGTTCCCCAACGGCCTGTACGCCGCATTCCACAAGCCGCTGGGCTGCACCTGCAGCCACAAGGAGGATGGCGCGCTCATCTATGACCTGTTGCCGCCGGAGTGGCTGCGCCGCAACCCGGGCGTCAACACCGTCGGCAGGCTGGACAAGGAGACCAGCGGGCTCATTCTGATTACGGACGACGGGGCGTTTGAGCACGCCATGACCAGCCCGCGCCGGCATGTGCCCAAGGTGTACACGTTCACCACGTCCGCCCCCATTCCCACGGAAGCCGCGGAGACATTCGCCGCCGGCACGCTCATGCTCAACGGGGAAAGCACCCCGTGCAAGCCGGCGGAGCTGCAAATCACCGCGGCATGCAAGGGCCGGCTCACCCTGCACGAGGGACGCTACCACCAGGTGCGCCGCATGCTCGCCGCCGTGGGTGCGCCCGTGCTCACCCTGCAGCGCGTGGAAATCGGCCCTCTGCGCCTGGCGGACCTCAATCTGCAGCCCGGCGAGTGGTGCGCGTTCGATCCCGCCGTATTCTCTCCCCAGGCATGAGCGACCGCGCGTACAGCCCTTTCGACATGCCGATTGCGGTCACCCCGGAATTCCGTGTGCTCTATGAGGACGCCGCCGTGCTGGCGGTGGATAAGGCGGCGCCGCTGCTCACCCACCCCACGGGCGTCAAGAACGAGCCCACCCTCTGGCACGGCGTGCGCGAGCTGCTGGCCTACGAGCTCGCCACGGGCGGGCAGGTCTCCTTCATCAACCGCCTGGACCGCGAGACGAGCGGAATCGCCCTGGTGGCCAAGACTCCGGAGGCCGCAGCGGAGCTGGGCAAGGCCATGATGGCGCGCCGCCTCCACAAGGAGTACCTGGCCGTGGTGCAGGGCGCACCCGCATGGGAACGCGCCTGCTGCGCGGAACCCATCCTGCGCATGGAGGACGTGGCACCCACGCGTATCCACGTGCGCCAATGCTGCCACCCGGACGGCAAGCCCTGCCGCACGGAATTCGAGGTGCTGCGCCGCACCGCCTCCCGCGCGCTTATCCGCTGCATCCCGCACACCGGGCGCATGCACCAAATCCGCGTCCACCTCGCCTATCTCGGCCACCCCATCGTGGGCGACAAAATCTACGGAGGCGATGAATCATGCTACCTGGAGTTCATGGAAAGCGGCTGGACACCGCAACTCGCCGCGCGGCTCCAGTTCCCCCGCCACGCGCTCCACGCCTGCAAACTCACCTTCCCCCACAACGGCTCCACCCTCACCGTGGAATCCCCCTTGCCGCCGGACCTGACCGCGCTTTTGGGTTAGGACTTCCCGCAGTTTCGCGAGGGGGTGCCCCGCTTATGGAACGGCTACCCAAATGGGGGAGTCCTCGTTGTACTCCAGGTATTCGCCGGAGCTCTCCTTGATGAACTGCGCGGGGATGGTCTGCTTGATGATTTCCTTGTTGGGTGCTGAGAAGTTGGTGCGGAAGAGGTCGGGCTTCTCGGGTTTCTCCTTGCCGTTGGTGATGTCCTGGATGCAGAGGAAGAAACCGAAGGCACCACCGGTGTCGCTGATGAGGATTTCGATGGGATAGCTCTTGCCCTCCTCCACCTTGAAGGGCGTGCCGCAGGTGAGGCCGCCCACCTCTCGGTTGTAGGTGGGAAGCTCCTTGTACTCGAAGTACTCGTAACCGGGATGGTTTTTTTGCTTGCCGTCGCGGATGGCCTGCTTGTACTGCCTGCCCTCGTCGGAATCATTGCCCTGGATTTTGCCATCCGGGAAGCCGGAGGGAATGCGGTAGCCGGATTCCAGCACCAGCTGGTTGTTGAAGCGAACAAGCATCGTTTCATCGCACACGGACATGAAGCGGAAGGTGCCGCTCTTGGGAGCCTTCACCTTGCCGCGGTAGACGGCGCACCAGTCGGCGGGCTGCACCTTGTCCGCGCAGTTGAAGGCCTCCGGCGCGTATTCCGATTTCACCTGCGGGGCGTAGAAATTGGAGATGTAGAGCTTGGTGGGGGACTGGTAGTACTTGGAAAGCGTGCCGGGGTTCCAATTGTTCTTCATGAAATCGTAGATGATTTCCATGCACTTCATCTGGGCGGGACCGGAGATGCCGGTGGGCGAGCCCTGGCGGGTCTGCTTGAAGTCGTAGAACGTGCCCTCCAGCGCAGAGCCGCCGCCCTTGCCATCGCCCAGGCCATTGCCGCCGCTGCCGAGCCCGGTGCCGAGCCCGCCGGTTCCCAGACCCACGCCAAGCTCCAGACCGGTGCCGTCCGAGGAATCGTCCACGGGCACGTCCACCTGGGCCATCTGCACGGGTGCGGCTCCCACGGCCACAATGACGGACGGAGCAACGTCATGCGATGAGGATGCCGGCTTGGAGGTGAGGTCCTGCGTGGTGGGTTGCGGGGTGGGCGGTGCGTCCTCCGCCGGGGGCGTGTAGGTCATGAACTCCGGGTCGGATGGCCCGGCAATGAGGATGACCGTGAGGAACAGGATGAGCCCGCCGAGCAGCAGGAACAGGAGCCCCGCCGCAGTGGAGGAAAGCTTGTTGCGTGTAGCCGCCTTCTTGAGCTCGGCTTCCGCCTCTTCCGACATTTGAATGTGAAGTGCCATAGCACCCTTCAGGGTAGCACCAAAAGCGGCGCGGTGCAAGTGGAAAAATAACGGGCAAGTCTCACAAATGCCTAACAGTTGGGATTCTTGCCTGTTTTATGTCAATCCTACTGAGGTGTTTCAATCAGCACCTCTCGGGCCCTGGTGGCTCCCTGCGGCGGGGAGATGACGCCGCGTTCCTCCATCATGTCCATGATTTTGGCGGCGCGGCCGTAGCCGATGCTGAAGTGGCGCTGCAGCAGGGAGGTGGACGCCTTGCGCTGGGTGGCCACAAAACTCACGCAGCGGGCGTACAGGTCATCGTCACCGCCGCCACCGTCTCCACCGCCGGCATTGCCGAAGCTGCTGGTGGCACCGCCCTTGCCGACGGTGCTTTCTGCGTTGTTCATCTCGGCGCTGACGGCCTGGTCGAAGTTCTGCTTGGCGTGTGCGGCGCAGAAGGCGATAATCTTGCTGATTTCTGCATCTGTCACAAACGCACCCTGGGCGCGCGTCATCTTGGTGATGCCGCCGGGCGGCAGGAACAGGCAATCGCCCTGGCCCAGCAGGTTTTCCGCGCCGTTGGTGTCCAGAATTACGCGGCTGTCCAGGTTGCTGGCCACGCGGAAGGCGATGCGGCTCGGGATGTTGGCCTTGATGAGGCCGGTGACAACGGTGGCGCGCGGGGTCTGCGTGGCCGCCACCAGGTGGATGCCCGCCGCGCGCGCCTTTTGCGTGAGGCGGGCGATGTACGCCTCCAAATCCTCCTTCACCACCTGCATGAGGTCCGCCAGCTCGTCGATGATGATGACGATATACGGCAGTTTGGCGGGAAGGGGCTCGGACTCCTCGTCGAAGAGGCCCAGTTCCGCCTGCTCGTCGATCTCGCCGCCCCGGCTCTCGTTGGACGCCATGATTTCGTCGGCCAGCTCCTCGCCGTGCTGGCGGGCTTCCTCCGGGTCTTCCAGGCGGAAGTCTTCCTCCGGGCCGACGGGGTCGTTGGAGATGTCGCGAGCGTTGAAGTCCTCGAAGTTTCGCACGCCGATGCGGCTGAAGAGGCGGTAGCGGTGTTCCATCTCGTTGACGGCCCAGCGCAGCGCGCCAATGACGCGTGCAGGGTTGGTGACCACGGGGCAGGCGAGGTGCGGCAGCTTGCGGTACGGCTGCATCTCCACCACCTTGGGATCCACCAGCACCAGGCGCAGCTCGTCCGGGCGGAACTTGTAGAGCATGGAAAGGATCATGCTGTTGATGCACACGGACTTGCCGGACCCGGTGGTGCCGGCCACCAGCGTGTGCGGCATGGCCGCGAGGTCGCCAATCACCGTGTTGCCGTACACATCCTTGCCCAGGGCCACGGGGATGCGGAGCTTCGGGTTGCGGAAGGCGGGGGATTCCAGCAGCTCGCGCAGGTACACCGGCGACTTGGTGCGGTTGGCCAGCTCAATGCCCACGGTGTTCTTGCCGGGCACGGGTGCCAGAATGTTCACGGAGGCGCTGCTGGTGGCGAGCATGAGGTCGCGCTGCAGTTTGTCGAACTGCCCCACGCGCATGCCACTGGGCGGGTAGAACTCGTAGCGGGTGATGCTGGGGCCGCGCGTGATGGGACCCGGTTGCACCTCGATGTTGAAGGTGGCAAAGGTTTCGATGAGACGTGCCTGCAGGGTCTCATTTTCCAACTGTGCCGCGGCCAGCACCTCCGGGGGAACCGGCTCGTACTTCAGCATGTCGTACGGCGGGAACGGGTAGTCCGGCACCTCCGGCTTCTTGGGCGCTGGTGCGGGGGTGGGGCGCGGTTTCGGCTTGCGCCGCTCCGCCGGGCGGGGGGCAGGCTTGGGCGGGGCTGTCTCGGCGCTTTGCATCATGTCCAGCAGGTTCGGCAGCACGGGGTGCATGTCGTTGTTTCCGTGCCTGCTTGCGATGCGGCTTGAACGCGATGACGGCGGAGGCTGTATTTCCTCTCCGCTGCGGCGCATGCTGTGCTGGCGCAGCTGTTCCTCGATGGAGGCGGGTGGTGCATCCTCGTCGTCTTCGTCTTCCTCGTCACGCCGGCCGCCATGCAAGCCGGATTTCTGGCGCGGCGGCAGGGAAGGGCCGTTCTGCGGCGGGGTGTCGGATTCGTCTTCTTCCTTGGCTTCAAACATGGCGCGGCGGGCAGCCTCTGCAGCCTTGCGGCGGGCCTTGTCCTCTGCCTGCTGCCTGCGGTGCTCGCGGCGGGCAGCGGCGTGCTGGCGGTGGAGACGCCAGCGTTCGGCCAGCCAGCGGACGAACGCCTGGGTGTCCTCCCACGTTTGTTGGAAAATGTCGCGGAATCCGAGACGCGCCGCATACACCATGGCCACGCCGTGCAGGGCCACCAGCACCGCCACGGCAATGTGCTGCGGCATGCAACGCCCCACAATCAGCGTGCCGTCCAGGTAGCCCAGCATACCTCCCGCTTCGTTCGACGGATGGTGCTTGGCCCACTCCTGCAGGAAATCCGTTTGCACGTTCATGACCGCGCAGGCCAAGACGAGCATGATGGTCATGGAGAGAATCTGCCCAGCCACGGAG
This sequence comes from uncultured Verrucomicrobiales bacterium, assembly GCA_937905985.1. Lineage (GTDB taxonomy): Bacteria > Verrucomicrobiota > Verrucomicrobiia > Verrucomicrobiales > Akkermansiaceae > Akkermansia. The sequence goes on along the minus strand of CALCWC010000118.1, from coordinate 3,074 downwards.
CGGTGCGGGTGCACCAGTATGCAGATGCCCAACAGCAGCGCCAGGAACACTGCATAGTACGCACAGCAGCCGAACGCCCAGTACAGGATGCCCGCTGCATACAGACCCAGCGCTCCGAGTGCGTTCGTGCACGGAACAGCCGCCGCTGCCTCTGCCTGGCCGGGGTTTAGCAGCCCCCAGCCCATTTCCGCATGGTTGTACGTGGCAAGGCACACGCCAAGGACCAGCGCCGCCAAAACCACAAGCACCCCGCACATGCGCGTGGGGCCGGGTTTTCTCTCTTGCAGCAGCATAGGGCTGTCCTCTTCAAACCTCATTTCTATCGCCCGTACATTCTACCCGCCCACATCTTTCCCCGCAAGCCCAAAGTGCGTTCTCCCCGCTATCCTAGCCCGCAAAAAACGGCCGCACACCCACACGGTGCGCGGCCGGAATTTTTGCAGGACGCTTTCCTTACGCCTCCTCGTTGTACATCTTCACGTAGTATTCGTCCGCCATGCGGTCGGAGTCGAACGCCGGGCAGATGTCCTTCATGGCGTTGAACACCAGCTTCATCCAGCCGTCCTTGTCATCATAGTACAGGGGCAGCACCTTGGATTCCAGCAGGTTGTAGAAGTTGTCGCGGTCGGAGCGGTCGCGCGCCTCCGGCGCCAGGCCCTCCTTGGCCTCCGGGATGATGAAGCAGTTCTCGCCGTCCTTCTCGAACTCGCGCACCCAGCCGTCGTTGGTGGAGATGGTGATGGAGCCGTTCATGGTGGCGGACATGCCAGAGGTGCCGGACGCCTCGCGGGTGACCACGGGGTTGTTGAGCCAGAGGTCGGAGCCGTTCTTGAGCAGGCGGCTGAGGCCCAGCTCGTAGCCGGTGAGCACGGCGCAGCGCGGTTGCTTCTCGCTCAGGCGGTTGAGCTTGTTGAAGATGTCCACCGCCGCAAAGTCCGTGGGGTAGGGCTTGCCCGCCCAGATCATCTGCACGGGGCGGTTGGTGCGCTGCAGCATGCGCTCGAACATCACCGGGTTCTCCGTGATGAGGGCAGGGCGCTTGTACGCCGCGAAACGGCGGCTCCACACGATGGTGAGTACATCCGGGTCGAACAGGTGGCCGGTCTGCTCGCCCACCACGCGGAACAGCTCCTTCTTGAGCGCGCGCTTGCGGTTGATGAACGCCTTGGTGTCGTTCTCCCGGAAGGCTTCCGCCAGCTCCGGGTCCTGCCAGTAGTCGCGGTTCTGCGCGTTGGTGACGTGCGTGATCGGGCAGATGTCGGAGTATCCCTGCCACATCTGGCGGGAGACTTCGCCGTGGAGGGCGGAGACGCCGTTGGCGCGGCGGCTCAGGCGCAGGGCAGCCAGTGTGTAGTTGAAGGTCTGCTCGTTGGGATCCAGCTTCAGCACGCTGCGCACCTGGTCCAGGGAAAGACCGTCGAAGAAAGAGAAGTTGGCCATCAGGTTGATGTCCATCTTCTCGTTGCCGGCCTCCTCCGGGGTGTGGGTGGTGAAGACGAAGCGCTTGCGCACCTCCTCCACGTTGCCGCCGTTGTTGGCCAGCATGTTGAAGGCGGCGCCGATGGCGTGAGCCTCATTCATGTGGTACACCTCAGGCTCCACGCCCAGTTCCTGGAACAGGCGCGCACCACCCTGGCCCAGCACGATGTACTGCGAGATGCGCGTCATCGGGTTGGAATCGTACAAGCGCTGCGTGATGGAGCGGCTCATGTCGTCGTTCTCGGGCAGGTCCGTGGACAGGAAGAACATCGGCGCCGTGCCGAAGGTCTCGGGACGCAGGAAGTATGCCTTCACCCACACCGGAGCGTTGCACACGCGGATGAGGAACTTGATGTTGTGATCCTCCAGGAAGCTGTATTCCTTGCGGCGGTACTGCACCGCCATGGACCCGTCCTCGGCGCGGATCTGGTTGTAGTAGCCGTAAGACCACAGGATGCCTACACCCACCAGGTTCTGGCGCAGCGAGCCGGCGGAGCGCATGTGCGAGCCTGCAAGGTAGCCCAAGCCGCCGGAGTAGATCTTGAACACGTTGTCGATGGCGTATTCCATGCAGAAGTAGGCCACGGCCTTGCTGTACTTCGGGTCGATTTCGTACGGGTGCGCATACTGCGCCGGAAGGAATGATTTGCTCATGGTGATTTTCTTTCGCTGTTGTTTTTCGGAGATTCGTCGTCCGCTCACCCGCTTGCGCGGGAACGCGGTACGCGCACCTTTATACACCTCCTCGCCCCGCATGAAAAGCACAAACTCTAGCATACGCCCTTGGGAGCCCCGGCCATCCATCGCCAGCGCCGCTCGCGGCGCGCAGATTCCCCTGTCGCCAACGGTAAGTTTCAGGTTGTCAATACTTCACCCCACTTTCCCCTGTATTACACGTCTAACAATTATCGCCCGGAGGGCGAATTTTTGCTCGCAAAACGGGTGGGGGTCTGCTAACTTGCGCCTTGGCATGAAAACCCTGCGCAACATCACTCGCTTCACGTACGAGAACACCTCCTTCCAAGGTTGGCGCGTCACCCTCTGCCGCCGCCAGCACCATTACACCCGTTACTTCTCCGACCGCCAGTACGGTGGAGAGGAAGCCGCGCTCCAAGCCGCCGTGCATGCCCGCGCAGTCGTGCTCGCGCGTTTGGAGGAACAGCCCAACAACCCCAGTGCCGTGTTCTCCCTCTGCCGCAGGGAAGAGGAACCCGCAGCCCTTCCCGCGGGTCTGCATGCCCCGCGCCATGCGCGCTCTGCACGCCGCAGCCGCTGATGATTCCACGGCTTGCACCTAACCCGCGCATGCCTTTCCCAACCGTGTTCCGGCGCCTGCCGCGCCGAAACACGGTTCTTTTTTGCAGAAGCGTGCATGCATGCCCTCGTTGCTTCGGAAAACTTGCCCTTTTTTTCGAGAAATCGCCGTTTTTGGGGTCTCTTGCCCAAAAAAATGCCACGACATGAAGCCTACGGCCATGCGGCTTCCGAGACTTTTTGCAAAAAAAATCAAAAAAAATTGCAGATTGTTCTTGACGTTCCATTTTGTTCGTGTATAATCGGTCTCACGCCCCACTTACAGGGCAGCCCGAAAGGCA
>CALCWC010000117.1 GCA_937905985.1 uncultured Verrucomicrobiales bacterium | reverse complement strand
GGTGAGCAGGAGCATGCCGCCGCCCACGTAGAGCATGCACGGCCACACGCGGCGGTGCAGGCAGAACCGCAGCTGCACCGCCAGCAGCAGCAGGGCCAGAAGCGTACCGAGGACAATCACCGCCAGGCTCACCAATTCCCCCAAATCCCGGAGCGTCGCATCACCCATCGGCACCAACCTGCCGCATACGCCGCCCACACTTGCCCTCTGCAGGCGGTCCAGCACATCCCCGGATCCACGTACCTCTGCAGGACAGCCGGGATCCATCTGCACTTCGTAGACCAGCAGCACATCCACCTGCCGCGGCAAAGGCTCGCCCGCAAGACACCTGCACAGCGCGTAAAGCGACCACGCGCGCGGCATGCTGTAGGGATAGGGAACAATCCTGTCTCCCCGCTGCATGCCGTAGACCGCCGCGGTGTTGCCGTCGCCCAGTACCGGTTCATCACAGGATGCGCACACGGTCGCCTTGCCGTCCATGTAGGACCAACAATGGTCTTTCTCCACCCATTCCGCGCCCTGCAACACCCCCGGCGCAGGATTCATTTCATCGCGGCCAAGCCACCGCCTCTGGTGACAATAGGGGGCAAAGCTCCAGGTCTGCTCCTCCGGCCAGGTGTCCCGGTAGGCGAAACCGCCCAAGCGGCATTCCAGCTTCGCAGGAGAGAACAGTTCGCGGCTCTTCACCTCCAAGCCGCCCGGCAGCACGACTTCATCAACGTACTCCAAGTCTCCGCTCTCATTGCGGGCTTTCATACCGCGGCTCAATGCAATGGCCTTCACGCGCACGCCGAGCAGCTCATCCACCTGCTCCGGCATTTCGGCGGCAACAATCTCCGCCTCTCCGCACACGCGCACGGGCTTGCCCTCATTCTCCGGCAGGGGGGCCACACTGTCCACGGTGGCGAACAGTTGTTCAATATCCCGGTTCACCCTGTCGGCAAACGCCGATCCCGCCATGCCCCAATGCAGCAAAACCTGCGCCCCCAGCGCCAGCAGCAGCAAGAGCCCCGCCAGCGCGCCCAAGATAATGGTAAATACACGTCTCATACACCCCTATTAAGCACGCTCAGGGCGGTTTTGTGCAGGAAAATGTGCATCATGACAAAAAATGAAGCTTGGCATGGTGCTAGTCGCCCGCAGCCGAACGGGGTGAGAAAGCCGGTTGGATGCGGCGCAAGAATTCTCCAAACAATGGCACGCTGTATCTCAACTCTCCATACGCGGGGCTGTATATCATGCCTTCGACAATCAACTTGTTTCGGGTGGGGGTCAGGGCTTTGGGAGCCTTGCCGAGCAAGGCGGCCACGGCGGCAGACTTGCAAGCATCTGAGGGCAATTCCGCCATGGCTCGCATGTAGAGGCGTTGACTTTCCGTCAGTCGGTCATACCTGATGCGGAAGAAGTTTTCATCCAGGCGGGTCAACACGTTTTGGGTGACAGCCTCCACATCGTGAAGCTCAATATTTGGGGATTGGGCCAGATGGTTGTTCCAGAGCTGGTATCCCCACTCTTGGATAAAATAAGGATAGCCCTGCGTATGTTCATAGACAGCCCGGACCGCTTCGCCGGTAAGGGTATAGCCTGCCTGGGCAAAGGGTTTTCCGAGAGCTGCGGCGGCATCCTCCCTCGAGAGACGTCCGATTTCGGGATAGGCAAAAAGGCGCTCGGCATAGGTTTTGGCATTGCCTGCCTTCTTGCGAACATTGGGTAGCCCCGCAGCCACGAGCACAAGGGGAGACTGCACCTGTTGCAGTTTGTGCATGGCAACAATCAGGGCTTCCAGTTCTTCCTCTCCCACCAGCTGCAACTCATCGATAAACAAGGCTACTCCGGTACTCTTTTCCTCGGCTGCCTCCGCCACAGCCAACAGAAGCTCTGGCAAGTCAACCGCAAGGACCCCGGAATCGGCCTTTCCCGGCAGCGGTTCCAAGCCGATTCCAAAGTCCCCCATATCAAACTTGATGACACCGATGAAATTGCGCAACACCTGCAAAGCGCGCTGTAGTTTTTGCCCAGCCCGGGCCATGAGGTCCAATTCGTAGAGCACCGAACGCAAGGCGGGAGCCAATGCCGATGCGAGGGATCGCCCGGCTTGAGCTTCCAAGAACACAGTTTTGTATCCCTGATGCTCGGCAAGGTGCTTCATGTGGTTGAGCAGCACCGTTTTTCCCACACCACGGAGCCCATTCAGCAACATGCTTTTCTCCGCCCGGCGGTTCAACGTGCGTAAAAATAGGGTGTGAGCCATCTCCATCACCTCTGCGCGACCCGCCATCTCCGGTGGCAGGCTTCCTGCACCGGGAGTAAAAGGATTTTGTGCTTTATCCAAGCGCTTTCATTGTACGTCTAACACACCGATTTTCAAGTGATTTTTTTCATTGCTCATCCCTTCCGCCCTTCTCGCGAACCCGAAGAATCTACCAAAATCTAATGGGTTAGCCTTAGATTTTTCTAGATTTTCTTCAAGTCATTATGACACAGTGCCTTGCAGGGCAAGCCTGAAAAAGTATACCAAAATCTAATAGGAAGGGCTTAGATTTCGGTCGATTTGGGATGGAGGAATGGTGATTTTACCAAATCCAGTGGGCGTTCCAGATGTTGAGCAGGGTGAGCAGGAGCATGCCGCCGCCCACGTAGAGCATGCACGGCCACACGCGGCGGCGCAGGCAGAAGCGCAGCTGCACCGCCAGCAGCAGCAAAAGCCCCGCCAGCGTTCCCAGGATGATGGTAAACACACGTCTCATACACCCCTATTAAGCACGCCGAGGGCGGTTTTGTTCATAAAAAAATGAAAAAACTCAACAAGAGTTTCCAGCTGCGCCAAATCCCCGGGGGTGAAGGCGTAGTCCTCGTTCAGCGAGCGCAGGTAGCTCAGGGTGGCAGCGGCATCTGCGGCGCGGTCCGGGGTGCCGGCAGCGCGGAGAAGAAGCTCGCGGCATTCGCTGTCTTCCGCAAGCTCCCAGGCATACCTGCCCTCGAAATCCAACAAGCGCGGGTTCACCTTGCCGCTATCCAGCAGCAGGCGGACGTGGCGGGCGTTGTTCTCGATCGCCGCCTCATGCAGCGGGTGTCGGCGCAGCATCCTGTCTGTCCGGTAGTTGCTGCTGAAATGCTCCACCCCCAGCGGCAGCTTCTCAATGAAGGTGATGCCGTACTCCTCATCCACCACGGTCAGGGAAACAGCGTCATTGGTCATGTCGATGCTTTCCACATCCCCATAGCGGGTGCAAAAGCAATGGGTGCAGTCAGGATCTGTCGAGGCGTACCACTGCCCGCCGCGCTCATGGAAGACGCGGAAATTGACGCTGATTGCGCCGCTCGCCATGTATTCCAGATAGGCCGCGTGATGCCCGTCCGGGCTGCGGTATAGGCAGGAGCTTTCCCCCTCTGCGGGCTGGACCTCCTCAGGCAGCGTAGGTAGCGCCGCTATTTCCCCGAAGGCCGGGGAAAGCCCCGCCAGCGCGCCCAGGATGATGGTAAACACACGTCTCATACATCCCTATTAAGCACGCCGAGGGCGGTTTTGTGCGAGAAAAAATGAAAAATGACGAAAAAAAACGTCACTGCACCCACTTGCCTGTGCCTTGGGGGAGGTGGCCGTCGCCCACGGGCTGGTAGCGGGTGGATTCGGTATTGCCCCACATGGGAACACCGGTGGCCTGTTTCCACTTCTGGCTCATGCTGCAACCGGTGTAGCAGCCGTAGCTCCAGCACTCCGCGTTGGGGGCGAAGATACCGGGCTTGAGGCGCTTGGCGAGGTCGTTCTCATGCATCCAGACGGTGGAGGCGGCCACGATGTAGTTGCTGTAGTCCAGCATGAAGGCGTAGGGATTGGAGTGGCCGAAGTAGTAGAAGTGCGTGATGCGGTCGTTGCCGCGGGCGGCGGTGTTGATGGCCTTGTACATCTGGTCCATGGTGTCGAAGAACACCAGCTTCACATGGCGCTTGGCGGCCAGCTCGCGGATGCGGGCCAGGTAGTCGGTTTTGTTTTCTTGGCCGCGGGTGACATAAGCGGGGCGGTACACCAGCCACAGGATGTTGGCCTGCGGGTCCTTGGCGAGGGTGATATCCATCTGAATGGTGGAGGCGCGGACGAAGTTGGCCCACCAGTTGTCATGGGCGAGCGGGCCGCGGTTGTTCTCCCAGGAACGCAGCGCCACGCCACCGGTCATGACCACCTGCACCGCCTGGGCAGCCGGGCACAGCCCCAGCAACGCCGCAGCCAACATTATGCGCTTCCAATTCTTCACGCCGCAAGCATACCGCCGAGAGCCCGCCGTGTCAAGGCTGTGTATCCACCCCGCACAAGGCGGGGTTGCGTTAGATGTAAGTGCGGAGGGGGACACCCCCCGGGCTTACGCCCGGGGAAAAAGTTGGTGCCGCCAAAGCGGCTCAATGTAGCGCGCCTAGCGGCGCGGAGGTGGGTGAAACCTGTGTTTCCGCGCGCGGAGCGCGCCGTGTTTCGAGCCGCCTTGGCGGCGATAACTTTTTCCAGCCCACGCCGTAAGGCGTGGGGGTAACCACGTTCGATACGTATCGGCACATAACCCCGCCTTGTGCGGGGTGGATTAGCGCCAAGGGGTGCACCTCTCCGAGCGTTTTTTCTTGGTAATTTATGTCCACCCATAAAATCTGGCGGAGTGCCACAAACACACCCGCCGTTCAATGAATGGCCTCCTGCAGGGATTGCAGGTAGTCCGCCACGGGGCCGGAAAGGAGGGCGGGGGCGTTCTCGCCCAGGCGGAAGCGCCAGCGCATCAGGTCGCGCAACAGGCCCAGGTGAACCTCCGGTTTTTCCTCCGGCACCAGCAGCATGATGATGAAGTTGGCGCGGCCCAAATCCCAGTTGATACCCTCTGCGGAGCGTGCGGCGTACACGCCTGGGCGCTGCAGGCCGGGGATGCGGCCGTGCGGCACGGAAAGCCCCTGCGAAACGAAGGTGGGCTCCAAATGTTCCCTTTCCAGGGCGGCGGAAACGGCGGCGCGGTCGTCGGGCAAGCCCATCATGGCGGCGAGCTCGCCGGCCATCAGGCTCACCACCGCATCGCGGCTCGTGAGATCCGGCAGTTCCGCCTCCCTCACGAAGATGAACGGGACCGTCTGTGTATCATCATCTGCCATAGCGCGGGGCGAACCATACCACAGCCCCCTGCACCGTGCAAGGCATATGAACGTTTGCGGCGCGGTATGACAGAACGCGCGGGGCGATCACATCTTGAACTGCTCGCCCAGGTAGATGCGGCGGGTCTTGGGATCGTTGGCAATGTCGTCGGCATTGCCTTCCTTGATGACCTTGCCCTCGAAGAGGATGTACCCGCGGTCCACGATGCCGAGGGTCTCGCGGACATTGTGGTCGGTGATGAGGATGGAGAGGCCGTCCGTCTCGCGCAGGGATGCGACGATGCGCTGGATGTCCTGCACGGCGATGGGGTCCACACCGGCGAAGGGCTCGTCCAACATGAGGAGGCGGGGATTGGAGGCGAGGGCGCGCGCGATGGTGAGGCGGCGCTTCTCACCGCCGGAAAGCTGGATGGCCTGGCTGTCACGCAGGCGCTCGATGTTGAAGCGCTGCATGAGCTCATCCGCCTTTTCCCTCTGCTGGCGGGGAGTGAGGTCGGCGCGTGTTTCCAGGATGGCCATGAGGTTGTCCCAGACGGAGAGCTTGCGGAAGATGGACTCCTCCTGCGGGAGGTAGCCCATGCCGAGGCGTGCGCGCAGGTGCATGGGCAAACCGGAGACGTCCTCACCGCGGAAGAAGACCTCGCCCTCGTCCGGGCGCACCAGGCCGGCCACCATGTAGAACGAGGTGGTCTTACCGGCACCGTTGGGGCCAAGCAGGCCGACAATCTCGCCGGAATGCACGGTGATGTTCACGTGGTCCACCACGCGGCGTTCGTGGTAGCTCTTGCAGAGGTTGCGCGCTTCGAGCAGGATGTCGTCCATGGTCAGTTGCCTTTCTTCTGTTGTTCCATCTGGTCGTGGATTTGGGTGGCGGTGGTGCGCTGGGTGGCACCGTGGATGCGGGCGTTGTTGTCGGCATCCAGGGTGATGGAAGCGTTCCCGCTGGCGGTGTGCGTATTGTACCGGTCGGAGAGGGTGACGGTGTTTCCGGTGAGGGTCTTCACGCCTGTGACGGCATCCAGCGTGACCGTGTCACCGGAGGCGCGCAGCACGCGCCCGGAGGAGTCCTTGGCGGCCAGGACCACAGAGCCCTCGGCGCGGGCGGACTTGAGGTTGCCGAGCCCGGCCTGCTGCGGGGACGCGCCGCGCGCGGGCTTGGGGCTCTCGCCGTCCGCGAAGAAGGCCACGTTCATGGGGCCGCTGCACTGCATGGAGCCCTGCGGGGTGCGGATGCTGCCGCCGGCGGGCGTGGAGGCCTCCTGCAGGCCGTCGAAACTGTAGTTGAGGTGCGCGAAGCGGTCGTCCTGCCGCACGGGACGCGGCGTACCGTGGCGCAGGGTGGCGGTGACGGGGCCGTTGGAGGCGAAGCTGCCCTGCGCGGCCTGCATGCGGGTGGCGGAACCGGTGACCAGGCGGCCCGTCTCCTTCTCCAGCGTGAGACTGTCCTTGCAGACGGCCTTGACGCTGTTTCCTGCGGAGTCGTGGGTCTCGATGCCGATATCCGCGCCCTTGAGCGAGATATCGCCCGCGGTGTTGACATGGAGCTCTGCGGGTGATTGCGGGGAAAGCGCAACGATGGCCGAGGGGGCCTGGCCATCCGGCGTGTGCTCAATGCTGATGTGGCTGCCGGAGAGGGAAATCTCCCCCTGCTCCGTCACCTGCAGGAAGGAATGGGCATCCGCCCCCGCGGCAGTTTGCGCGGCAGCGCGGAAACCGCTGCCCTGCACCACCAGCGGGCTGTCCCCGCTCGCGGTCACGGTGGCCTCCTGCCTCACCAAATCCGCCTGCACCTCATCACCCATGACGGCCACGTCCCCCTGCTCCGACTTGGCGGCCAGGCGCACGCCGCGGTGGGCGGTGAGCGTCTCCACGCCGTCGAACTCCGCCAGGGCAAAGCTCGGCAGGGCATCAGGCCGCGGGCGCGGGGTCTCCGCGCGGCGCAGGTTGAGCTCGGTCGGCCCCTGTGCGGAGAAATCCAGCTCGTCGTCGTGGATGGCAACGGGCTCTTGCGTTGTCACCTTGCCGGAGGCAGCGTCGAAATGCAGGGAGCCGCAGCGCATGGTGCCATGCAGCTTGGTTTCCGGGTTGCGGCGGGAGAAACGCTCATAGGCCACGCGCACATCATTGCCGTGGATATCGATGTTGCCGTTCTCATCGAGGGCGATCCGCTCGGCGGTGATGGTGTTGGCGTTGTAGGTGAGGGAGGCCTGCGGGCCGCTTGCCAGGCAGGCGCCGGTGCGGGCGTTGTACTGCAGGAGCTCACCGCTGGCGGCATAGCCGTCGAACTTGGCGGAGCCTTGGTGCACCGCCACGCTCTCCACGCCCTTGAAGCGCATCTTGGCAAACTGGGAAAGGTAGCTGTCGCCGGGCTTCCCGGCGGCGGGGTCCGGCTGGAGCACGACCGTGAGGGCGGCTTCCGAATGGAACGTGCCGCGGGGGTGCTCCATGGTGGAAAGCCCCGGCAGGTAGAGCGTGTGGGAGGCGGCGTGGTAGGTGATGCTGCCGCCCGCGCACTCCATCTTGCCCTCGCGGCCCTCGTCGTCCACCCAGCGCAGGGAGATGTGCGCGCCATCCATGAACACATTGCCGGCGGCATCCGCCACCAGAAGCGCCTCGCGGCCCTCCTGCGGCTGAATGCGGATGGAGTTGCGCCCCTGCGCGACCAGCACGGGGATGCCGCGCGCGGGAGAGCGCAGCAGCAGGATGTTGGAAGCGGTGTCCGCCACGGCATCCGTGGTCTCGATGGTGATTCTGCCGCCGCTGAGCTGCTGCGGCACCCGGCGCGCGCGGTCCGTGATGTCCTGTTGCACCTGCTGCACCTCTTTCGAGGGGGAGGCATCCCTCTGCGCGGCATCGGGGCGCGGGTCCATGGAGCGCAGCTTCACGAACAGGCGGTGCTCCGCGAGCAGGCGCAGGCGCTCGTCCAACAGCTGCACCTGGTCCAGGTAGATGAGAGTGGAATGGGCGCTGTCAAACATGAGCCCACCGCGGCAAGAGGCCAGGGTATCGCCCTCGGCGAGCTCGGGGGGCTCGTCCCCTGCGGTATCCGCATCATCGGCATCACCCTGCTGGGCTGCAAGCCCGGGGAGGGCGGCATCCACCTCCGCGGAGGCGGCCTGCCACTGCTCCACCAGCCGCTGCGCATCAGACTGCAGCGGCGCCAGCCACTCCGGACGGGGCCCGGATGTTGCGGCAAGCGCAGCGGGAACCACCAGCGCGCTCAACAGGAACAGGCGCTTCATTTCTTGGCGGAGGGGGCGGGGGTGGAACCGCGGCCGAACACGGCGGCGGAGACGGTGGTGCGCACGGGCCCGCGCAGAAGCCCCTTCTGGGTTTGCGCGTTGTAGGTAACCCTGCCGCCGCGCGCGGTGAAGCGCTCGTCGCGCACGGTGGTGCGGCCGACGGTTTCCGCGCGCATGGTAGAGAAGTCGTAGGTGGCGCGGGGGGAGGAGACGGAGGTGCGGAAGCCGTCCTTGGAGTAGAGGGTGGCGGCAATTCCCTCCAGGGTGACGCGGGTGCGGGATTCGACGCGCAGCTCGCGGATTTGCACGAGGGCGGTCACGCGGTGGTTCTCATAGCGCGGCAGGGAAATCCCCTTCACCACGCTGCCCGGCGGCAGCAACTGCAGGCCGGGGAACTCTCCCCGCCCCACGGTGTCGCTCACGTCCTGCGGCGTCTGCTGCGCCCGGGCGGGCAGCAGCAGAGCCAGCAGCAGAACTGTGGCCACCACGCGCATTACAGCATCTTCTTGTACGCCTCGCGCACCAGCATCAGGTTGCCCAGGATGCGTTCCAGATCGTCCAGGTATATCTGGTTGGGGCCGTCGCTCATGGCGTGTTCGGGGTCCTTGTGCACCTCCATGAACACACCGTCCACGCCCACGGCCATGGCTGCATTGGCAAGCACGGGTGCCAGCTCGCGGTCGCCGCCCGTGGCACCGCCCAATCCACCGGGGCGCTGCACGGAATGCGTGGCATCGAACACCACGGGGCAACCGAACTTCTTCATCCAGTACATGCCGCGCATGTCAACCACCAGGTTGTTGTAGCCAAAGCTGGTGCCGCGCTCGCAGAGCATGAAACGCTCACAGCCGAACGCGCGCATCTTCTCGCAAATGTTCACGCAGTCCCAGGGTGCCAGGAACTGGCCCTTCTTGATGTTCACCGGGCGGCCGGTCTTGGCGCACGCCTCCAGCAAATCACTCTGGCGGCACAGGAACGCCGGCACCTGGATCAGGTCCACGTAGTCCGCCGCGTAGGTGGCCTGCTCCTCCGTGTGGACATCCGTCACCACGGGGATTTGCAGTTCCCTGCTGATTTCGCCGAGGATGCGGCAGCCCTCTTTGATGCCCGGGCCGCGGAAGCTTTTCACGCTCGTGCGGTTGGCCTTGTCGTATGATGCCTTGAAGATGAAGGGGAGGTTGAGACGCCCGCAGATATCCTTGATGCCGCGCGCCATCTCCCATGCAAAGTCCTCACTCTCCAGGGAACACGGGCCCAGGATAAAAAAGGGCTGCTCCCCGCCGATTTCCACGTTCTGTATCTGGTATGCCATGATGCTGTTTCCTTATTGGCGACATTATACCGCGAAAGGGCGGCAAGTCAACGAAATTGAGACGCAGGGCCTTTTCTATTCCGCTTGCCATCGCTTTGGGTGCGTGGTACAATCCGCGCGCTATGTTCTACATCACAACAGCAATCGACTACACGAACGGCGCCCCGCACATCGGGCACGCCTATGAAAAGGTACTGGCGGACGTCTTGGCTCGCTGGCACCGAATGTGTGGCGAAGACGTGTACTACCTCACAGGCGTGGACCAGCACGGCCAGAAGGTGCAGCAGAAGGCCGAGGCCGCCGGCATGGAACCCAAGGAGTACGCGGACATGGTGATGCAGAAGTTCATCGCGCTCTGGGAGCGCCTGGGCATTGCGTACGATGGCTGGGCAGCGACCTCCGACCCGCGCCACGAGGCTTGCGTGGGCAAGATTTTGACCAACCTGAAGGACAAGGGCTGCCTGTACAAGAAGGCCTACAAGGGTTTCTACTCCGTGCGCCAGGAGCAGTTCCTCACGGAGAAGGAACGCGGCGAGGACGGCAACTTCGGTCCGGAATGGGGAGAGGTCGTCGAGCTGGAGGAGGAAAACTGGTACTTCAACCTCAGCCAGCACATCGCCTGGCTCAAGCAGTACGTCACCGACCACCCGGAGGTGGTCACCCCGGAGTTCCGCCGCCAGAACCTCCTGAACGCCATTGAGCGTTCCGAGGGCGTGGACCTGTGCATCTCCCGCCCCAAGTCCCGCCTGGCCTGGGGCATTCCCCTGCCCTTCGACGAGGAATACGTGACCTACGTGTGGTTTGACGCGCTGGTGAACTACATCTCCTTCGCAGGCTACCTGAAGGAAGAGGGCAGCAACCTGCCGGAGTTCGAGAAGCTGTGGCCCGCCGCATGCGAGGTCATCGGCAAGGACATCCTGGTGCCCGCCCACGGCATCTACTGGCTCTGCATGCTCCACGCCATGGGGTTCGAGGACAAGGACATCCCCCGCCTCCTCGTCCACGGCTGGCTCAACATCAAGGGCGAGAAGATGAGCAAGAGCCTCGGCAACATCGTGGACCCCAACGACCTCTGCGACGCCTTCGGCCCCGAGGCCGTGCGCTACTACCTGGTGCGCGACACCAAGACCGGGTACGACAGCGACTACGATCCCGAGCGCCTCAAGATGATCTACAACACCGAGCTGGCCAACGACCTCGGCAACCTCTGCAACCGCTCGCTCAACATGTGCCTCCGCTACTGCGGCGGCACCGTCGCCATCGGAAGCGACGACGACGAGCTCTCCGCCAACCTCCGCAACAGCCTGGCCGACACCGTCAAGCGCTTCTGCCAGCTCATGAACGAGTACAACACCGCCGACGCCCTGGCTGCCCTCAACGCCCAGGTGGGCCTCTGCAACAGCTACATTGAGCAGAAACAGCCCTGGGTGCTCGCCAAGGATGAAACCAAGATGCCGGAGTTGCAGCGCACGCTGGCCCACCTGCTGGAGAACTGCGCGCAAATCGGCTACCTGCTGGGCTGCGTGCTGCCGGACGCCTCCGCCCGCATCCTCTCCCAGCTGAATGTGGACGGCTCCAAGCTGCTTCCGCAGTCCCTGGCCTGGGGCCTGCTGCAGAACGGCCACACCATCCAGGCCCCCAGCCCCGTCTTCCCCCGCATTCTTTCCGAGGAGGAAAAGGCCAAGTTGGCGGCCAAGGCTGCGAAGAAATCACAAAAGTGATTTGGATTTACAATTGACGATTTACAATTTACGATTTGGAAAGTATGGCGGCTGCGCCGCGGGATTTTCATGGCTCATCTGGCGTAACGCCAGATGAGCCGATTTTTGTCATACGGCGGTTTTTCTTGTGCAAAACGACCCTGAACGTGCTAATGGGGTGTGTGAAACGTGGGTTTGCCATCATTCTGGGAATTCTGGCGGGGGTTTTGCTGCTGACGGCGCTGGCCGGGGTGCTTTGCATGAACTATTACCCGGCGCAGATTGCACTCGTGGAGCACATAGAGGCAGATATTGAGGAACTGGCAGTTGTGGTGGACAGCGTGATTTCCCATCAACAGGGACTTGTTTTCAACGCGGGTGAATGTATCCATCAGCGCCATCTGCATAGCCGCGGGCACGCTGCTTGGCATGGTGTTGCTGGCGGTGAGGCGGCGCTACAGCCAGCGCCGCCGCGTGTCGCCATACGTGCTGTACGTGGGTGCGGGCATGCTCCTGCTCACCCTGCTGGGCATCTGGAACGCCTTTTGGATTTGGTAACACACCGCGCCGCAGGCGCGCGAACTTTCCATCCTAATCCTAATTCTAATCTTAATCCTAATCCCGAATTGTCATTCCTCCAGCCCGCATTCTCCCTGCACGATTTCCTGGAGGGATTGGCGGCGGCGGATGATTTGCCAACGGTCGCCGTCCACCATGACCTCAGCGGCCAGGGGGCGTGAGTTGTAGGTGGAGGCCATGCTGAAGCCGTAGGCACCCGCGCTCATTTCCGCGAGGATTTCGCCGGGCTTCACATCCGGGATTTGGCGGTCCTGGGCCTGGAAGTCGCCGGATTCGCACACCGGGCCCACCACATCGGCGGTGACGGTGTCGCCGTGGTGCTCTTTCACCGGCCAGATTTCATGGTAACCCTCGTAGAGGGCGGGGCGGATGATGTCGTTCATGCCGGCATCCACAATCTTGAAGAGCTTGGCCTCGCCGCGCTTCTCATAGAGGCAGGTGGTGAGCATGACGGCGGCATTGCCCACCAGGCGGCGTCCCGGCTCCACGATGATGCGCAGGCCGAGCGGCTGCAGCAGCGGGATGATGGCGGCGGCAAAGCTCTCGATGGTCATCTGCTCCGGGTGCTGCCGCCACCAATCGGCGGAGGCGGACGCCAGGCAGCCGTCGTACACAATGCCCACGCCGCCGCCGATGGACCAGAACTCGATGCCGTACTTCTCCTTGAGGCTCATGGCGATGGGAGCCACCTTCTCAATGGCCATGAGATAGGGCTGCACCTCCGTGAGCTGGGAGCCGATGTGCATCTGGATGCCGCGCGGCTGCAGGTTGGGCATGGTGGCATGGATGGCGGCGTAGAGCTTTTCAATGCGGTCGATGTCCACGCCGAACTTGTTCTCGTTGGTGCCGGTGGTGATGTACTTGTGAGTGTGGGCGTCCACATGGGGATTGACGCGCACGGCCACGGGGGCCACCTTGCCCATCTGGCCGGCGATACGGTCGATGGCGCGCAGTTCCTCCTCGCTCTCGCAGTTGAAGCAGTAGATGCCCTGCTCCAGTGCGTAGCGGATTTCCGGCTCCGTCTTGCCCACGCCCGCGTAGGTGCAGAGCGCGGGGTCGCCCCCGGCGTTGATCACGCGCCAGAGCTCACCGCCGGACACGATGTCGAACCCGGCACCCTGGCGTGCCACAAGCTGCAGGATAGCCTTGGTGGAGCTTGCCTTCACCGCGTAGGCCACATGGGCTCCCAGCGGGGAGAGCGCCTGGCGGAACGCGGCCAGGTTGCCGGCGATATCACGCTTGCTGTAAACGAAGGTGGGCGTGCCGACCTCGCGGGCGATGTCCTCCAGATTCACGTTTTCGCAGTGGAGGGAACCGTCTTTGTAGGAAAAGCTGTGCATGGGTCAGGATTCGGTGTCGGTGAGTTTCTTGTCGTGGTTGTCGTCTACAATCTTGGCGACCCAGGAAAGGTCTTCGGAGTTTTCCAGGGCGAGCTTGATGAGCACGGTGATGGGCACGGCCAGCAGCATACCGCAGGGTCCCCACATCCAGCCCCAGAAGATGACGGAGAGAATGACCACCGAGGTGGCGATGCCGAACTGCTTGCCAAGGAAGAGCGGCTCGATGCCGTTGCCGATGGCGCAGTTGATGAAGAGATAGCCCGCCGCAATGAGCATGGCGCAGCCCCAGCCGTTCATGGTGAGCGCCATCAGAATGCCGGGTACGGCCGCCACAATGGAGCCGATGGTGGGGATATAGTTGAGCACAAAGGCTATGACGCCCCACAGGAACGCGAACGGCACATCCAGCCACACGCACATGCCCCACACCAGCAGTCCCGTCGCCACGCTGGATATCGTCTTGATGAACAGGTATTTCTGGATGCCCTGCAGCGCGTGCAGGAAGTCGTCCTTCCACTCCGCCCCCGCCGGCATGGCGCGCAGGTTCCGCAGGAACAGCGGAGCCTCGCCCAGGAAGAAGGTCATCACAATCAGCACCAGCGTGCATGTGCTCAGCAGGGAAACAATCTGCCCCGTGATGGACTGCGTGATGGAGAGCACCTTGTTCACGTCCACCACATCCTGCGGGGAAGCCACGATGGCGCGCGCGCTTTCCTCCAAACCGAATTTGCCGAGCCAGGCCATGGTGTCGTTGTACAGCTCGGTAAAGCGCTGGGAGAACTCACCCTGCAGGGTGGCCTTCATGTCCATGGCCAGGAATTGGATGAGGCTCGCCACCGCGTACAGCACCACAAAGTCGAACGCCACCGTGGCCGTCACCGCCAGCCAGTGCGGGAACCGGCAGTACCGGCGCAGCAAGCTCGTGACGGTGTAGCTGATGATGGCCAGGAAGCCCGCCATCAGGATGGGGAGAATCACCCCCTGCGCCTGGCGCAGGCCGAAGATGACAATGAGAGCCGCCGCGCCGATAATGAGCGCGCGTGCGCCGTCGCCCAGCGCAAAGCCGTTGTTGTTCGGAGAGTGAGTATCGTTACCCTGCTGCATCGCGCCCCATTGTACACGCGCGCGCAGGAATTTCAAGCCGCAAGCACGGCATGAGGCGCGATTGTGGGGATGCGCTGCCGCCGATTCGCCTTGAACGGGAGGGCGGGAGTGGTACAATGGGCGCATGCAGATTGCACGCACGAAGGAAGAATTGCGCGCCACCCTGGCTCCGCTCCGCGGGGCGGGCAAGGTGGTGCTGGTGCCCACCATGGGAGCCCTGCACGAGGGACATGCCACCCTGCTCCGCCAGGCGCGGCAGCTTGCCGGAGAAGGCACGGTGGTGGCCAGCGTTTTCCTGAACCCCGTACAGTTCAACGACGCCCACGACCTGGAGGCCTACCCGCGCACGCCGGAGGACGACGTGGAGACCTGCCGCCGCAACGGGGTGGACGTGCTGTTCATGCCCACACCGGACGAGATGTACTGCGCGGACCGCACCATCACGCTGGAGGAGACACACCTTTCCACCGTGCTGTGCGGAGCCAGCCGCCCCGGCCATTTCGCGGGCGTTTGCCTGGTGGTGAACAAGCTTTTCAACCTGGTGCAGCCCACGGATGCCGTTTTCGGCAAGAAAGACTACCAGCAGCTCGCCATCCTGCGCCGCCTGGTGCGCGATTTGGACATCCCCGTCACCCTTCACGGCGCGGAGATTGTGCGCGGGGAGGACGGCCTGGCCCTCTCCAGCCGCAACGCCCGCCTCACCCCGGAATTCCGCGCCGCCGCGCCCTCCATCCACCGCTTCCTCATGGAAGCCCGCACCGACTACTCACAGGGTGCGCCCGCCGCAGAGGTGGCGGCCGCCGTGCGCCGCAAGCTGGAGGCCATCCCCGGCGTGCGCGTGGACTACGCGGAGCTGGTGGACGCGGAAACCCTGCACGGGCCCACCGACGAAAAGCGCCTGGCCCTGCTGGCCGTGGCCGCCTGGTTCGGCGACGTTCGCCTCATCGACAACACCGAACTCTCACGCGCATGATACACGCCACCAACCTGCACCGCTCCTACTCCATCGGCAAGAAGCAGGTGGAAGTTCTCCACGGCCTGGACCTCCACATCAAACGCGGGGAGAAGGTATTCCTCTGCGGCCCCAGCGGCGCCGGCAAGACCACCCTCATGTACACCCTCGCCGGGCTGGAGCAGCCCCTGCAGGGTCAGGTGGTTATCGAAGGCACGGACATCTACGCCCTCTCCCTCAAGGAGCGCGCCAAATTCCGCAACCGCAACATGGGCTTCATCTTCCAGAACTACATGCTCATGCCGGAGCTCACCGCCCTGGAGAACGCTTCCCTCGCCACCGCCGTGGCAGGCAGCGAAGCCACCGACCGCGTCGTCGCCCTCCTGGAGAAGGTCGGCCTCGGCAACCGCTTGGACCACCTCCCCAACGAGCTCTCCGGCGGCGAGCAGCAGCGCGTCGCCATCGCCCGAGCCCTCGCCCACGACCCCGCCATCATCTTTGCCGACGAGCCCACCGGCAACCTCGATTCCCGCAACGGCGCGCAGATTCTCGACCTCCTCTTCGAGCTGGCCGACCAGGGCGGCAAAACCCTCGTGGTGGTCACCCACGACCCTGCCATCGCCGCCCGCGGCGACCGCGTCCTCACCATCAAGGACGGCGTCGTGGCGTGAGGTTCGCTCCCCGACCGCAGGCGAAAGGGAGGTCGAATTGTGCGGCCGCGGTCATGGTTTGGTCCGGGCAGGAGTTTTCAGTATGGGGAACAAGTCTGATAAGTCTTGTTCCCCACTTTGCGCTCTGGTACAATATTGACGCTTTTCCGCCGACTTGCCGCGAGGCGGGTGACATCGTCACTCCGGAGCGGAAAGCAGGACAGCCCTTTCCGCTGTGGGAACGTGTCATTTACGAATACGGACAAGCAGTTGAACAAGGCTGGTGGAAAATAACCTATGGAAATAGTCCTAGCGTTAGAAATCCTGGTGATTGTCATTGAAATAATCCTTATTTTCTTGCGTCACTAAGGATAGGGGAGTTCAAGGAGGTAGCAGCCCTTGGGCTCCCCGCATCGGTGCTCTCTGCATCGGTGCTCTCTGCATGATGCCCAGAGGCTTTTTCACAAAAAAGCTTGACAATGCCCCGCCCGTGTTGTAGGTTGGGTTCATCCGATTGAAGACGCTAGGACCCTTTCATTCGGTTTTCCACGGCTGCACGACTGCTACTCGTGCAGCCTCCTTTTTTTACATGCTCCCGCCCTATTTTCCCATCGCGTTCGTTCCTTCCAGCACCAGCACCTCCAGGGGCTGGAGGGTGATGTCGATTTCCGCGTCCACGTCCACGGGCTGGTCCGTGCGGTTCTTCTCATCGCGCAGCTCCAGGCGAACCTCCACCGTGTATGCATCGTTGGTCTTGTTGTCGATGAACACCGCCGACACGGCCTTGCCCGGCACGCGGCGCGCGAGCTGCGGGCTTTTCGGCTCCGCCTTCAGGTTCTCCACCTTCAGCTTCTCCATCTCCATCACCCCCGAGTTCCACATTTTGTCATTGATTTGGAAAAAACTGTCTACCCCCGAAAAGACCTTGGTGCCGTCTGCCAGCTTCATTTCCTTGAATTCCAAGACCTGGCCGCCCACCGACTTCGTTCCCCCGAGCGGGTCCGACACCCTTTTCGGCTTGGTGCCCGGTTCGCCCAACTTCTGCATGGTAATGCTGAAAAGTTTGTTGGAGAGGGTGATTCCCTCTTCTGTTTCCTTTACCTTGGCCGGCCCGGGGTCACCACCGCTGCCATTGTGAGGTATAGTGTTTTCATGGCTTTCTATACCACTAATAGACCACACCGGCGGGATTCAGAAAAGAAGTTGCAGGAAGGTGGATTTTTGGCAAAAAGTGTAAACATTTAGAATTATTCCAAAATAAGCCTTGACTTTCTCAGCACCTCGCGGTACAAAAGGTGCGCCCACAGCAAGCGGGCATAGAAAGAAACAACAAACATGAGAAGCATAACGACATTCGATATCCAGTATGCGCACCGGTTCTACAAGTTCCAGGGAGAGGCGCAGTATTTGCACGGACACACGGGCGTGCTGACCATCGAGGTGGAAGACACGGTGGAACCCGGGGTGAACATGGTGTTCCCCTGCAATGAAATCCAGAAGACGGCATGGGACGTCATCAAAAACTTCGACCACGCGCTCATCCTGCGGGAGGACGATCCCCTGCTGCCGGCCATCCTGGACGTGTACGAGAAGCAGGGCATCAGGAACGGCCACCGCAACAACACCATGAAGGGCGAGGCGTTCCAGACGCCGCTCTGCACGGCCTACCCGGACTGCCGCCTGGTGGTGACCAAGGAGACCATGACGGTGGAGGGCATGATCAAGATGGTGTACGAGCTGCTGAAGGACAAGCTCAACATCGCCAAGATCACCTTCACCAGCGGCGTGAACGCTGCCAGCCAGGAGTTCAAGCCGGAAGGCACGCGCGACCGCTGCCCGCTCTGCGGCATCGCCCTGGACGAGAACGGCGTATGCCCCAAGTGCGGCTACCGCAAAAAGGGTTGAGGATTCCGCAATCCCGCCGCGCCAAACGGCGCAGGAAAATCCCAGGCCCATCCGCATGAAGGCGGATGGGCCTGTTGTCGCAATTCGCACTTGCAGGGGTCATGGAAGATGGTAGAATGAAGCTATGAGCTATGACCTGATAGTGATAGGCGGCGGGCCTGCGGGCTACGTGGGAGCAATCCGGGCAGCGCAGCTGGGCAAGCGCGTGGCATGCGTGGAGAAGGAGCGCACGGGCGGCACCTGCCTGAACTGGGGCTGCATCCCCACCAAGGCTCTTCTGCACAATGCGGAGGTGTACAAGGCGGCCGCCAGGGAGGCGGATTCCTACGGCCTCTCCTACGACAACCTGAGCTTCGACTGGTCCAAGGTCATCAAGCGCTCGCGCGACATCAGCGACCGCCTGGCCAACGGCATTGCCTTCCTTTTCAAGAAGAACAAGATCGACCTCGTCACCGGCGAGGCCAGCATCCCCGCACCGGGCAAGGTGGCGGTGAAGGCGGCAGACGGCACGGAAACCGTGCTGGAAGGCACCAACATCATGATTGCCACCGGAGCCCGCACGCGCGAGGTGCCCGTGTTCCCGTTCAACGGCAAGACCATCATCGGCAGCAAGGATGCCCTGGTCATGCCCAAGCGCCCGGAGAGCATGATTGTCATCGGCTCCGGCGCCATCGGCACCGAGCTTTCCTACGTGTACCACAGCTTCGGCACCAAGATCACCCTGGTGGAGGCGCTGCCGCGCATCCTGCCCAACGAAGACGACGACGTGAGCCAGGCCGTGGAGCGCTCCTTCAAGAAGCAGGGCATCACCTGCATGGCCGGAGCCAAGGTGGATAAGCTGGAGGGCCACGGCGACAGCGTGACCGCCACCGTCACCACCAAGAACGGCAAGGTGGAGGAAGTGACCGCGGAGGTCTGCCTGGTGGCTGTGGGCGTGGTGCCCGTGGTACCGCAGGCAGAGGGCCTGCAGCTCTCGGAACGCGGCTTCGTCACCGTGGACGACCACTACCGCACCAACCTGCCGGGCGTGTACGCCGTGGGCGACTGCATCGGCGGCATCATGCTGGCGCACACCGCCAGCTTTGAAGCGGAACAGGCCGTGGAGGGCATGTTTGTGGAGGGCCACACCCCGCGCCACCCGGAGAATGTGCCCGGCTGCACCTACTGCCACCCGCAGGTGGCCAGCGTGGGCAAGCGCGAGCGCCAGCTCAAGGAGGAGGGCGTGGAGTACACCGTGGGCAAGTTCCCCTTCCAGGCCATCGGCCGCGCCGTGGCCGGCGGCTCCACGGAGGGCTTTGTGAAGCTCATCTTCAGCAAGGACGAGCACCGTCTCATCGGCGCGCACCTGGTGGGCAACCACGCCACCGAGCTGCTGACCGCACCGGAGCTGGCTCTCGCCCACCACATGACGGGCGACGAGATGGACGCGATGATATACGCGCACCCCACGCTGGCGGAGGCCATCCATGAGGCCATCCTCGCCGCGGACGGACGCGCCATTCACGCCTAAATTGCATTTCAACACCCCAACCACCCTGCCCCATGCCGCGCAAGTTCTTCTACGATACCGGAGAGCAAAAGGTCGGTCCCGTCACCGGGAACGACCTGGTGCGGCTGCGGGCGGAAGGTGCCATCAGCGATGCCACCTGGGTGCGCGCCGCGGATTCCGAAACCTGGCGACCGCTGGCAGGCGTGAACCTGCGGGAGGAAGAGGAAGAGGAGCGCAACCCCAGCCTGTGGCGCCTGCTCACGCAGCATTTGGGGCTGTGGCGCGTGCTGATGCTCATAGCCGTGGGCATCGTCTTCGTGGCCCTGCTGGCGGGGCTGCTGACCACGCTGTGGCCGGTTCTGCTGGTACTCGTGGTGCTGTGGCTGGTGTACCGCGCCATCCAATGAGGCGCGTCAACCTTTGACTTTTGGGAGCCGCCCTGCTAAGATGGCGGCATGAGCGAAACGCCCGCACCACCGCAGCGGCACTCTCCGCTGCTGGGGATATGCCTGCTGTACCTGCTGCTGCCGAACATCCTGTTCCTCGTCGGCTGGGTGGAGCCGTGGCTGGCGTGGCCGCTGGTTGCCCTGCTTTCGGCGGGATGCTGGCTGCTGTGGCGGCGCTGCACATTTACCCCGCGGGCGCCGATGACCCGCCGGGACAAGGCCATGCTGACGCTCAGCCTGCTGGCCGGTGCCGCCGTGGTCTACTTGATTGGCTTCAACGGCGATTTCCCGCAAAACGGCGATTTCCTTGTACGAAACGCCATGTACAATACCTTGGTGAATGAAAGCTGGCCCCTGCACAGCGCGCGCGGGGAATACCTTGTTTACTACCTCAGCTTTGAGCTTCCCCCCGCCGCCCTCGAAAAATGCATTGACGGAATAGCCCCCTCCTGGCTCATCCACGCTTTGTGGGTGTACGCAGGACTGGCACTCTTCATCCTCTGCCTTCACCGCCGCGCGAAGTGGCGCGTCCTTTCCCTGCTGGTGGTCATCTTAGGCATGTCCTGCGTACAAGAATTGCTGAACCACCCTGGTGTTGTCGCCCGCTTTATGCCCGGAATACAGGGCTTGGTGGATTGCTACAAGTCTCTAATACCGAACCATCTCAATTACTTCGCCATATGGCAGCAGGTGATGTCCACCTACAACCACGCCGTGCCGGTGCTGCTGTTCCTGGGCATGGTGTATGCGCGGCTGCTGCCGTGGCATACGCTGCTGCCGGTGAGCGCGCTGGTGGTGGTGTGTTCCCCCTTGGGAGCGGTGGTGCTGCTGGTTTACCTGGCATTCCTCCTTTTGCCGCGCTTACGGCGGGAAGGGCTTGTCCCCGTGATGCGGCACACTCTGCTGTACGCAGCAATACCCTTACTGGGTCTGCTGGGGCTGTACTATTTCAGCGGAGAGGGCTCCCAGTGCAAAGCCGCGTGGCAGTGTTCCATATTTGCCGGAAAAACTGTACAGCTGCTACTGGCATACGCGTTTGGGACGGCGATTATGGTGCTGCCGCTTTTCGTGTTCGGGTGGCGCTACCGCCGCACGGCGGGATTCCGGTCCGCCCTACTGCTCCTGCTGGCACTTCCGTGGTTCTGGGTTGGGGTGGACAACAACGAGCTGATGTTCAAGGGCACCCTCTTGCCGTATTTCTTCATGGCTGTATTCCTGCACGGCGCGCGGAAGCACGCAGCCCTGCCCCGCCGCTGCGTTTTCTTGCTGCTGTTCGCGATATACGCCTTCAGTCCCGTCTGGGACATCCAGCACCGCCTGAGCGAATTCGCCACCTCCCCGCAGCAACGCGAGTGGAATACCCTCTCGGGATGGCACGGCCACCTCAACCACCCCGAACACATGTGGTACTCCCGCTTCTGGGCTCCGAAAGCACCTCCCTTTTTCATCCCGTAGATGAGAGTCTCCATATCATCGGCACGGCCCTCTCATCGCTGGCCTCCATTGAACGGCTTCTACCTTTGACTTTTGGCAGCCGCCCTGCTAAGATGGCGGCATGAGCGAAACGCCCGCGACACCGCAGCGGCACTCCCCGCTGCTGGGGATCTGCCTGCTGTACCTGCTGCTGCCGAACATCCTGTTCCTCGTCGGCTGGGTGGAGCCGTGGCTGGCGTGGCCGCTGGTTGCCCTGCTTTCGGCGGGATGCTGGCTGCTTTGGCGGCGCAGCACATTTGCGCCGCGCGCGCCGATGACGCGCCGCGACAAGGTTTCCCTGGTGCTCTGCCTATTGGCCGGTGCCGCCGTTGTCTACCTGATGGGCTTCAACGGCGATTTCCCGCAGTCCAATGATTTCATCGTCCGCAACGCCGTGTACAGCTCACTGGTGAACGATACGTGGCCGCTGCACAGCGCGCGCGGAGAGTATTTCGTGTACTACCACGCCTTCGTGCTGCCGCCCGCGGCGCTCGGCAAGCTCATCGGCGGCATGCTTCCCGCATGGTTGTTCCAAGCGCTGTGGGTATACCTTGGATTGGCGCTCGTTGTCATTTGCCTGCACCGCCGCGCAGGCAGACGCACGCTTTCCCTGCTGGTATTCATGTTCGGCCTGGCATGCATGCAGGAGTTGCTGGGACGCGCAGATGTCTTTGCCCGCTATATCCCGGGGCTGCAGGGCTTGGTGGACGCCTATTGGTCCCTGGTTCCGCAGCCGCTGTATTACGTGGGCATGTGGCACCAGCTGGTGGCCACCTACAACCACGCCGTGCCGGTGCTGCTGTTCCTGGCGATGGTTCACGCGAAGCTGCTGCCGTGGCACACTCTGCTGCCAGTAAGCGCTCTGGTGGTGGTCAGCTCGCCTTTGGGAGCCGTGGTGCTGCTAGTGTACCTGGCATTCAAGATTCTACCGTGTATGCGGCGGGAAGGCCTTGTACCCGTATTCCGCCATGCCCTGCTGTACGTGTCCATTTCCCTGCTGGTGCTGCTGGGGCTGTACTATTCCAGCGGCGAAGGCTCCCAATGCTTGCCGGCATGGCAGAGTGCCATGTTTGCCGGAGAAACCTGGAAACTGATGGTAGCTTATGGGCTGGGCACGCTCAGCATGCTACTGCCGTTGTGTGTGTTTGGGTGGCGCTACCGCCACACGACGGGATTCCGGGTATCCCTGCTGCTCCTGCTGGCGCTGCCGTGGTTCTGGACCGGAGTGGACAACAACGAGCTGATGCTCAAAGGCTCCATCCTGCCTTATTTCTTCATGGCGGTATTCCTGCACGGCGCGTGGAAGCACGCAGCCCCGCCCCGCCGATGCGTTTACCTGCTACTATTCGCGGCATGCGCCTACATTCCGTTCCTCGACATTCAGCACCGCCTGCGCGAGTTCGGCACCTCACCCCAGCAGCACGAGCTCAACATCCACAACGAGTGGCACGGGCACCTCAATAACCCGGAGCACGAATGGTACTCGCGTTTCTGGGGGCCACAAGCCCCTCCCCTCTTCCGTCCGTAAATGAAAAACGACATGCCAGCGCCACCGCAGGAGCAACCGCAGCGTTCCCATCTGCTGGCATGCGCCCTGCTGTACCTGCTGCTGCCCAACATCCTCTTTCTGGCGGGATGGGTGCAGACATGGATTGCCATTCCCCTTTCCCTGCTGTTGGCGTGGATGTGCTTTTCCCTTTGGAAAAACGCTCCGCAACGCAAGAGGCAGCATACCACAATCAGCGGATGGTGCATCATCCTGATCATCCCCGCCCTGATGACCTGGTGCATCGGGTTTGACGGCAGCTTTCCGCAGACGCTGGACTTTGTTGTCCGCAACGCCGTGTACGCCTCCTTGGTGAACGACTCATGGCCCCTACACAGCGCGCAAGGGGAATACTTCGTGTACTACCACGCCTTCTGGCTTCCTCCGGCGGCGCTGGTGAAGCTCACCGGGCTACCCGCCGTTCCCGTGCTGATAGCCTGGGTTTATGCGGGGCTGGTGCTGTTTACCGCATTGCTGTACCGCCGGCTGCGCGGCTGGACTGCCGTGTTTCTGCTGCTGCTCGTCATGGTGGGCAACGCGCATGAACTTGTCCTGCACCAAGAGTCATTGGCGAAATACATTCCCGTGCCCTGCATCGGTACGGATTTCTTCTCCCAACTGGAGCTGGCCAACATGATGACTTGGAACACGGGCTGGATGCAAATTCTCTACACCTACAACCAAGCCATAGCAATCCTGGTCTTCCTGGCCCTGTACCTGTCGCGCCTGCTGGATCGCGAGAGACTGCTGCTGGCGGCGCCGCTGGTGGTGTGCGCCTCTCCCATAGCCTCTTTGGCGGTGGCAATATTCCTGGCATGCCTGGTGCGACCGCAAGACGGCTCCCTTCCCCGTCTGCTGAAAAATCCCCAGCTGTACATAGATACTGTCCTGCTGCTGCTACTGGGCCTCTATTTCGGCAGCGGCCCCGGAAGCGATTGCTGCGCGGTATGGCAGGCTTCAGCCAACGTGGGGTTGAGCGCAGCCGAGGTGGGTGGATTGTACTTGCTTTCCGTATTGCCCATGCTGGGCATGCTCCTGCTGTTCGGCTGGCGTTTTAGGTACACCGCCGGATTTACGGCATGCATGGCGCTCACCGTGACCTTACCCGCGGTTTGGGTAGGGCTGTTCAACAACGAGGCACTGTTCAAAGGCAGTGGGGTGGTGTTTTTCTTTGTGTGCTATTTTCTGTTGGGTGCCTGGCGCCATGCGGAACGAAACTTCCGCGTTTTGCTTGCAGCCGTATTGTGTGCTGCAGCCGTCATCCCCTCCCTGCGCCTTCAACACCATCTGCGCGGCCTTACCTTCTCCCCGGAACAAAGGGCTCTCAACATCCACAACGAGTGGCAGGGCCATCTCAACCATCCTGAGCATCCCTGGTACAGCCAGTTCTGGGGGGCCCAAGCGCCGCCCCTCTTCCGGAAATGAGCCCTTTTTGACATCATTTTTGGGGGCTGCGTCAGATTTGCTGAGGGGACACGGCAGTCCCGGTAGGACATGAAAA
>CALCWC010000116.1 GCA_937905985.1 uncultured Verrucomicrobiales bacterium | reverse complement strand
TTTTTTCAAAAAAAATCGCGGCGTGTTTGTAAGACGTGCGATTCCAATGCGTAAGAACGGAAGAAAAATTCAGGTGTTTTGGCATGCGCCAACCGTTAGGTCCCATCGGAGGAAATCGCACCTCTTGCCAAATCCGTGAAAGATGCCCTCATTCTAAGCTCCGTCTAACCAACCTCGTAACCTCCAATCATTGCACACCAACCATGCAATCTTCGGGCGTGTGTCTCATAATCCGCGCCGCGCGGCTATTATAACGAACTTTCTCAACAGGACACTAGCGCAATCGCTTTCGGGCATCAGCGGATTTGGTGCAGCCCCGTTTTTTGGCGGCTGACTCTGATTTGGCTTCCCCTGCGGCGGGAAAAGCGGTATAAAACCCGCGTGCCAGTTTGCCCGCAGTGCTCAGCCAACATCCATGCCGGAGCCCTTTATCGGTGCCCGGTTTGCGGCTACAGCATCACCCGTGCCGAAAGGGTTTTCGGCAACGGAACGGTCGTGTTTACACGCGTGACGGACGCCGCCGGCGCCCTCAAGAACGATGATCTCCAGGACCTTATGCGCTATCTGGCGAACCTGGAGCGCAATCTGCCGCCCGTGGCCCTTTGCGTCTATATCACCGACCTTGGGAACGAGCGTGAGCTTCGCCCGCACGCGCACTGGATTCTCAACCATGCGGGCATCCACCATCCCTCGTTCGGCAAGCGCGAGGACCACAAGGCGATTGAGGATGCCGGCATGCGGGAGGATATCCGTGAAAAGGGAGCCCCGCCGCGCGAAGTGCAGAAGACCGGCTTCCTGCACAGCGTGGGAGATTTCTGGCAGAGCGCCAAGGAGCGCGTGCGCAACGTGGTGCGCCCGTACGCAGCCCCCGTCAAGATGGAATGGGCGCTCATCCTGGTGATGGATGTGCAGCAGGAGCTCGCATGCTTTTCCTGGGGCTACCGCCTGGATCCCTATATCAACCCGGAGCGCATCAACAAGGCCATCATCTCCGCCCGCCTCCAGTTCCGCGAGCGCGCCACTGCGCAGGGCATCAAGAAGGTCATGCGAAACGCCGTGCGCATCATTGCTTCCGATTCCCGCGCCGTCTCGCGCCGCATCCGCAAGGAGGGCAGGGTGGGCAAGCCCGTGGGCGTGGAGACCATGCCGGAAATCCCCGCCACGCAGCGCGCCATGAAGCTGCTGCTGCCCGCCATGCTCGGCTTGTCCCTTGCCGCGGCCTCCGCACCGGTGGCCATGGCCGCCACCACCCAGAAGCCTGCTCAACGAACGGCTCAGAAGACGACACAAAAGACGGCGCAGAAACCCGCTCAAAAAACGGCTCAAAAAACAGCACAGAAGACGGCCTCCCAAGCCAAGTCTGCCGCCAAGACCACCGTCAAGCAAATAGCCAGGAAGGTTTCCAAACCCGCCAAGTCCAATACCTCAACCAGGCGCAGCTCCTCCAAATCCACTACAAAGAAGCCCGCGGAGGAAACGAAGAAGGTTAACCTCGCGGAGGGCCCGGAAACTGTGCGGGATGACAAGGCGCCGCTTATTGTCCCCGCCAAGCTCCCCCCTGCCAAACCTGCCGCACCGCATCTGCCGGATGCGCCTGTTGCGCACGGGATGGAGAACGACGACATAGCGGAGGAGGTGGAGGATGATGTGCCGGAGGTGGATGTGGAGGATACGCCGCCTGCCGTGAAGGAGGCGCATGACACCACTTCCGCCGCCGCGCCGCGCTGGAATCCGGAGGACTACACCGAGCTGATGAAGGGTAGCCTGCAGACGGGCTACACCGCGCTCTTCCCCGCCAAGGGTGAGACCGCCGCCAAGCGCACCGCATCCGGTTCCGGAAAGGCGGGCGCCAGCGAGGAAAGCGACACCAAGGTGCTGGGCCGATACTGCCCGGAATACTCCAAGCCCTCCCCCCATGGGCTCATTGATCCCCAGGGGCTGCTCTCCACCATGGAGCGCGAGGACGTGGAACACCAGCTGCGCGAAATCAACCGCAACGGCAAATTCCGCGTGTACGCTGCCGTGGTCAAGGCCGGGCAGGAGATGCCCGGCGACCTGGCCGTGGGCACGCTGGCCACCGCCGTGGCCCAGCCCTGCGAGTACGCCGTGCTCCTGCTCTACTACATCGGCGCGCCCTCCTCCCTGGAGCTTGGCTACCAGGAAATCAAGGCAGACGATGCCCAGCGCCACGCGTGGCTCAACAAGGTGCGCGCCGCAGCTGCGGAATGCGGCACCGGAACGGAGGGCCTGATGGCCGCCCTGCGCCAGACTGCCGCCAATATCTCCCCGGTGGCCAACTCTTTCCGTCCCCTTACCATCGACAACACCGTCAAGGCTCCCAAGCTCGACATCCCCTTCAAACAGGAGGAGGAAATCAAGGAACCAGGCTACAAGGAAAAGATTGCCAAGAAGATTCAGGACCCGGAAAACGCCGCGCTCTTGCCCTACCTGGGCGGCTCTTTCCTCTGCGCCATCCTGCTTGCCGCCGTGTGGCTGTACCGGCGGCGCCATTCGCCCACCCTGCTGGACACCACGCCGGATTGGCGCCTCTCGGCCCGCTACGGCGCCGGCGTGAGCCGCCTGGTGAAGTACTTGGAGGGCAAGGAGAGCGAGAAGGAAAAGACGCTGTTCTGATACACGTACCGCCGTTTTTTTTTGCCGAATAAGTGCATTTTGGATTGCCTTTTTCAAAACTTCGTGTTAAAATAGGGTGCTTTTTGCGAAGCATCTAATCAGCACGAAAAAAATGAATCCTGAGACATTATTCTGGATTGTGCCGCTCGCCTCGGTTATCGCCCTGGTGTTCGCGGCTGTGTTCTTCTTCAACATGAAGAAGGCGGATGAAGGAACCGACCGCATGAAAGAGATTGCGGGTTATGTGCGCGAAGGCGCCATGGCCTATCTCAAACAGCAGTACAAGGTCGTGGCCCTGGTGTTTATCATCATCGCCATCATCTTCTGCGTTATGGCCGCGTTCGA
The DNA here is from genome assembly GCA_937905985.1 of uncultured Verrucomicrobiales bacterium. Lineage (GTDB taxonomy): Bacteria > Verrucomicrobiota > Verrucomicrobiia > Verrucomicrobiales > Akkermansiaceae > Akkermansia. The sequence continues at coordinate 2,120 of CALCWC010000116.1, read as the reverse complement.
TATGCAGAACCACATCGTGCCCGTGGCTTTCCTGACCGGTGGCTTCTTCTCCGGTCTGGCAGGCTTCATCGGCATGAAGACGGCCACCTACGCCTCCGGCCGTGTGGCACAGGCCTGCCGCGACGAGCAGGACGGCCTCAACAAGGGCCTGAAGCTTGCGTTCCGTTCCGGTGCCGTGCTCGGCCTCACCGTGGTGGGCTTCGGCCTGCTGGATATCTCCGGTTGGTACCTGATTCTGGACAACACCGGGCTGATTGAGGCGGAAGGCATCACCAAGCTGGTGGAAATCACCACCATCATGCTGACCTTCGGCATGGGTGCCTCCCTGCAGGCCCTGTTCGCCCGCGTGGGCGGCGGCATCTACACCAAGGCGGCCGACGTGGGCGCCGACCTGGTGGGCAAGACCGAATACCACTTCAACGAGGACGATCCCCGCAACCCCGCCACCATCGCCGACAACGTGGGCGACAACGTGGGTGACGTGGCCGGCATGGGCGCCGACCTGTACGAGTCCTACGCCGGATCCATCCTGGCATCCGCCGCCCTGGGCGCCGCCGCCGTGGCCGGAGCCAACGGCACGTACGACGAGGGCCTGAAGATGGTGATGGCCCCGATGATCATCGGTGCCGTGGGCGCCATCCTCTCCGTGCTGGGTATCTTCATTGTGCGCACCAAGCAGGGTGCCACACAGAGCCAGCTGATGGCTGCGCTCAACCGCGGCATCAATTTCTCCGGCGTGCTGATTGCACTTGCCGCCGCCGGCGTGCTCTACCTGTTGGGCATTGAGAACTGGCTGGGCCTCTGGGGCTCCATCGTCATCGGCCTTGTGGTGGGCATCCTCATCGGCAAGGTCACGGAGTACTACACCTCCTTTGAATACAAGCCCGTGAAGTTCATTGCGGAGAACGCCACCACCGGCCCCGCAACCGTCATCATCTCCGGCATCGGCGTGGGTATGATCTCCACCTGCTGGCCCGTTATCTTCATCGTGCTCGGCACCATCGGCGCCTACCTCTGCGCCACCGGCGAATTCATGTTCACCGGTGAGAACATGAGCATGGGCCTCTACGGCATCGGCATCGCTGCCGTCGGTATGCTCTCCACCCTCGGCCTTACCCTGGCCACGGACGCCTACGGCCCCATCTCCGACAACGCCGGCGGCAACGCCGAGATGAGCGAGCTGGGCGAGAGCGTGCGCTCCCGCACGGATGCCCTGGACGCCCTGGGCAACACCACCGCCGCCACCGGCAAGGGCTTCGCCATCGGCTCCGCCGCGCTTACCGCGCTCGCGCTGCTCGCCTCCTACATCGAGGAAATCAAGATTGCCGCCCTGCGCTTCGGCGAGTCCTTCTCTCCCAGCTTCTTCAGCAATGAGCTCATCAACAGCGCCGAGCTTGCCAAGATGAACATTGCACAGTTCATGGCCAAGTTCGACGTGACGCTCATGAACCCGAAGGTGCTGCTGGGCATCTTTGTGGGCGCCATGCTCTCCTTCCTCTTCTGCGGTCTCACCATGAACGCCGTGGGCCGCGCCGCCAAGAGCATGGTGGAGGAAGTCCGCCGCCAGCTCAGCGACAAGGATGTCTTCGAGGGCCGCAAGAAGGCCGACTACGCCCGCTGCGTGGGTATCTCCACCCAGGGTGCCCAGCGTGAGATGATTGTTCCCTCCATGATTGCGGTGATTGTTCCGATTGCCACGGGCCTGCTGCTGGGCGTTCCCGGCGTGTTCGGTCTGCTGGCGGGTGGCCTGGCGGGCGGCTTCGTGCTGGCCGTGTTCATGGCCAACTCCGGCGGTGCATGGGACAACGCCAAGAAGTTTATCGAGACCGGCGACGCCTCCTTCTGCGGCAAGCACACCCCCGTGCACGACGCCTCCGTGGTGGGCGACACCGTGGGCGATCCCTTCAAGGATACCTCCGGCCCCTCGCTGAACATCCTCATCAAGCTCATGAGCATGGTCTCCATCGTGACCGCCGGCCTGAACGTGGCCTTCTCCCTGCTGTAACACGCAGGCTGCTCAACCAAGGCTTTTTTACTCCAACCGCCGCCCCCAAACGGGCGGCGGTTTTTTGTACGACCGACGCGATACGCGAACTGTGGTGAAAGTCCACAAGGTGCCG
>CALCWC010000115.1 GCA_937905985.1 uncultured Verrucomicrobiales bacterium | reverse complement strand
TCGGGCGTGGTTGCCCCCACGGCTTACGCCGTGGGCTGGAAAATGTGGTCGCCGCTGCGCGGCTCAAGCGAGCGCGCCTAGCGGCGCGGGGAGGAGGAATGATTGGCGTGGTTCCGCCGCCGCCCTGCGGGCATAGGCGTGGCAAGGGTAACGGATGTGGTGGGCATGAATTTCTCATGGGACATGCTCCATTTTTCTTGCGGAGGGATGCGGCGATAGGGTATACTGGCACTATGTTCAAGGGATTTATGACACTGGCAGCGGCGGTGGCGGTGATGGCCGCCCCGGTTTTCGGCGTGGAATGGATGACGAATTTCGATGCCGCGAAGGCGAAGGCCAAGGCGGAAAACAAGCTCATTCTGCTGGAGTTTACGGGGTCCGACTGGTGCGGCCACTGCATTGCCATGAAGAAGGACATCTTCGACAAGCCTGAGTTCGATGCCTACGCCAAGGACAAGTTCGTGTGCCTGGAGGTGGATATGCCCCACAAGCCCAAGTTCAGCGAGGAGCAGTTCAATCACAACGCCGCCATCTGCGAGGAGTACGGCGTGCGCATCTACCCCACCATCCTGGTGACCGACCACACCGGCGAGCTGGTGGGCGGGTTCTTCGGCGGTCGCAACACCTTTGAGCAGGTCACCAAGCCGCTGAACGAGGCGGTGAAGGCCGGCAAGAAGCTCCGCCAAGCCGCCAAGCTCACCGGCCAGGAGCGCGCCAAGGCCCTCTTCTCCGTCTGGGTGAACGTGCCCCAGCAGCACCGCGAGCACTCCAAGGCCATGCGTGAGGAAATTATCAAGCTGGACACCGCCAAGGAGACCGGCATGAAGGACGAGCTCAAGGCGGAGGAGCAGATGCGCCAGTTCTACGCAGAATGCAAGGCTTCCCAGGGCACGGACGGCCTCTACGGCGTCACCAAGAAATTCGCGCCCGTCGCCATGCCCCAGAACCAGCTGGAAATCTGGGGGCTTCACGCCCAGATGATCATGGTGAACGCCACCACCGTGGAGGAGGTGCTGGAGCTCAAGAAATACATGCTCGGCCTTGCCGAGCTGGAGCCCACCTGCACCCCCAAGGACGTGGAGGACGTGAAGAAGGATTTTGCCAACCCCGAAGCCAAGCTCAAGGAGCTCCTCAAGGACCGCCAGAATTGAGCCCACACCGTATCCACCCCGCCGTGGGCGGGGTTGCGTGCCGAAACGTATCGGGCGTGGTTGCCCCCACGGCTTACGCCGTGGGCTGGAAAATGTGG
>CALCWC010000114.1 GCA_937905985.1 uncultured Verrucomicrobiales bacterium | reverse complement strand
TCCTGAGAAAAGAGGTTTACTTCCTGCGGCGGCGGGCGCAGAGGCCTGCCAGAGCCAGCAGGGAAAGGGTGCCTGTGGTGGGTTCGGGAACGTTGCCGTTGGCCAACGTGCCCGTGAGCATCAGATTATTGCCAAGCATGGCATAGGCCACGTTGCCGATTTTGGCGGCGGGGTCAATCACACCTCTAGCTGCAAGTTCGTCCGTGGCGGAGAATGTTGTCTGGCTGGCCAGGCGACGCAAGGCTTCTTCATCAAAAGCCTCGGCATTGCCGATGTTGGAGGCCAACGTCATCGAGAACTCTCCCGAACTGTCGGGCAGATTGTCAAGAATGGAATCGCCCAGAGCCACCACAATCTCGCCCTCTTCGTTGATGATAAGGCTGTTGCCAAGCATGTCGATGGTGGAATAGGCTCCGGAACCCCAGCCGGTGTTCTCGCCAGAGCTGGCCTGGGTGAAGCCATCGGCACTAAAGAGGGCGGATCCATCCAGCGTGAGGTCTCCCGTAAACTGCTGGTGCCCGGGAGAGTTGCCTACAACGAGCTGACCACCCTTCTCCACCGTCATTTCGGCAAAGGTTCCGCTGCCTTTCATCACGGCATCCTTGCCCACCGAGGTAGCCAGGGCCAGCACGCCGTCATTGGTGTGCACGCCGCTGGTGAGAGAGAGGGTGGCAGCTTCACCCGCCTTGTTCACCACCTTGCCGTTCTTGAACACGAGGAGCTGGAATGTTTCCGAGTCTGCCGCAATCCCTTCAGGCAAGATGAACTCTCCCGCCTCCACAATAACCTGGCCTTTCAGGGTAACCTCTTGTGCCACCTTGGCAGTGCCGGTGCCGGTCTTGGTCAGGTTGCCCTCACCGGTCAGCTTGTTGAATGTAACCACGTTGTCGCCCGTCACCTCCAGCGTGTTGCCTAGCGAGGCATTGATCTGGATGGTATCGGCAATCTGACCGCTGCGGTCGGCGGTCAGCGTGCGCGTGCCTCCATCTCCGCCCGCCGTGCCGAAAGAGATGGTGCCGGAGGTTGAGCCGCCGTCATTTTCTTTCTCTCCGTCCACAAGGGAGAGCTTGCCGGATTGCAGGGTAATGTCTCCCGTGCGCTGGCCTTTGGAGTCAACCGGGCTGTCTCCAGCCATGGCATTGCGCAAGTCGTACTTCAGCTTGTAGTCGCTGGCACCGTCTACCTTGAGGTTCAGGTAGTGGGAGAACAGGTCCGCCGTGTTGTCTGCCCCGGCCACGGTCTCATAGGTGTCGAACTGCAACCCCTTGGTGCGGATAAGGGAGAAGCTGCTGAGAATGGCTGTGGTGGTCTCCTCCGGGCTTTCCTCTGTGATGTCGCAGGGCTTCTTGGGAACCTCCATGACCATGTATGACCTGCCTGTGTTCGGGTCTACCGCCTCTTTCACGGCGGCCGACTGAATGGTCTCCGGCTGCGAGCCTTCCTCGTAATGTCTGCTGTCGTGGTACCACACTTTGGTGATGCCGCCGTTCTCATCCGTCTCCACGGCATACAGGGACATGATGGCGTTGCCGTTGAGCACGGCACCGCAGCCTTGGTTCAGGAATTCCACCAGATTCTTGGAAGCCTGCGCGTAGGATGTGTAGCCGTCGGAGTATGCCTTGGGGTCTAAGGTGCTGTTGTAACCTCGGCTGTCCACAAACTGCACCACGCTATCCGTCGGGAAGGGAATCCGGCTCCAGTCGTTTAGCTCCAAGTGCGTTCCCTGCAAATGGGGATAGAAGCCACCGGAAGCCGAGTATTCCAAGCCCTCCTGGGTGAGCCACTGCCCTGCATTGTTCGAGTACCCGGTATCACCGCTCAGGTAGTACTGCAGCACATGGCCCGGCTGGGCTCCTTTGTTCTTCCACTCCGTGCTCAGCTTTGTCCATATCCCTTCGCCTCGCGGGGCGGTCTCCGGCACGATTATCGCGCCGCTCTTCTCCACGGAGTCCTGCCACCAGCCCAGGATTCCCGCCACCGCTGCAACGGATGACATCTTGTTGTCGCCCTGTGTCGTCTCTGAGGCTTCCTGCCCGGAGATGCTGTAGGCATACCGGGCTGCGTCAGTAGTGTTTTCAAGCCCGCTAAGCCAAATGGTGTTTGCCCAAGCGTTGCTTCCCGTGCCCATTGCCGCCAAAATAGAGAGTATTGTAAGTGTCTTCTTCATGGTCTTTCTAAAGCTGTTAATGCACAGGCAAAATTCCCCGCGCATTTGTCATTATAAGGTTTTCCAATACTTACGCAAGCACAAAATTGGAAAAAATTGAATTTTAAGCGTTTTTTTGCTCCTGACCCGCACCTTACACGCCGCCCCCCCTAGTCCTCACTTCCGTGAACGCCGCTGCCCCTAGGCTTCACAGCCCATGGTAAGCATACAGTATTGGAAATACTGTAGCTCTCCATCACCTCCCAATCACGGCATCCACGTTCCCGCTGACCTGAACGGTGGGCGTTTTGCCTGTCGCCTCCTTGATGGCCTCCAGCAGCTTCGTGTGCTTCTTCGTCTCCGTCACACCAGCGGGGCACCAATCAGGATGGACCGCCCGCCGCCGCCACCCATCAATATAGGGAGTGTCGGGAAGTACCGGAGGTACAAAACGGCACTTTTCGCGAGGGAAATAGTCTGGAATTGTCCTCGTTTTGCGTCCGCCTGAAAGCGGCGAACATGCGCGCGGAAACCCGCGCCGCTAACAAAAAGACAAAATGCTAAGATTATTGTATTTATAAAGAGCCGTTTCCTAGTGACTTGCTACCACTGCCCCATTCGTTTTGGATATTTGGGACAATG
>CALCWC010000113.1 GCA_937905985.1 uncultured Verrucomicrobiales bacterium | reverse complement strand
CAGCAGAGGCCATAGTACCGCCAAACCGAACAACCCCGGCGGGAAGGGCCGAATCCGGCGCGGGCAACCGCCCGAATCTCAGAGCCTACAGCAGCAGAACCAAGACCTCCAGGAATGGGGGAGGCCTCATCCGAGGGATGGAGAGGGTGCAAGTCCCGCTCCACATTACGGAGTGGAGGAGTTGGCAGGGTGTCTGGCGAAGAGGGGTAGCAGAGTGCGGCAGGGGCGCGAGCCCTTGTCAATCACGCGCCGCGAAACCGCCGTATGCCATAAATGGCATGTACGGTGGTGTGAGAGGGGGGCGAAAGTCCCCCTACACGATTAATTCTCGTCAAGTTGTAAACTGGCGTCATTTTCCCGTATTAGGCAATATATGATACTCCCTCAGAATTCTTATAAAACTGGGCGACTCTTTTACAATGCCAAAATAATCGTCCCACAGCTTAAATTCTCCCCTAATAGACCCTTTGCATGATTTGCTAGACAGGTTTATTTCAACAGACTCATGACGGGAATGGATGCTCAATTTATTTTGTGTTATTGTTATATGTAAAACATCGCCTAAAACGGGAAGTCCCCCTAACAAAATGTCATTAATATATATCTGCACGCATGATTGGGCTACTTTAAAACCTTGTTGATTTTCTTGTATATATTCATACACTTTGCAAACAATTTTATCGTTCATATGAGAAACTTCGTCTGCTCTTGACTCACATTTTAATATACACATAAACGAAAGAAAAAAAATAACAAGCTTCAATAAAAAACTATTTAAATGATGATTAGTTGACACGTTATTTTTCATTTTAGAATATTCGGGGTTATATTTCAGCACGGGGCGGCTTGCCACGCCAGAGCTGCTTGCAGCGGCGGCGAGGTTCTTGGCGTTATAGGTGACGTTCCAGATACCCGTGGAAGTCTTGATGCGGGTCTGGTTGCCGTCGTCATCGTAGGTGGGTGTGAAGACATCGTGCGTCTCGTCCTCGATGGCGGTGTACTGGTTGAGCTGGTTAGCGTATGCTTTCTTGTTGCTTGCCACGCCAGAGCTGCTTGCAGCGGCGGCGCGGACGTAGTCCCATCCGTTGAGCCCGGTGCCGTCCACCACGTCGCTAATCAACTCGCGATATGAGTTCATATGTTTGATGAATGATATACTAGAATTTATTTTTTAAATGATATATAAGTTTATGTAAGCAAATGAAAGGGTAAATTATCAATAAGTTAGGAAAAGGCCAATCTAGAAATAAAACCCATATCGAAAATTTGCAATCAAAGAATTGCAAAGAGAGAAACATCAAAACACCCCCTAAGGGAGGAATATGGCTAATATTCTCTTCAATTTTTCTTTTTTTTATGATAGTGTAAGCAATTTTTATTGATATGTATAAATTTCCAAAGGCCAGAATTACCCCATAGCCAAACAGCAAAATAAAAAACACATTAAAAACAACTGACATCATGATGATATACGACCTGAATTCCCGGAAAACCGCACTATGAAATATATCCGGTGATAGGAGTGACCCCCATTTATCAAAAATGGCTACCTGGTCGCTGAGTACTTCTTGCACAAGTGGTTTACAATCGGGAGAGTGAATCAGCTCAATAGAGGGGACTTCTATTTAGTGAATAGCCTTCGGCAAGGGGAGGGTAACGCTCATTTTTTGAGCCCGGCGATATCGATGTTGATGGAGTTTTTTCATTGTTCTACTTATATAGGCGTTTCTGAAGTGGTTATTGTTCGTTATTTTGTGTTTTTTATCCGATTTCAGGGCGCTGAGGGTACGCGCTATTTTCTGATTGACATCCACAAAGTTTAAGGGATTTATGTGCTAATGCTTAGAACTGTGGTTATGCTAGCAGTATGCGCGTTGACCGTCAAGCCTAATTCGCTGCGGTCATTGTAAGTGAACACATCGTTGCGGGTGGCACCCTGCCGCGCGAGCGTGCGGGAAGTCGGGC
>CALCWC010000112.1 GCA_937905985.1 uncultured Verrucomicrobiales bacterium | reverse complement strand
AGGAATTCGGCTGCATGTCACCCGTGCGTGCGCATGTGCTGTCCCATATCATTCTGCCATAATCTTCTCGAACCCCGGCAAATAGGGGCTTGTGGCGCATAGGTCGACAGGTATGCGGGTTCCTGCTGTCCCATATCTCGCTGCGATGGAGGATATGGTTTCATGCACCCACAGGGCACCTTTCATCAGCGTGAAGAAGTGCTTGAAGGTACGGTCCCACTTGTTGAGCCATGCCTGGTAGCGCAGCAGCAGGTATGCCAGCAGGGCGCTCCAGAGCTGCCACTCGATGGCGTTGCGGCTGAAACCCAGAAAGGTGTGCAGCTGCAGGGTCTGCTTGATCTCCTTGAAGAAGGTCTCTATGGCCCAGCGGCTGCGGTAGAGCTCGCAAATGCTGCCGGCGCTCCACTCGAAATTGTTGCTGATGAAGGTCATCTCCTTGACCGTGCCGTCGTCACACTCGACATAGGCCCTGATGAGGCGCAGCTTGCCGGGGTAGCGGGAGAGGCTCACCTTGCCGACGAGCTCCACCACCTCGTCGGAGATGATGTTTTTCATGCTGCCGCGCTGCAGCTTGCGCAGCGTGCGGTACTTGGCGTTGTCCTTGGCGCGGCTCACCCAGAAGATGCCTTGCCCCGTCAGGGTGAAGAGGTGTTTGTAGGCAATGTAGCCCTTGTCGAAGATGGCGATGTCTCCCGCCTTCATGCCCGCGCAGAGTGCCACCATGAAGTTGCAGTCCTGGTGCTTGCCGGGCGCGGGAATGGCGCGCACGGGCAGGAACGATGCGATGTCGAGGCTCACGTGCAGCTTGGCTGCGGCCTTGCGCCGCCTGTGCTTTGCCCAGTCCATGCACTTGGCGATGAGCTCGATGGTGGTGGAGTCTATCGCGCGGATGGCGCGCTTGAAACGCCGCGGCAGGCGGAAATAGCTCCGCTTGCCCCGCCCCATGAACCCGGGGTTCATGCTGCCTATGTGGTCCAGCATCGCGTAGTACACCGCTTGGATAACCCTGCTGTCCCGCCTCTTGTTTGCGTTCGCTAGCGTGTTGCGGCACGGTGCCACAGCGTTGCGGATGCTGTTGAGCACCGCGCGGTGCAGTCCCAAGGCATCGCAAATGTCGTTCAGGCTCACGCAATTCGCAAAGTGGCAGTAGAGCAGGCACACGATGTGGCTCCACACTTTGAACACGCGCGCCTGCACCTTCACGCCCTGCTCGTCCTTCAGCTTCCGCAGCACCTTTGGCACAAGGTGCGGGGGAATAAGGTTGCAAAGCTGGGTGAGAACTGATAATCTTCCTGCAGTGGTGGTGGTT
>CALCWC010000111.1 GCA_937905985.1 uncultured Verrucomicrobiales bacterium | reverse complement strand
GGAAAAGGTTGTCGCCGCCAAGGCGGCTCAATATAGCGCGCCTGGCGGCGCGAAGCCAGGTGAAAACTGTGTTCCCGCGTGCGAAGCACGCCAAATTTTGAGCCGCCTTGGCGGCGACAACCTTTTCCCCAGTCGTAAGACTGGGGGGTGTCCCCCTCCGCACTTACAACTAACGTAACCCCGCCTTGTGCGGGGTGGATACACGCCAACGCCTGCAGCTCTCCGAGCGTTTTTTCTCTGCCATGCAATGGGGGGCTTCGATTTTCACGAATTTCCTATCGTTGTGAGAACCAGCACTTTGCATAGCAGAAAAGAAACCATTGGGACACATGTGCTCCCGCCCCACAAAAAGAGATTGAACTCCTCTGCCTCTGTATGTATCATACAGGGTGAAATGAAGATATATGTAGACAACAAGGAAGTGGAGGTCTTTACGGGTGCGAAGGCTGAGGATGCCGTGCGCGCGGCGGGCGTGAAACGCATTGCCCAGCTGTACGACGCCTACGGGAACGAGATAGCCCCGGACAGCCCCATGAAGCCCAACCGCAAGATATTCACCAGCAAACCCAAAAACTGACATGCCGAAGAAAACACTCATCCCTATCCTGGCCGCTGCCCTGCTCGGCCTGGCCTTCCCCGCAGGGGCGGAGCAGATTACCGTGCTGGGCGTCAACGACATGCACGCCGCGCTGGACAACATGCCCAAGCTCGCCACCCTGGTGAAACAGGAGCGCGCCAAGGACCCGCAGGCTCTCCTCCTTGCCGCCGGCGACAACCGCACCGGCAACCCCTTCAGCGACATGAACCCCCGCTCCGGCTGGCCCATGGTCGCCATCATGAACCGCATCGGCTTCAACCTCAGCGCCCTCGGCAACCATTCCTTCGATACCGGCATAGACGATATGCGCGACCTCATTGACAGCGCGGAATTCCGCGTGGTCTGCGCCAATGCGGAGGCGGAGGACAAAGCCCGCATCCTCATCCAGCCCTACCGGATATTCCAGCGCAAGGGCGTGACCATCGGCGTGCTGGGGTTGCTGCAGATCGGGGAGAACGGCCGGCCGGACACGCTGGCGGAAAATGTCAAGGGCTTCACCTTTAGGGATCCCTTCAAGGTGGCGCAGGAGTACAAGTGGCTGCGCGAGCGCTGCGATGTGCTCATCCTGCTCACCCACCTGGGGTTCGAGGACGATGTGGAGCTCGCCAAGCAGTGCCCGTGGGTGGATGCCATTGTGGGTGGACACACCCACACCAAGGTGGACGGCGCCTACATGGAGGGCAACGTCATGATTACCCAGGCCGCGCTCAAAGCCACCTATCTCACCCGCATCACCATGGATGTGCAGGACGGCAAGGTGGTTTCCAAGGAGGCAAAGCTCCTGCCCACCGCCGCGTGTGAGCCGGATGCTGAAATCGCCCAGTTGGTGCAGGATTTCATGAACGATCCCGCTCTCAACGAACAGATTGCCGAAAACGTGCGCGATATCACCGCCAAGGAGGAGCTGGGCTGCCTGTTCACGGATGCCGTGCGCGAGGTCGCCGGCGTGGATATCTCCATCGTCAACATCGGCGGCATCCGCATTGATTTCCTCCCCGCCGGGCCCATCCGCCTCTGCGATGTCTTCCGTATCGATCCCTTCGGCAACGACACTGTGGTCTTCGAACTCACCGCGCAGGAGCTGCGGGATTTCATCCTCGCCTGCGCGCTACTCGACCACCACGGAGCACCCACCGCCTCCGGTATCACCTACTCCGCCAACCTCCACAAGGGTAACAAAATGGAGATTACGGACATCAAGCTGCAGGACGGCTCGCCCCTGGACCCGAACAAGACCTATACCGTGGCCGTGGCCAGCTTTGCCGCCGCCGCCAATTTCCCTCACAAGGACCCCGGACGCGCCCTCAACTTGCCCGGCAGGGATTGCCTCATCAAATACCTGCGCAAGCACGGCAAGGTGGACTACGCCAAAGTGCGCCGCGCACACATCTCCAGAGACAAGGACACGCCCCTGGATTGATGGCGGGGCAGGGGTAAAAAATGCTGGTGTCGGCGCGGTGTCGGCGCGGCGGATGAGAACACCGCACGCATATCACCTGTCTCGGCGTTTTATCTCGGCGTAGCTTCAGCGGAGACGGAAGCCCCGCAGGGGCGAAGCCGGAACCACGTTCATTCTGGTCTCGAGAGATAGTGGCAAGGCGGTTTGTTTGCGCACCGCGCTTGAAGCGCAGGTGCGCAGTCGTGGAGCCGATGGGCTTTGTCTTGCAGCGCAGGTGCGCCCTTGTAGGAGCGCGGGTTGATAAAGATGTTCATACCCTCTCCGCGCGTGTTAAAAAAAGCCCCACCCACGTTCTGCGGGTGAGGCTTGTTTTTTCTATCCAAAGAATGCTTACTTCCGGCGGCGGCGGGCTGCAAGGCCGGCCAGCGCAAGCAGGCTCAGCGTGCCTGTGGCAGGCTCCGGTACGGGAATGTAATTCTCACCAAGAACGACCAGCGACAAAGCACCGCCACCCCATTCTCCTGAACCAGCGCCTCTCTCGTACAAGAGAGCAATCTGGTTTTTCTGAAGATCTCCCGCGTTCAATACAATTCCAGCATTACTATAGTACTTGCCATTGAATTCGAAGTTTGGCTCTTCTTTTCCCTGTTCATCAAGCAAAATCAATTTCAAAACATCCTGCTCTGTCATAGTGCCAATTTCCGCTACATCATACAGCAAGGGGTAGCTTACCCTGGTACTCAAATCATCCTCTCCACTCAACCAAGTTTTAATTACTTCCTCGGATATGGCAACATTCAATGTCCCAGGATGAGGATTAGCTAATTCGTCAATCCAGCCCGTTTGCATGGATGGCCCAATGTATTTCCATTCACCGTACTCTTGATACTGAGGCCGAAGCGTCATTAAATCGTTAAAAGTAAAGGTCGCATTAACATACTCCAACATTCCTACTGCCGGTGTCACTTTATTTTGCAGAGGTTCATCAAAAGTCAGACTCAGTTCTGCCGACTCTCCCGTAGGAGTCATGCCACACACAATGTAGGTAAACGGAGAAGGATAGTATTCTTCTCCAAAATTTTCCAATTCTTGCAGCAAGTCAGAATAAGAGCCACTTCCCGTTACGTATATGTTTCCGAAATCATCGTGCCCCAGTGTGAAGCCTTCTGCGAAAGCCGTCCCCACGAGGGAGGCTGCGCACAAAGCAAGTGTAAGTAATGTTTTCTTCATTTTTTGTCTGTTTTCTGTTCTGGCAGGAGGAATTGAGCTCCCCACACACCCACCGCATTGTAAGGTTTGGCAATACTGTAGGCTTTCTTTTCTCACAACTCACGTAAAATGCAATGTTAAAGGACCACATGCGTTCTCTGCGCCCTCGGGCGTCTGGGCTCGCATTCGGCGTAAACGTCGGTTTTTCAGCGTTTTTTAATTTGTTTTAAAAAAAAGCTTGACTACAGTATTGCCAAACCTTATACTCTGTCCGGACGCGGGAGGGGTGAATCCCCCCGCTGAAACAGAAAACAGACAAAAAATGAAGAAAACATTACTTACGCTTGCTATGTGTGCAGCTTCCCTCATGGGAACGGCTAGCGCAGACGCTAACCCCTTTACTGTCACACCGACGGAATTTGACGTCTTGGTCACAGGTTCTGGAACGTACCGCGAATTGATTGACGCACTTAAAGACTACAACGACGATATCGACTATCTCCGACTTGGTGCGAAAGGCGGAGAACAGGCACATGTAATCATTTCGAAAGGTGACGAGTACACGCCTAGCGTTGGAATGTTGGAATTTGCCAACGCAACTTTGGAATTCAAAGATGTAGTAACCTTGTATCCTGATAAGTCTTATCTTCCATACGGCCCGGGCATGCTTGCAGGCTATATCACCGGCTATAGTGAACAAACATTAGGACCTATTATTGCTCCAGGAAGCCTGACGATCTCTATAGCAAAGACTAAAGTTGACGAATGGCTTAACGAGCAGAAAAACCTGGATGTTATGGCATCTTGGCATTTACTGGAAGACTCTGCTCAAATTCAACCAACGAAGGATGCCGTGGTAACCATGCAATTCATTGATGATGATGGAAACGTCGTTGTAGAACAAGGTGGTGTGTATGAGTATACGGATAAGTCGGGGCAGACTCACGAATATGACAACGTGGGTGTTGTTTGGGCAGAAGGAGAGCTTCTGAAAAAACAGATAGCACTCCACTTCGTACCTGGTGGAGAAGGAGAATGGGGCGGAGGACAGCTCAACGTTCTTGCCCTTGGTGAGAATTACATTCCCGTACCGGAACCTGCCACGGGCACGCTGAGCCTGCTTGCGCTGGCTGGTCTCTGCGCGCGCCGCCGGAGGAAGTAAAATAGTTTACTAGAAATGAACGGAGCTTCACCCGCAGAACGTGGGTGAGGCTTCCTTTTTCCTCCGGCAGCACGTAGGAGATCTCCACCACCTTGCCCGTGTTGACAATCCCGGTTCCTCTCCATCGAGATGGCCGCGACCGTGTGTAGGTAGTTGCCGTGGCAGATGCGCGGATGCCGCCGCCCACGCCATATCCCCGCCGTTTCCATACACCCCGGCGCGGGTGCCCCAAAAAGCCCCACCGCCGGAGCGGATGGGGCCTGTTAACTAGTCCTTGTTGGAGAAAGGATTTATTTTCCGGTGGCGGCGGGCTGCAAGGCCTGCCAGCGCAAGCAAGCTGAGCGTTCCCGTGGTGGGTTCGGGGATTGCGGAGGTAATGACCAGCTTCAAGAACTGGGTTGTACCCTGGCCCTGTTCAAGCTCTAGCTGGGCGGTAGCCGAGATTTTCTGACACTCCGCCAGATTTTATGGGTGGACATAAATTACCAGGAAAAAAACGCTCGGAGAGGAGCAACCCTTGGCGTGTATCCACCCCGCACAAGGCGGGGTTATGTGCCGAGACGTATCGGACGTGGTTACCCCCACGCCTTACGGCGTGGGCTGGAAAAGGTTGTCGCCGCCAAGGCGGCTCAATATAGCGCGCCTGGCGGCGCGAAGCCAGGTGAAAACTGTGTTCCCGCGTGCGAAGCACGCCAAATTTTGAGCCGCCTTGGCGGCGACAACCTTTTCCCCAGTCGTAAGACTGGGGGGTGTCCCCCTCCGCACTTACAACTAACGTAACCCCGCCTTGTGCGGGGTGGATACACGCCAACGCCTGCAGCTCTCCGAGCGTTTTTTCTCTGCCATGCAATGGGGGGCTTCGATTTTCACGAATTTCCTATCGTCGTGAGAACCAGCACTTTGCATAGCAGAAAAGAAACCATTGGGACACACCATTTTCTCCCCTGTTTTTCACAAAAATGTTTGACTCGACTATTCTTATGCGCTATACTTGAGCAACACTGTAAAGAACGCATTTGCTATCTTTTCTCGATAGACTCACCACCAACAACATTGCCAACATGACAACGTCTGTATTCACCCGTATAGCCCTGACAGCGGCATCTTGCATGTTCCTCGTCACCGCATCTGCGCAGCAGCCCACGCCGGCACCCACGCCTGCGCCGACTCCCAATCAACCCTCCGGCCAAGACCAGGGGGATGATGCCGCCGCCACCGCCAGCGACAACAAGATGGCAGAATGCTTGAAAAAGTGCAAATACCTCACAGAAAGCCGTCCGCGTGAAGCGGAGCTGTACTTCATCATCAAAGGCAGCCCCAACGGTGATGTGTGCAGCGGGGCCCTCAAGGCCATCTCCCACGCTTACAAGCAAATCCAGAAATCCAAGGATGTGGAAATCATCCTGGTCAACATTGATTCCCAGCTCGAGGCGGACGACTTGCGCGAATGGGTCAAGGACAACAAGGTGAAATTCCCGGTGGTCAACTACGATTTGCCGCAGGACTTCCCCTTCCCCTTCAAGCGCGGCAATGCCGACAGCTACCCGCTCATGGTGGCGGTGGACGCCAAGGGCAAGCGCGTGGACCAGGCAAACGGCTCCGAGGTGGGCGAGATGGTGTCCAAATGGAAAAAAGTGTACCGCAAATACAAGGTCAAGCATGCCAGGGCCGGCAAGATTTGACCCGCCGGGCACCACTCTGCCGTGCGGCGTTGCGGAAGCTTGCCACGAACAAAATGACAAGGAAAGAAGGAACTGCTAGATTTTTTCCCTTGCAACACGGGAAATCGCGGGTAGAATAGCAACGTTATGAAAAACCTTGCCATCATGCTGGTAACGGCCTTTGCGTTGGTGTCATGCTACTCGCACAGGGATCACTACTATTACGAAAACACGCATCCGCAGCACCACCCCGTGAAGCCGATGCCCAAACCCCAGCCCAAGAAGCACCATCCCAAGAAGGCTCACAAGAAGCACCACCCCAAGAAATACAAAAAACCGGTCCGGAACGTTCCCTACACCCCCGCCCCGGTCGGCCCCCGCGTCCACCGTTAACCCCCGCGGCTTCATCCGCTTTCCTGAACCGCCCCTCATCGACAGGGGCGGTTCTTTTTTTGGTACTCCGCCAGATTTTATGATTCAGCGCGGCCTTTGAGTATGCAAT
>CALCWC010000110.1 GCA_937905985.1 uncultured Verrucomicrobiales bacterium | reverse complement strand
GGAGAAGGCATGGTTCACGCCGATGCCGTAGCCGCCGCCGTCAGACTTGAAGCCCTTGTCACCCGTGGTGTGCATGAAGGTGCCGAACCCGCCGCCCCACACGGCGGTGTCGCCATCCTTCAGGCCATACCCCTGGGCCCCGGAGAGCCGCACAAACTCGCGCACATACGCGCTGCTCGCCCACAGGGAATTCACCAGCGTCACATCCAGTGCATCCGGGCCTGCTGTGGGTACGGGGCCCACACCCTGGATGTTGGTCAGGAGGAGCATCCTGTCTGCGTCGGCAAGCGTTAGCGTGGCCGTGGCCACGGTGTTGCCCGCTTCATCCGTGATGTCCACGGAATCCGTCGGTGTCAGCAGCCCCGCGATGGTCTCGCTCGTCATGCTCACCAGCGTGACTGACTTGCCCTTGAAGGCGGCCCAGTCCGTCACGGCATCGCCGTAGAAGCCGAGTTCCACGCCATCCAGATCCAAGCCAATGCTATCGTTTCCTCCAAGCGTGACCATGGGCGTACCTTGGGCACCCGCCTGGCCTTGCACAATATGGAAATTCAGCATCTGGCAGGAATCGATGGTGCCGCCGACGCTGATGCCCGTTCCGTGGATATGGACGGAGTTGTTGCTGCTAACCCCGCCTGCTTCCACGTAGCCTGCATGCACGCCGCCCTGAATCGCGATATTGCCTCCCTTGTAGGTGGTGTCACCAACCGTGTAGGATGCACCCTCCCCCACCAGGTGGACCGTGTTGTCCGTGGCATTGCCGGAATACGTACAGCCGCCGCATACATATCCATTAACCTGACCGTCGGTCATGGTCACGGTGTTGCCGGTCGCATCGCCGGTATCCTGTACACAGCCGCCGAATACATATCCATTAACCTGACCGTCGGTCATGGTCACGGTGTTGTCGGTGGCATTGCCGGAATTTGCAACGCCGCCGTATACTCCGCTATTAACCTGACCGCCGGTCATGTCCACGGCGTTGCCGGTCGCATTGCCGTCTCCCTCCACATAGCCGCCGTATACATCGCTGCCAACCTGACCATCGGACATGGTCACGGTGTTGCCGGTCGCATTGCCGTCGTATACAATGCCGCCATATACATCGTAGCCAACCTCACCGCCGCTCATGGTCACGGTATTGCCAGTCGCATCGCCGGTATCATGTACATAGCCGCCGTATACGTCATTCTTCATAGAACCGCCGTGGATGTCCACGGCGTTGCCGGTCGCATTGCCGGTATCCTGTACATAGCCGCCGTATACATCGCTGCCAACCTGACCATCGGTCATGGTCACGGTATTGCCAGTCGCATTGCCGGAAGTATCCACATAGCCGCCGTATACATCGCCGCGAACCTCACCGCCGGTCATGTCCACGGCGTTGCCGGTCGCATTGCCGTTGACCGCGTAGCCGGAGTACACACAGTAAGTCACAGTGCCGCCGGACATCACGACCCTGTTGCCGGATGCCTCGCCTTGATCGAAGGAAACTCCGCCATCGATCTCCTCCAGAGTGCCGCCCGAGAAAATGACCACGTTGTCATTGGCGTTTCCGACACTTGCCGTGCCGCCTTGCACTCCTGCAGCAACGCCGCCCGTCATCTCAATGGTATTTCCGTTCGCGTTGCCGTTGGCCGTGTAGCCGGAGAACACATAGCCAGTCACAGTGCCGCCGGACACGACGACCATGTTGTCATTGGCGTTTCCGTCATTTGTCCCGCCGCATTCCACTTCTGCAGCAATGCCGCCCGTCATCTCAATGGTATTTCCGTTCGCGTTGCCGTTGGCCGCGTAGCCGGAGTACACATGGTCAGCCACAATGCCGCCGTTCATGGTCACGATGTTGCCGGTCGCATTGCCGGAATCACCCGCTTTACCGCCGTATACGGCATAGACCTGGCCCCCCGTCATTGTGACTTTGTTGTTGTTGGCGCTGTCATTGGTGGCCCAACCGCCGTACACCGTGTAATTGGAGTAGTTTGAGCCGTCGTTGTCCTGAAAAATGGTGACAACGGCATCTTTTGCTTCTGCTTGGCCCGACGTCCACATTCCGCTGTAGGAGTTGGGCCCAGTTTGGTGGCCGCCATCCAGCTTGGTGAGGATGACTTCCGTGGCAAACACCTGTCCACCCATCAGGGCGGCGGTGAACAAGGCAATGAATAAAGTCTTCTTCATGGTTGTAATTGTGTTTTGGTTGTAATCTCATGACGCGGACACCTTATCCGCACGCATGGAGCAGTGTAAGTGTTCGCGGAGCCGGAGTCAAGAAGGAAGTTGAAAAAACGTATCGGATTGGATTTACGCCGCACGCAGAGCCACCGCCCGCTTGCGCCCGGCCAAGCTGGCAGGGATACCGGGGAGGCGGTATAAATGGCGGACCCGCATTGCTGCGGGGCCGCCTACATTGACTACAATGAAGAAAACTCGCACGTCTCGCGACGTTCTTCGCCAACGGGAAACAGAACACGCCCCGCAAGGCTGGAAGCCATGCGGGGCGGGAGAGATACAAGCGTGTGGCGCGTGTTAGAATGTGTAGCGCACGCTGGCGTTCACGCTCTGGTCCACGCAGTGGCGGCGGG
>CALCWC010000109.1 GCA_937905985.1 uncultured Verrucomicrobiales bacterium | reverse complement strand
GCACGGCATCGCACACGCCGTCCTTCACCAAATCCACGGCTATGCTCATGGAGGAATGTTTCTTCTGGCGCACGGCCACCAGGCCGCTCTCGTCCATGCCCACCACTTCTGGCGCATGCACGATTTCCAGGCGAGGGTCGCCGCCGAAACCGGCGGCGTCGCACAGGCGCTTCAGCAGCGCCTCGTCGCCCACCATGTAGAGCTTGTCCAGAGCATCCACATGCTGCAAAGCCTCCTTGGCCCCGTCGATGTTAATCTGCGGGGCATTGTCTCCACCCATGGCATCCAGTGCAAGCTTCATACGCGTGGTCGGTAATTGAAAAAAACGGCTGCCATAACTCTATCACCAGCTGCCATCATGTCAACAAAAAACCGCCCCATGCAGGATGGGGCGGTGGAAAAAAGTTGCGTTTCCAAACAGGGGAAATCAGTCAACAAGCTTAACGATGACCTCCGCACCGCTCTGGGTCTTGTAGGTGCCGCACTGGGGGCACGCGGTGTGGCCGGGGACGGCGGCGCCGCACTTGGGGCACTTGCCGAGCTTGGGCGCCTTCCAGGCCTTGGCGGCCAGGCGGGAGCGCTGCTTCATCTTGGATGTTCTGCGTTTAGGAGCTGCCATAATCGTGTATTGGTTAAGATTGCTTTGGCGGGCTGGCGGTGTTGTTTTGGGGGAGCTTATCGAGCGCATCCCACACGCTGCTGCCGCGCGGCGCGGCAGAGTCTACACCCGAACCGGGGTTTTTGTCCAGCCCAAATTCACACATTGTGTCATTTTTTTCACAATCCAGCCCTGCATGCTCGCATTTGGGGTACCCGGGAAGGACGAGCAGGATTTCCTCCCGCAGGGCATCCGTGGCATCGAACGCCCCCCGCCCCTTTACGTCGAACGACAGTGTCATATCCGTGATTTCCGCCGTGTAGTCGAACCGTGCCAGGCAGCGGTTGCAACGCATGTTGAACACCGTGGCCACGCTGCCGCGCAGCACCAGCTCATGCTCGTACAGCTGTGCATCGAACGCGTAGTGCAGCGGACCCGCCGGGAGGATGTCGTCGTTGCCCAAATCAAACACGGCCCCGTCGATATCTCCCTCCAGATACCGCCCTTCCTCCGGGAAATCCTCCAATGCAATGATGAGCCTGCTGTCCATGCCCCCACCATACCGCCTCTGCCCGCGGCGTGCAAGCAAAATCCCCCACCTGTTCAGCGGACGGCGTCCTATCCGCGCGCGGCCATCATCTTTTCCACGTACTTGGCCAGCATGTCCACCTCGATGTTGACGGGCTGACCCGGCACATAGGCATGCATGGAGGTACGGTTCCAGGTGTGCGGGGTGATCCAAAACTCCGGCTCGCAGGTGTTGTGGATGGCCGCAATGGTGAGCGAGACGCCGTCCAGCGCAATGCTCCCCTTGTCGATAATGTACTTGGCGTATTCCCGGGGGATGCGGATGCGGATGCGGTGATCCTGGCCCACGGGTTCCACGGAAAGGACCTCGCCCGTGGTGTCGATGTGGCCCATGACGAAATGACCGCCGAAACGCCCGGCCCCGCCCATGGCGCGCTCCAGGTTGCACTCGGAGCCCACCTTCAACGCTCCCAGAGAGGTGACCCTCAGCGTCTGGGTCAGCAAGTCGAACTCCACGCGCGGTGCCTCCACCTTGTCCACCGTAAGGCAGCAGCCGTTGACCGCAACGGAATCGCCGAGGGACAATTCATGGGCGAAAGGCACCTCTACAGTGAAGCGGGCACCCGTTTCCACGGGGGTGATGGCGAGGACTTTGCCTGTGCATTCTACGAGACCTGTGAACATAATGATTTTGGATTTGGGATTTAGGATTTGGGATTTGTGTTCTTTGCGAGCGCCAGCAGGAGGTCGTAGGCGCGGGATTGGCCGCGGGCGGCGGCGCGGCGGTACCAGTAGGCCGCCATCTCCGCGCTCTGCGGGGCGCCGGTTCCCTGTGCAAAGCAGGTGCCCAGCTTCAGGGCGGCACCGGCGTGCCCGGCGCGCGCGGCGGTCTCCAGGCAGCTCACGCCGCCCGAGGGATCACGCCGGCATCCCAGCCCTTTCAGGTAGCACTTGCCAAGCCAGTAGAGGGCATCGGCATCTCCCGCCTTGGCAGCGGTGTCGAAGTATGCCACGGCGCGCTCGAAATCACGCTCGCCGCCGCGGCCGCGCATGAGGCGCTTGGCCAGATGCATGCAGGCATCCGGCTCACCGGCGTCCGCACGCTGTGTGAGCTCGTCACTCATGCTCGGCCTGTTCTGCTTGTTGCGCCTGTTCCACAAGCTCCACCTGTTCCTCAGGGGCGGGGTGGCGTATGGCGTCAATGTACTTGGTGACGCCGTTGAGGCACATCTGGATGGCCAGCAGCACCAGGATGGTGCCCATGAGACGGGTGAGGGCCACGGCGCCGCGCTGCCCCATCTTGGCGGCTATCTTGCGCGTGAACATCAGTACGGTGAAGGCAACGCCCCAGGCCGCCAGCACACTCAGCGAGGTGTACATCAGCGTGGGCGTGTCCGGGCACTTGGCTGCCATGATCATCACCACCGAGATGGAGGCCGGACCCACGATGATGGGCACGGCAATGGGCACCAGCAGCGGCTCCGAGTTCTGGGAGTCATGCGATGAGGAGGACCCCAGCACATCCACACGCGGAAACACCATGCCCACCGCAATCAACAGCAGCAGGATGCCGCCGGAGATGCTCAGCGTGCTCTGGTCAATCTCCATGTAGTTCAGGATGGCCTCGCCCGTGAAGTAGAACAGGAGCAGCAGCCCCAGCACGATGAACAGCTCGCGCCTCAACACCTTCATGCGGCGCTTGCGCGGCACCGGCAGCAGCAGCGACTGCACAATGGGGATGATTCCCACCGGATCCAGCACAATCAGCAGCGTTGCCGTGTTCAGAAAGAATGTTTTGAAGTCCATAGCTCAGAATTCCTTGTGTTGAAAAAGCCAGGCGGCAATGAGAAGGTGCAGCAGCATGTACCCGCCGGCTATGAGCGCCAGGCTGCCGAGAAGCCCCAATCCGAGCGGCGACCCCGCGGCGGCGGCGTCCGACACGGAGAAGATGCTGAAATTGGGGATGACAACGGCGAAGGCGGTTTCCACCTGCTGCATGAGACGGGTGACGCCCTGGCCGTTGAAGATGATGCTGAAGAGGCTGCCCTGGAACATGCCGATGATGTACGCGCCGAGGGCGAAGATGATGCTCACGATGCTTCCGCTGGTGAAGCAGGAGATGAGCAGGGTGATGCCGGTGAGCACGCCGAAGCCCAGCAGCATGGCGACAATGCCCATCTGCGTGTTCCAATCGTTCCCGGCGGCGTGAACGGCATCCAGGTACGGCGCCATTTCCTCCGCCCCGTACCCGCGCTGTGATAGCGCCGCCGTCAGGTCTGCCGCTATGCCCGCCTCCCGCAGCTGTACCAGCAGGCACATCATGCCGTCCATGAACAGCACCATCAGGATGATGAGCCCCCACACGCCCAGCAGCTTGCCCGCCAGATAGTCGAACCGCGGCACCGGCTTGCACAGGATGGTGTAGAGGATGCGGTCCTCCGTGTCACGCGGTATCAGCAGGGCCGTGGCCGCTATGCTGAACACCAGGCCGAACGCCTGCATGCAGCCCAGCGCCACATCCTTGAGCAGCTCCAGCTGCGCCACCCCCTGGAACTCGATGCCGATGGCATCTTGATACGGAATGAACTGCAGCGCTAGGAACAGCACCGCAAACGCCGCCGGTACCAAGAAGAGCTTCATGCGCACCAGCTGGGTCAATGTCACCCTTGCCACCGCCGCTATCCGTGCGGGTTTGCCAATGATGGCTGTGACAAGGGCTCCCATGGTGCGTCTTTATTTCCGGTTGGCGTGCTCGCCGTCGTCAATGAGCTTCCAGAACGAGCGCGATGCGCCAAGCTTCTGGTCCTCGCTCCCCTTCCCCATGCCGCTGCGGAACAGGAAATCGTTCAGCGATGCCGCATGCAGCACACGCTGCACCACCACCGTGCCGTCCTCCTCCACCGTGAAGTAGATGCGGTAGTCCTTGCTGCGGAAACGGTAGATCTTGCGCCCCTCGCGCTCCACCACGCCGAAACGCGTGTCGCTGGGGGTCGTCTTCAGACAGTTCTCATCTACCTGGAACGCGGAGATGAGTTCCATCTGCTCCAGTGTGGGAATGGCGGAGAGTTCCGCCGCGCTGATTTCATTGAAGACGATTTGGTGCACCTCACCATCCTACATGATTCCCCCGCCGCTTGGCAAGGAAAATCCGCTCCTCGAGAATATCAAGCAGAAGAACTGGGATGACCTGTACACGTATTTACGATTGGGGCGCGGCGCGGGCGTTAATAATCGGTGAGCCTGCCGTTGCGGGCCTTGAGGCCGCGCTCCATGTTGGCGCGCATGATTTTGCCCTGGCGGCTGTTGCGGCCCTCTGCGGTGAAGACAGAGACGTAGCGGCGGTTGTCGGTGTCGCTCTGCACGCGCTCCCAGTGCTCAATGGGGAAGCTGTGGTTTTCCTTGTAGATACCGGCCAGATAGGAGCGCACGGCCGGCAGGTCCTGCCATTTTTCAATGACAATATCCTTGCGGTTCATGATGTTGAGACGGCCGCTCCTGGACCAGGGATCCATGAGGATGGCATCCGGCCACCGGCCTGCCGCTGCGCGAATGTAGAGGCTGTTGTGCTCGTCGGCCGTGCCGCCGTCGCGCCAGCAGCAACCGAGGGCGAAGTACTCCAGATGGCGGCGACGCAGCTCGCGGTACATGTCCGCCTGGTACTGCCAGCAGAGGCCGCGCTCACGGATGTGGTCCGGGGAATTGACGGCGCGGTTGTTTTGCCAACCCATGCCGATGGGATCGTTGACGCGTGCGATGGAGATACCGGCCTTGAAGCCGTGTTCCACGAGCCAGGCGGCCTCCTCTCGCGCAGCGGGGATGGCGCGCTGTTCAGGCGGCAGGAGGTTGATAAGCTGGTCAAAGGTATCCTTGCGTTGCTCCTGTACTTGGGGTTCGTCGTAGTAGCTAAAGTCGGGTGCGTGCATTTTGCAGGCGGTGCAGAGCAGCGCGAGGCCGCAAGCGATGATGGCTATTCTTTTCATAAGTGGATATTAGTAGTTCGTGAGGCTTCCGGGGTGTTCCTTCTTCCCCTCTTCAATATTTTCCAGCATCCGCTTGTACTGGCTGGCGTTTTCCATGCCGTTTTCCCAGTAGAGGGCGTAGCTGTTGAAACCGTTGCGCAGGATGCCCCAGTGCTCGATGGGCATTTGGTGCCCTTCCGGGTACACCAGCTGCAGCGTCTTGCAGACATCCGGCCTTTCCGTCCAGCGCTTCTGGTTCAGCTCGGAGGCCAGGTCCACCTTGAGGCGGCCGTTCCACATCCAGGCGTCCAGCACCCAGGCATGCGGCCACGCACCCGTGGCGGCGCGCACATAGACGCAGTTGTGCTCGGAGCGTTCCGCGCGGTCTCGCACGCAACAACCCAGCACAAAATATTTCAAGGGACGCCGGCGCAGCTCGCGGTACATGTCGTGCTGGTATTGCCAGCAGAGGCCGCGGTCTTGCAGATGGGCGTTGATAAGGGCGTTGCCGGCCCAGCCCGGGAAGCAGGAGCCGTTGATGCGGGAAATGCCGGCCGCAGCCTTGTACGCGGTGTCGGCAATCCAGCGTGCCTCCTCTTGCGCTGCGGGAATGGTGCGCTGAACCTCCGGCAGCAGCTTGATCAGGTTTTCACACAGCAGACTGCGCCGCTGCACAATGAGATTCGTGTACGGATAGCTCGATGGTGGCGGGTAGCATCCCGTCACCAGCATGGCCGCAGCCAATATCCACACCATCCGTTTTTTCATGCAGGGCACGCATGGTAGCACATTGCGGACTGCCTGGCAAGGCTTTCGCGTCATTCCTTGCCGCGGATGCGCAGGAGCAGAAGCTCCGGGCGGCAGAACAGGCGGATGGGAAGCACGCTGGTGCCCACGCCGCGGGAAACATACTCCAGCCTTCCGTTCTTCAGCGTATGCGCCCCGGCGGAGCGGGAGACCGGCACATGGGGATCTACGCTGAACGGGGCACCGATGCCGGGGATACACACCTGCCCGCCGTGCAGGTGGCCCGCCACCGTAATGAGCGTGCCGCGCGGGGCAAAGCTCGTGCCGTACGGCGTGTGGGACAGCAGCACCATCGGCACGCCCTCCTCCGGCTTCGGCAATTTCCCCGGGGTTCGGAAGGTGTGCATGCAGCGGATGCCGCCGATGTCCAGCGGCTGGTTGTCTATCATCACCCTCTCGCGTTTTCCTTCCACCATGTGGATGCCTACCCCCTCCAACGCGGCAGTGATGGCGGCAGGGTTGTGCCAATTGTCGTGGTTGCCCAACACGGCAAAACAGGGTACGGCGGCAAGCGGTTTCAAATGCTCCGCTATTTCCGTTTCTTCCATGCTGGAAATAAAGGGGTTGCCAGGCCGGCCACACATGTAGTCGCCCAGTAGCAAGACTGCATCTGGTTTCAACGCGAGCGTTCGTTTCACAACCTCGTCGAGGTAATCACCATCGCCCGGGTGCGCATGTATGTCTGCCAGTACCACCAAGCGTGCCTCCCTGCCCTGCCAGCCAGGTGCCTCCACGGTGTATTCGGTTTCCTCGATCCACCCTCGCTCGATGAACACCCCGTACGCCACCAACAAAATCACTAAAATCGACAGTGAAATTAATACCTTATATGAAAGCTTAAGGCTCTCTCTGAGTTTCTTGAAAATCATGGCTAATCAATTTGTTTTGCTTGACGAACAACTAGAATAAGGAGCTCCGTAGATAAGAGCCGTTCCGGACACGCCGGCGAGCAGAAACAAGGTGCGTACAAGGGACTCAAAAAGCGAGACGCCGACAACAATGACCAAGGCAGTCCCGCCGACGAGGAGGGAGAAAAGCACGCGCAGGCCGCGTTGCCCAAAGGTCTGTTTCAGGAACATGCTGCCGACGAGCCATACCAGGAGCAAGGCGAACGAAAGCAGGGCCAGGGCGGCTGTCACCTCTCCCAGCAATGCCCAGGCGTGCGAAGCACTCCGCAGAGCCGCATGCGGACCAATAACGGCAGCGTACAACAGCGCTGCGGCAACACACAGCACGGGAACCATCCATGTACTCTTGACCACGCGCTTCACGAGCACCCAGAAACGTAATAGGAACGGAGGCATATATCAGTTGGACGCTGCGGAGGGGGGGGCGTTCAATCTTTTCCCAATATTTCCGCAGCCCTGGCGGCGCAGAAAGCCACACAGCACTCGCAGGGGCGGGCGGCATAGTAGGCGGCGGTGCGCTCGGAGGGGCGTGAGCCCTCCTCTGCATCCGGCGGCAGGTGCAGGAGCTCACGGCACTGCAGGGAACCGAATTCCGTGCGGAATTCATCCGCCAGCTTGCGGGTGAGGGCAAAGATGCGCTCCTTGTCGGCGGGGTCCGGGGAGAGGTTGCCGTGCTTGAACCCGGCACAATGAGGGCGAGCCCGGAAAATGCGCCGCAGGTGCCGCGCATGCGGCCCAGACCTGCGCCGAAGGCCGAGGGCAGGCGCAGGGCGGCGGCCTCGGGAAAGCCCCAATTCTTCCGCAAAGGCGGCAAAGACGGATTGGGCGCAGTTGTAACCCTGGTGGAAGTAGTCGATGGCCTTTTCCTGAGGCATGGCGCGGGCGGGGGTTAATCCTCGTTGGTTTCTGATTCCTTCACGGGCTCGCGGTCCAGCATGCGCCAGGCCCACACGATGTATGCGAGCACAAAGGGAATGAACACGGAGAAAGTGCCGGAACCCAGCAGGTTGCCGCGCCTCACACGGAATTCATAGGAAAACGCCTGCACCACAAAGGTGAGCAGGATGGCAAAAATCCAGAAGGTGGTCTGCACAGTCCCCGTCTGCAAGGCGGAAACGGCCGCACAGTTGGGCAGCATATCCTGAATAGCCCAGGGCAAGTTATGCGCCGGGGCCGTGGATTTTCAGCAGCAGCAGCTCCGGGCGGCAGTTGAAGCGCAGCGGCAGCACGCTGGTGCCCAATCCTCGCGTGACGTATTCCCGTCTGCCGGTCCGCAGGGTGTGCGCGCCAGAGGAACGCCAGGTGGGCACGTGCGGATCGATGGAGAAGACGGCACCGATGAACGGTATGCAAACCTGCCCGCCGTGCATGTGGCCGGCAAGGGTGACGAGCGTGTCCCGCGGCGCAAACGCGGTGCCGTAAGGAGTGTGCGACAACAGGATCATCGGCACGCCCGCCTGTGGCTGCGGCACCTTGCCGGGCGTGCGGAAGGTGTACAGGCAGCGGATGCCACCGATATCCAGCGGCTGGCCGTCCACCGTCAGCCTTTCGCGGCTCCCCTCCATCAAATGCATGCCGATTCCCTTCAAGGCGGCGCGCACTGTTTCGGTGCCGTGTACATGGTCGTGGTTGCCCAGCACGGCATAGCACGGCAGTGCGGTGAGCGGTTTCAGATGCTCGGCGATTTCCCCGGCGGACATGCTGGTTGCAAACCGCGAACCCGGGTGGCTCGCCATGTAGTCGCCCAGCAGCAGCACGGCATCCGGTTTCATCGATAACGTGCGTTTCACAATATCGTCGATGTACCCGCCGTCGCCGGGACGTACATGCAGGTCCGCCAGCACCGCCAGGCGCACCTCCCTGCCCTGCCAGCCGGGAGCCTCGATGGAATATTCGGTCTCCTCAATCCATTCGCGCTCCACAAAAACACTGTATAGGACGAGTACAACAGTCAAAATAGTTAATGAAAGTAAAACTTTACATGAAAGTTTTAAACTTTTCCTGATTTTTTGGAAAATCATAGAGGATTAATCGTCAAGCGGCAAAATTCCGCGGATGATGAGGTCCTTTCCCGCCTGGGTGAAGGTGGTGCGTTCCAAATGCAGCTCACAGGCCAGGAAATTGCCGGGAACAACTTGCGCTGCACCTCCGGAGAGGATGGGCGCGATGTCCTGCACCCATTCGTTCACCAGGCCACGGTCCAGAAACTCGCGCAGCAGGTTGCCGCCGCACTCCAGCATGAGCGTGATGATGCCGTGTTCGGCGTAAAGCCTTTGCAGCATGGCCGGATAGTCTTCCACGTTTTCCAGCACCAGTGTGCGTGCACTGTGTTCATCCGTGAAAAGGGTGGCACCCGCGGGTAGGTCGGCGCGGTGGCGGGTCATGACGATGCGCCAGGGCTGTTCCTTGCGCTCAGAAGGCGCTGTAAGGGGCGTTCGGATCGTGAGCGCGGGATTGTCCCGCCGAACGGTTTCTCCGCCCACCAGGATGGCGTCAGATTCCAAGCGGAGCTGGTGCGCGTGTTTCAGGGCTTCGGGGTCGCTGATCCAGCGCTCGCTCTGGCGAACCATTTTGGCATCCAGCGTGCTGGCCACCTTGGCCACCACCCAGGGACGGCCGTGTTCCGTGGCAAAGAGCCAGGGTCGCAACACCTCGCGGCATTCTTCCGCGCATAGGCCTCCCTGAACCTCGATTCCAGCAGCCTTCAGGATGGCGTCTGCCTTGCCGCGGTGGCGTGCGTCGGGATCCACCATGCCGTAGACCACACGGGAGATGCCGTGTTCAATGATGGCAGCCGTGCAGGGAGGTGTCTTGCCGTGACTGGAGCAAGGTTCAAGCGTCACATAAATGGTGGAGCCTGGCAAATGGCCCCCCTGCCCTTTTGCCAAGGCATCGGCAATGGCGCGGCGCTCGGCATGGGCCTCGCCCGCCTTTTCATGCCAGCCCTCGCCTATGATGCTGCCGTCTTTGACGATAACCGCTCCCACTGGTGGATTGGGACTCGTGGTACCCACACCCTTGCGGGAGAGTTCCACAGCCTTGAGCATCCATTCTGTGTCCGTTTGCGGCATGCCTTCCATTCTAGCAGCCTCTTGCCCGGTGTAAAGACACCGCCCTGTCATTCCCCTGCCTCGCAAGCAATGATGAAGAAGATGAATTTATAAATTTAAATTTCATCATCATCAGGATTGTCAGTTCTGTAAACAAGTATCCCTCTTGATTGAAAACCAGTAGCTTGAAAACGGGTCTCCTTGTCAGAAACACTGTCTGCAAACCTGTCTGAGAAGTCAGTTCCAGTTGCTGACAGGGTTATCGACCGGTATTTGACAGGTTATTGACAACCCTTTGTTGATAAGTGATATAACTTATTGAATATTAGTCTGTTGTGTCGTCTCCTGCGATAAAGTCGTAGAAGAAGATAAAAGGAGCCATGACCGGGATGGCCACATTGTAGGCTACCGAGCATGGGAGGTCCACGCAGATGAAATCCAGTCCTGCAAGGGCATTCGCCACGATGGGTGTGGATTCAGGGTTACGCTTCACGGCTTTGGAGACAGAGCGGGAGGCGTAGGCATCCACCCTGGCTTGAATGGAGTGCTGCTGTGCGCCGGCTGGCAGAGAGGTGATAGGCTCCGTGTTCATGGAGTTCATCTCCTCGAAGAGGGATTGCAGCGTATAGTATCCATCGTTGCGCAACAGCACATGCGCCGTGCCGCTGGAGATGCGGTGGTAATGCATGTTCCCATGCACCTTGACAGTGCGATATTGCGGTTCGTAGTCGTTTTCCAGCAGAATGGAGTCATGCAGTACGGGATAGTGCAGACGCATGGTTTCCGGCTGAATCGCCAGATACCATGCGCCACCGGCGGAATAGAGCTTCAGCGGCTCTACCAGGCGGTAGCCTTCGTATTCATGAAAGGCCTCCTGTACGTTCTTGTGCGTTTGGATGTACGCGCAGGAACTCAGACACAAGGCAACGGCCAGCAGACTTAACGGAAAAACTTTCACGCTGGAGATTCTACCAGCCCCCCTGCCCTGTCGTCAAGGTTGAGCTGCGTCTACGGAAGTCTATTTTGTTCCACGTGGAACAATTGCCCGCGGCGGCACCACGGGAGGGAGAAGGCGTCCAATGGCGTCCTGCCCCGGCTCTATCGTATCGTACCAATTGCCGTGGGTATCACCGTACAGCTGTGTCTGAGCGGCGGCTATGGCTACGCGGCAGGCATCTTTGGCGCGCTGCAGCACCACGGCTTGAAGGTCGTAACGGCGAGGTGCATCTTCAATGTGCTTGAGACAGAGCTTGGCGTTGGCAATGTGTGATTCTGCCTCGAACTTGTTTGAAGCATTGCGCGCGTTAAGTGATTCCGTGAGGCATTTCACGTATTCCTGGAAAACATTATCTCCCTTTGCTGCCTTGGCTGTTTGAACCGCGGATTGAATGGTGGCGCGTGTAGGCTTTGGCTCAAAGATGAGAGAACGCAGAGGCAAGGTGGATGTTTCCCATTGGCGCAGGATGGCTGCATCTTCTGAATAGGCCGACAGTGTTTCCGCGTTCATGGCACGGCGCAGTTGCCTGGCTTCTTCGGTGCGGCCGGCCGACAACAGAGTGGTGGCTTCTCCCAATCCTGCATTCAGGTAGGTATAGGTGGCTTTTCCACCGATGGCCTGCATGTCCTGCTTGGCGAGTTTGCGTGCCATGTGGAAATGGATGCAGCTTTGCGCGAGCAGTCCACGCTTGGCCAGCAATTTGGCGTACAGCAGTTCCGCGGGCGCAGTATTCCGCATCAAGATGGCGGCTATCTGCGCGCATTGGAGTGCGGTGTCCGACACCTCGTCTGCCGTTTCTTCCGCAGCCGCTCGCAGATACAGCAGCATGGGCTCACCGGAATGCATCCGGAGGAAGGTATCTGCCAGTTTGCGGGCATCATCTGTTTTGTTGCACAGTTGAAGGAGCGATATGGCCCAGCAGGCGGCTGTCACGTCATTGCGGTGTTGTTCCGCTTGCTTCTGGAAGTCGGCGGCGGCTCCGTTCACTTCGTTGCATGCCAGCTTGAGGAGACTGTTGATGAAAAGCGCTTCCGCAGGCGTGGCCGGATAGGTGGCAATGAGCTGCTGCAGCTTGTCCAAGCGCTGTGCATAGTCGGGCGCATTGCGTTCCAGCAGGATTAATCCGCAGTGCGCCAGCGCGCAGGTTTCATCGGCTGCCAGTGAGTTTCGGAAATGCTGTGCCGCGCTTTCGCGCTCGCCCAAAAGCGTGTCCTGCAGTCCCAGGTTGCATTCTAGTGCAGCTGTTTCGCTCTCGGTGGCCAGAATAATGGGATTGCAAGGTTCAGCGGCAGCTGCCACCCATACCAGAGAGGCAGCTGCCGCAAAAAATTGTTCCACGTGGAACATTTGCCGTTTAGGGCAGGGGTTACATGCGGTCCGGCATGGTGATGCCGAAGAGGCCCATGCCTTGCTTGAGCACGCGGGATGTGAGCTCGCAAAGGGCCAAGCGCGTGGCGCGCGTGTCTCCTTCGCTGCGCAGCACGGGGCAAGCCTCGTAGAAGCTGTGGAAGGCCTTGGCAAGCTCGTACAGGTAGGCGGCCAGCAGGTTGGGCTTGCAGTCGTCCAGCGTGGCGGGAACCACTTCTGCATAGCGCACCAGCAGGCGTGCAAGCGTCAGCTCCGCAGGCTCGCTCAGCGTCAACTTTTCAGGTGCCGTGAATTCTCCGTCAATCTTGCGGAAGATGGAGCGCACGCGCACATAGGAGTTCTGCAGGTACGGGGCGGTGTCGCCAGTGAGGGCAAGCATCTTGTCCCAGTCGAAGATGTAGTCGCTCAGGCGGTTCTGCGAGAGTTCTGCGAACTTGATGGCGCCCACGCCCACGGCCTTGGCAACGGAAGCTTTCTCATCCTCCGGCATGTCGGGGCTCTTTTCCTCCACCACCTTGGTGGCGCGCTCGATGGCTTCGTCAATGACGTCCTGCAGGCTCACTGTATCGCCGCTGCGGGTCTTGAAGGGCCTGCGGTCTTTGCCGAGGATGGAGCCGAAGGCGACGTGACGGAAGTCGCCGCTGACGCCGCGCATGCGCTCGATGTCGAATATCTGTTTGAAGTGCTTCTCCTGCGGCGCGCCCACGACGTACCAGATGGCGTCCGCCTTGAAGTTTTCCGTGCGGTAGTCCAGCGTGGCCAAGTCGGTGGTGGCGTACAGGAAGCCTCCGTCCGCCTTGCGGATGATGGCGGGTACCGGCACCCATTCGCCGTCCTTTTGCACCAGGAAGGGGTCTTCCTGCGGCTTGTGGTAGCCGTCGGAGAACACGCAGACGGCACCATCGCTCTCGCGGGCGATGCCGTCGGCCAGCAGCTTGTCCACCAGCGGTGCCAGCGCGTCGTTGTATGCGCTCTCGCCGAGCCAGTAGTCGAAGCGGATGTCCAGTTGGTCGTAGATTTTCTGCAGGCCGGTCTTGGTGACGGCGATGCACTTGTTCCAGATGGCAAGGTTTTCCTCGTCGCCACCCTGGAGCTTCACCAGCTCGGCCTTGCAGAGGGGCAGGAGGGTTTCGTCCTCCTTGCATTTCAGGTTCACCTTCTTGTAGACGTCCAGCAGGGCGTCGATGGGGTTCTTCTCCAGCTCCGCCTGGTCCAGGATGTTCTTCCAGCCCCACAGGATCATGCCGAACTGTGTGCCCCAGTCGCCGATGTGGTTGTCGGATATCACGGTGTGGCCGAGGAAGCGCGCGAGGCGGGCCAGGGTGTCGCCGATGATGGTGGAGCGGATGTGGCCCACGTGCATGGGTTTTGCCACGTTCGGGGCCGAGAAGTCGATGACGATGGTTTTGGGCTGGGCAACCTTGGCCACGCCCAGACGCTCGTCGTGCAGCATCTGTTCGGCGCGGGCGGCCAGGCATTCCGGGTGGATGCGGAAGTTGATGAACCCGGGCCCGGCTATCTCCGTGGATGCCAGGGAGCTGTCCATGGCCTCCATCACCTTGCCGGCAAGCTCGCGCGGGTTCATCCCCACGCGCTTCGCCAGCATCATGGCCGCGTTGCTCTGGTAGTCGCCAAAGCGCGCATCCTGTGCCACGCTCACCGCAGGTACAGTGAATTCAGAGGGCAGGGCATCGCCCAGCACCGCCTTCAGTGCGGTGCCCAGCTGTTCCGTCAGTTCGTTCGGTATCGTCATGTCGCCGCCTTTATACACGCACGCGCGCGATTTTTCAAGCCCTATGTAAGGCAATGCCCGTAATGTTCCACGTGGAACATTACGGGCAGGAAGGGGTTGGCCGCCTGTGCCGTCAGTGGTATGAGAGCCGCGTTCCCTGAATGACAGGTGGGTGCGAGGACGAGGATTGTCGGTTGAGTCCGCCTCTGGGACGGAACATATCCCCCCGTACCGTTGGCCCCTTAACTAATAATAACAGTCCGGGCTTGATGACCACGCGTCACGAGCACGGCAGCCACATTCCTTATACCACAGCGCAGGGCAGGGAGCAAGTGTTTTATGCGCGCGGTTTCTAATAGTTGGGCGTGGTGGGAAAATTGAGAATTTTGAATTTCAAATTTGGGATTTGTTTGGTGCGCACGCGTGGTGTGCGGGGGATGGGAGCTGGGAATAGAAAGCGCCCCACCTAGCGGGCAAGCGAGTTGTTTTGATGAGCTGACTTATCTGTTCCCCTTTGCGCGATTGTGGGTCAGGCAAAGCATCTGGCAGTTGGATTCATCGGTGGAGCCGCCATGGCTCCAGGCATGGACGTGGTCGGCTTCCATTTCTCTCAAATCCCATATACGGGATTTGTTGGAGGTGTTGCCTACGGTACAGAGCGGGCAGTTTGAATGGCCTTTTGCCTTGGCGTCTATGGTCTGCTTCTTCCAGACGCGCTTTTTGACGGTATCGTCGAAGACACGGACATTGAGGAGCCTGGTGTCCTGTTCGCCGCCCAGAATATACTCAAAGATGCCCGCCTTTGCTTTCACCTGTTCATCCTCCATGAGGGTTTGCACCCTTTCCCATATTTCTTCAGGATTGTATGGCCTGGCATGGTATGTTTCGTACAGGTAGCCCCACTTCAAGCCTTGCATGGCTCCCTCCACTCCCAGGAAGGTGGTGGATGCCCAATCAATGACCGTGTTGAAGTAGTCGACGAGTTTGGAAATGGTGCTGTCGTGCCGGTGGGCTGCCATATAGTCCTCTGCATTGCCCTTGCTCACCCAATCAAGTGCGGTGGCTAGGAAGTCCTGCCTGGAGGCAACACCCCTGATGTAGGCCTGCCATTTTTGGATGTTGTGGTTCCGGCTGTTTGAAAAGACCTCCTTTGCCTGCGTGACGAAGGGGCCGGAGTAGATGGCGTTCAAGGTTTCCTGTGCGTTCAGGGGAATGCCGGCAATGTTGATGGTGCGGAACCAGTCCTTGATTTCCTTCTCCTCTCCGGTGCATACGTATATCAGCAGTTTGGTGTCCTCCAACCTCTGCCGCTGCTCGGTCGGCAGCGAATCGTAGTACAGGGGCATGCCGTTGGTGTCCATCACCGCAAACTTGTGCGTCAGGAATCGCCCGATAGAGGTGATTCGCTGCTGGCCGTCCAGTACCTCGTACTTGCCCGGCGCCGGTTGGTTGAAGTAGATGAGGCCGATGGGATAGCCCTTGAGCAGGGATTCTATCACCGCCGCCTCTTTCTTTTGTTCTGCATAGATGTAGTTGCGCTGGTACTCTGGCTGGATGGTGAGCTTGCCTCCCCATCCGAACAGCCCCTTGGCTTCCAGTTCCGAGTATTGGAAACCCGCGCAGATTTCCTTGATCGTCACCTCTGTGAGCAGTTCCGTTTTCATTTCGTGTTCTTGGGTTGAATCTTTTTTATAAAGAGCCTTTTATATACACGTTCCCCTTTGATGAGGGGTTGAGACACCTTGCTGTTTGCATCCCATAAGCCGGCTGAAAATCCCTTGCCTTCGCTCTCTGTCGCGCCAACGATTTCAAACTGCTCCGGGCAGTATTTATCGAGGAAGGAAATGGGAACTCCCATCACGCCCGTGTAGTCGGAGGGGATGGCGTCTGTGTACGGAACCTCGATGGCATCGTAGTTGTCGTACTTCCGGTAGCCAGTGCTGCCCTTGATGTCCTTGTGGCGGGAGAATTTGAGATTGTCCTGCAAAGACATCAACTCCAGGGGGCGGTGGCGCTTGCCGTGTTCCAAATTCGAATACCAGCAAGAATTTCCCAGCCGCGTATAGTTGCCTTTATAGCCTAAACGCTCAGCTTTTAGCCTGTCTGACTCATTGATTACCGCTCCCTCTGGTACGCCGAATACCATATCTGTTCCGTTGCCAGTTGAGCCAAGCCACATTTGATTGTCTTTTAACAGTGGGAACACCTCCTTGTAGGTGATGGCGTTCATGTTGCCAATCATGAGGAATTTCTTGCCGCCCTGAACAAGCCAGGCCAGGAACTCGCGAAACAGGGAGAAAGGCGGGTTTGTAACGATGATGTCGGACTCGTCCCGCAGCTTGCATACCACCTCGGAGCGGAAATCGCCGTCGCCATCGAGATAGTTCCACTCTAAATCGGCGTGATTGATGATGCCGTCCCCCGTGATGTCCTTTTCAAGCACGAAAATCTTGCCGCATGCCTTGGACTTCACGCAGTCGAACAGCGGGCTTTCCTGTTCAAATTCGGTGGGCCCGGAGTGCCAGTTGAAATTCTTGCTGGCAGGGGCGTAGCTGGTGCTGATGAGCTTTTTCAAGCCCAGGCGGGCAAAGTTCTGGGCAAAGAAGATGGTGAAGTTGCTCCACTCGGGATCGTCGCACGGCAAGAGAACGGTTTTGCCGCGAAAGGTGTCCGGGTCGTATTCTAGATAGGCGTTGACCTCCTTTTCAATGTCGGCATACTGCGTGTAGAACTCGTCGTTCTTCTTGAATTTGGCTTCGGATAGTTTCGTGTTTTTAGCCATATTGCGAATGTGGGGGCGAGTAAGAAATCCCCATACACGAACAATACGCTTTCAATATGGGTATAGGACGCCCGCCAGTCCGCGTGGCTTCAAATGTTATCACGTGCTACACTACATGCTGAACAGACCTATCTCGCCTTAGCTGTCCACATGCGGTAGCCTTATGCGGCTTAGTGCCGCGCCATTGAAGATTTTTTCAAAAACTGCTTGACTACCCATATTGAATACGGAAGCCATGAAGACGATAGAAGATAAGGAGATGGCAGCACTGGAAGTGCTGCGGAGTACAGGAGTGGATGTGCTGGAGGCTGCTTTGGTGGCCAAGGAGGCATTGGAGAGAGGGCGGAGACGGGTTAGGCGGGCGCGGGAGTGCGTGCGATTGGGGGCGGAGGAGATGAGGAAGCGGGAAAGGACGGTGACGTTTGCCAAGGCCGTGGAAACCGCGCTGGAGGATAGGAAGCGGAAGAGTCTAAGGGCGCGGTCGATTGTGGATTTCAGGTATCTGTGCAAGCGGATGATGAAGATGAATCCGGGGTTGGCGGAGCGGCGGGTGCGGAGTGTCACGTCGGACGATTGCCGGAGGTATCTGGAAACGGCGTTCGGCGGGAGTGCGGCGCAGTACAGGAAGGCGCGGGCGATACTGAGCGGGGTGTTCTCCACAGCGATACGGCATGATTGGTGTGATTCCAACCCGGTGTCGCGGGTGGAGGTGCCGGAGGTGGTGGAAAAGCCGATAGAGCCGCTGACGATTGAGGAAGTGGAGCGTTTGGAGGCGGCGGCGCAGATGCCGGAGCACCGGGATATGCAATTATCGCTGCACCTGATGCTGTACTGCGGCATCCGTCCCACGGAGGTGAGCCGGATTGACCCCGAACGCGACATCGACTGGCAGAACCGGCGCGTGGTGGTGCGTCCCACCACCAGCAAAACGGGCGGAGGGCGCGTGGTGCCGCTGCGCTGCGGGAACATCGACGCCCTGCGGCACGACATCC
>CALCWC010000108.1 GCA_937905985.1 uncultured Verrucomicrobiales bacterium | reverse complement strand
ACATCCTTGAGGGTGATGGTGTGCTCTCCCACGTGAATCTCGTTGTTGGCGGTGAGGGTCATGCTTTCAATGAGCAGGTCGGCCTCGGATTTGATATAGAGCCCGTCCGCCAGGCTGGCGGCGCGGCCGGTTCCAAGAATATGACCCTCGGAGACGCTCAGTTCCTGCAGCAGGCCCTCCTTATCCGTATTGAGCGCCAGGATGGCGGTCTTGCCGGCGGTGACGTCACCGCCGCTGATGTGCGTGCCGGCGGAGAAGTGCGCTTGCGCGCCGCCGTTCACAATCACGCTGCCGCCAACGCCGATCGTGCCGTTGCCGATGGTGGCGGAGCCTTCCAGGATGACGGGCTTGTCAAGCGCGTGGCCGGCCAGGTTCAGCTCTGCCCTGTCTTTCAAGACGGCGCCGCCCGCGATTTTCAGGTCGTTGGCGGACCAGGTGAAGGAGACGCCTTCCGCCAGGATGAGGTTGCCGTTGAGCGTGCCGTTGGCGAGGGAGGCGGCGCTGCCTTCCAGCCTCACGGTGTTTTGCAGGGTTTGGCCGTTCAGGTTCAGCACGGAGTTTTCGCCCAGGGCGACAGTTCCGGTGATGTTCAGGCCATTGAGGCTGCCCCAGGTGTAGGAGACGCCGTCCCCCAGGGAGAAGCAGCCGCTGACGGTGCCGTTGCGGACGAGGGAATTGTTGGCGGTGAGGGTGGCATTGCCGATGGTTCTGCCGTTCAGGTCAATGTCGGAGCCGGAGCCCGCGACGACGCCGCCGATGTTCAGGTCTTTGTTGGACCAGGAGAAGAAGATGCCGTTCCCCAGGACCAGGTTGCCGCCGATGGTGCCGGCACCGTATATCTTGCTGGGTTCATCGGCGGCGGTGATGACGACATCTCCCTTGAGGGTTTGGCCGCCCATGTCGAACTGGGCCCAACGCATAATGACGACGTTCCCGTCGAGATGCAGGTTCCTGTCGGACCAGGTGAAAGAGGTGGAATCCGACAGGATGAGGTTGCCGGCGATGGTGCCGCCCCCCGATATCTCTGATCTGATGCCGACGGCAACATCCGCGTCGATGGTTCTTCCGCGCAGGTCAAACACGGCGTCCTTCCCCACATCGACGCGCCCGAGGAGCTCCAGGTTCTCGTCGAACCAGGTGAAGGAGGCATCCTCTTTCAGGGTGAGCGAGCCGCTGATGGTGCCGTTGAAAATGTCGGCGTCGTCGGTCAATGTCACATCGCCTATGGTATGGCCGCCCAGGTACAAAATGGAGTCCAGTCCCATTGTGATGCCACCCTCGAGTTTCAATTTGTCGTCGTTCCAGGCGAAGGCGGCATCTTCCTGCAGGGAGAGTGTGCCCCTGACGGTGCCGTTGCTGAGGGTGGCCCCGATGCCGGACACCGTGACGTTGTTGATGGAATGGGTGCCCAGGTCAAGCCGGGAGCCCGCCCCCAATGCGGCGCCTCCGGCGAGTTCGAGGTCATCGCCGGACCAAGTGAAGGCCACGCGGTCGTTGAGGCGCAAGGTACCACCGATGGTACCGTTGGAAAGGGTGCCGGCGCCTTGCAGGACCACGGCCTTGTTGACCCTGTGGCCGCCCATATCCAGCGTGGCGGCATTTCCCAGGGTGACCTCGGCGATGCCGTTGAAGTCGCCGCAGAGGGTGAGCTTTCTGCCGCCCTCCACATAGAGGCCGTTATCGAGCGCGCCGTTGCCCATGGTGGCATCCTCGGTCATGCGCGCGGACTTGGCGGCAAGGGTTTTGCCGGCAAAGTCCAGCGTGCCGCCGCGCACCTCGAGATCAACGGATTGGGCGTAGAGGGTCGAGCCGAGCCTGACCACATCCCCGCTCTCCACCAGCAGCTTGCCGCCGCCGCCCACCACAGAGGATGTTCCCTTGAGAGTGAACCGGTCCAGCCGGACTTCCTTTCCGCCCAGATCCAGGACGGCATTGTTCCACATGGTGAATGTGGCATGGCTGCCGATGGCGACTCCATCCAGCAGGAGCCTGCACTCCCTCCGGTCGACATCGGTGCCGAGGATTTCCACGGCGGCATCGAGCGTGCCGTTGCTCATGGTGACATTCCCGACCGAGCATACCGACTTGGTGAGGAGATGGCCGCCCAGCAACATCTTGGAGTATTCTTGCAGGGTGAGGACGTTCGCGCCGTCCAGGTCGCCGCCCAGGGTGAGCGTGCGGGTGCTCCGCACGTTCACCGCGCCGTTGATGGTGCCGCCGCCGATGGTGGCGGAGCCTTCCAGGCTAACGGCACAACCCAGGGTTTTGCCGCCCAGGTTCAGCGAGGCATCATTGCCCAGGGTGACGCTGCCCGTGCCGGAGAGGTCGGCGTTCAGGGAGAGCGTCTGGTTCGCGGCGACGGAGAGCGCGCCGTGGAACCAGCCGTTGCCGATGGTGGCGGAGCCGTTCACGGCCACGGCGGTGCCGAGTTCGAAGCCGCCCAGGTTGAGCACATCGTTCGCGGCCATGGCGATGGTGCCGGAGCCGGAGAGGTTGCCGCCCAGGTTGAGCGTTTTGCCGCCCCCCATGGAGAGGGTGCCGTTGAGCGTGCCGCTGCCGATGGTGGCGGTGCCGTTCATGCTCACGGTGTTATCAAGGACATGGCCGCCCAGGTTCAGAGCGGCCTTGTCGCCCAGGGAAACGTCTCCGCAGATGTAGAGGGCATCGCTGCTCCAGGTGTAGGACACGCCGTCCCCCAGGGTGAAGGTGCCGACGATGTTGGCGTTCGAGATGACGGAATTGCTGGCGGTGAGTGTTGCGGAGCCGATGGATTGGCCCTTCAGCTCGAACATGGAGCCCGCCCCCAGGACGACGTTGCCGACGATCTGCACAGCCGTATTGTTCCAAGTGTAGGAGGTGTTGTCCCTCAGAATCAGGTTGCCCCGAATGACGCCCTCGCCCTCTATGACGGAGTTCACGTTCCAATCGATGGCCTTGGAGATGGAATAGCCGTTCAGGTTCAGCTTGGCGTTGTCGCCCAGGGTGATGTTGCCCGTGCCGCCCAGGTTGCCGCACAGGGTGAGCTTCTTGTCGTCCTTCACCACCAGGGAGCCGTTGTACGAGCCGTTGCCGATGGTGGCGGAACTGTCGATGATCATGGGGGTTGCCAGGGTTTTGCCGCCAAGATCCAGGCAGCTGTTGTCTTTCAAGACGATGCCGGCGGTGCCGGCCAGGTTCCCGCCCAGCGTGTACGATTGCCCCTCCCACAGGTTGAGCACGCCGTTGTTAATCTCCGCGGACGGCCCCGTGACTTTGAACCAGACCAGCGCGGCATCCGTGCCGCCCAGGTTCAGGCGCGAATTGGCCCCCATTTCCCACTTCTCATCCCCCATGTCGGGGCCAATCTTCACTTTCTCCAGCGAGAGCTCGCCGTTGACAATCGAGGTGGGGTTCTGGTACGTGAAGGTGACATGCGTCCTGTGCTGGTTATCCATCTTGATCCAGTTGTTCTGGCCTGTCACGTACAAGGCGAACTTCTCGTCCGCAATCATGTCATAGGTTTGGTTGCCCTTCATCTCTCTGGGGCCGTTTTCCTCCTGGGCGTGCAAGATGCCGGAGCAGGCGACGAAGGCCGAGAGGATATATGTCAGGAACAAGGACTTTTTCATAACAGATGGATTTGTGGTGTGGTTACCGGGCAAAACGCGCGGGCGCTTGAGAAACAACGTGGAATAGTGTATGCATTTGAAATGCAGAAGTCAAGGGAAACATTTAAGCGAGGCTCCGTTCGTATTTGCGCGTTTTTTTGAACAAATCCGGTGCATGGCGCGTCAATTGCTTGAAAAAATGCGGAGACGTGGTATAGTCACCGCATAGGAATTGCCATGAATACACAGGAGTTCAACGAATTGATAGCCCAAAAGTCGGGCTGGGTGAGTGCCGTGAAGCAGGAGATGGCCAAGGTGGTGGTGGGCCAGCAGGAGCTGGTGAACCGCTTGATTCTGAGTCTCCTGTGCAAGGGGCACGTGCTGTTGGAGGGCGTGCCCGGCTTGGCCAAGACACTTTCCGTGAAGGCGCTGGCAGGCACGATGCAGGCGGCGTTCTCGCGCATTCAGTTCACGCCGGATTTGCTGCCGGCGGACCTTCTGGGCACCATGATCTACAACCCGGACACCCGCCAGTTCTCGGCGAAAAAGGGCCCGGTGTTCGCCAACCTGATTCTGGCGGACGAAATCAACCGCGCGCCGGCAAAGGTGCAGAGCGCGCTTCTGGAGGCCATGCAGGAGCGGCAAGTCACGCTGGGTGAGACCACCTACCCGCTGCCGGACCCCTTCCTGGTGCTGGCCACGCAAAACCCCATCGAGCAGGAGGGCACGTACCAGCTTCCGGAAGCCCAGCTGGACCGCTTCCTGTTCAAGGTGATGGTGGACTATCCGAGCAGCGACGAGGAGTTGAAGGTGCTGGAGATGATGAGCAGCACCAACCCCGCCCCCACCACCTCCCCCGTGGTGAGCGTGCAGGAAATCAACGAGTCCCGCGAGCTCATGAACCAAATCTTCATCGACCCCGCGGTGCAGCACTACATTGTGGATTTGGTGCGCGCCACGCGCAGCCCGGAACGCGTGGATTCCCGCCTGGAGGGCATGGTGCGCGCGGGCGGCTCGCCCCGCGCCAGCATCAACCTCGCCCTTGCCGGCAAGGCGCTGGCCTTCACCCGCGGCCGCGGCTACGTCACCCCGCAGGATATCAAGGACCTGGCGCACGACATCCTGCGCCACCGCATCCTGCTGTCCTACGAGGCGGAGGCGGCCAACAAGACGAGCGACAACGTGATAGACAGCATCCTCTCCAAGGTGCCGGTGCCGTAAGGCCGGCGCAGGCGTGATTCGGGAAGGAGCAAGCGCGCATGGACAAGACCCAGGAAATCATGCAGAAGGTGCGCCGCATTGAGTTGCAGGCGCGCAGACTGGCCACCGCCACGTTTGCCGGGCAATACCGCTCCGGCTTCCGCGGCCAGGGCTTGGACTTCGACGACTTCCGCGAATACATCCCCGGTGACGACCCCCGCTTCATCGACTGGAAGGTCACCGCGCGCACGGGCGTGCCGTACGTGCGCACGTTCCACGAGGAGCGCGAGCAGGTGCTGCTGCTGGCGGTGGACACCAGCGGATCCATGACCTACGCCAGCCAGGGAGTGGCGGACACCAAGCGTGAGTACGCGGCGCGCATAGCCGCCGTGCTGGCGCACAGCGCCGCCCTCAACAGCGACAAGGTGGGGCTCCTGCTCTTCGGCACAAAGCCGCATTTCTACCTGCCGCCCGCCAAGGGCATGAAGCAGTGCCAGCGCATTGTGCGTGAAATCCTCTCCGCTCCCGCAAAGTGCAAGGACGACACCATGGACGACATCGCCAACGAAATCCTGCGCACCCAGCGCAAGCACGCCATGGTCTTCCTTATCAGCGACTTCTTCAACCAGGCCGACAAGCGCGCCGTGGGCAAGCTCAATTTCCGCCACGAGCTCATCCCCGTCCGTATCAACGACCCGCTGGAACTTGCCCTGCCGGATGCGGGGCGGGTGTACCTGCGCGACCCGGAGAGCGGGCAACTGCTGGAGGCAGACCTGGGCGACCGCGCGGTGCGGGAAGCGCACGCGCGGGCCATGCAGGCCCAGCGCGCGCAGTGGAAGAGCGTCTTCACCCAGCTGGGGGTGGATATGCTGGACCTCACCACCACACAGGACTACATCGCGCCGCTGCGCTCGCTCTTCGCGCGCCGCAGCCGGCTTTTCGTGCATTGAGATGAACCCCTCACCGAACATCTTGGAGAAAATCCCGCAGCTGGACCCGGACATCCCGGTGGACGGCTTCGCGGCGGAAATCCTGCGGCAATACCTGCTGTGGGGAGGCATTGCCGCGCTGGTGGTGCTGGGGCTGGTCGCATGGATGGTGGTGCATATCGTCCGCAAGCGCCGCGCCAGCCGTACCACGCCGCCGCCCACCCACGCAGAGGTGGCTTTGGCCGCCCTGGCCCGCGTGGACGACGACATGCCCGCCCTGCGCGAGTGCAGCCTGCGGGTGTCGCTCATCCTGCGCACCTTCCTGGAGGGACAGGCGCATGATTCATCCCTCTACGAGACGCACGAGGAGTTCACGCAGCGCATGGACTCGCTGTCAGGCGTGCCCGCCAGCTGCCAGAACGACACGCGCGACCTCTTCGACGACCTGGTGCGCCACAAGTACGCGGGCAACGCGGGTGATTCCGCCGCCAAGGTGCGCGAGCTCACCGAGCGCGCCCGCCAGCTGGTACACCGCATCACGGAGGAACAATCGCGTCTCGCCGCAGAGCAAACCGGAAAGGAGATGACGGCATGACGCTCCCCTGCCCCATCCTGGCCGCAGCCGAGGCGGAGCAGGCGCAAGCCGTGCAGGAGTTTCTGTTCGGCGCGCCGTGGGTGCTGTGGCTGCTGCTGCTCATCATTCCGCTGGCGCTGCTGAGGCGGCGCCCCGGCACGATGAGCGGCGTGGTGTACCCGTGCGTGCCGTTCATAGCCAAATACCTCCGCAAGCCGAGCACGCTTGCCGGGCGCATCGGTGCGGTGTGCCTGGTGCTGGGCACGGCTTCCCTCCTGCTGGCGCTGGCGCGTCCCCAGTGGCGCAACGAATACCAGGAGCAGAAGGTCAGCGGTATCGACATCATGATGGTCTGCGACCTCTCCGGCTCCATGGCCAGCCAAGACATGGTTTTCCAAGTCACCGACAACCTGGGGCGCACCGCCAACCGCCGTGTGGACCGCCTGACCGCCGCCAAGGCCGTGATGAAGAACTTCATCGAGGGGCGCCCGAACGACCGCATCGGCCTGGTGGCCTTTGCAGGCAAGGCCAAGCTCTGCTGCCCGCTCACGCTGGACCACGGCATCGTCTGCTACATCATCGAGCAGTTCTACCTGGCCACGCAGGACCTGTTCAACGGGCAGGTGCGGCCGGGGTACATCCAGGAGGACGGTACGGCCATCGGCACAGCCATCGCCACCGCCGCCACGCGCCTCAACGA
Organism: uncultured Verrucomicrobiales bacterium; assembly: GCA_937905985.1. GTDB lineage: Bacteria > Verrucomicrobiota > Verrucomicrobiia > Verrucomicrobiales > Akkermansiaceae > Akkermansia. The sequence goes on along the minus strand of CALCWC010000108.1, from coordinate 70,021 downwards.
GCGCACGGAGACCAAGTCCAAGGTCATCATCCTGGTGACGGACGGAGCCAGCAACATGGGCTCCATCACGCCCATCGAGGCAGCCAAGCAGGCCGCCAAGCTCGGCATCAAGATTTTCACCATCGCCATCGGCCGAGATGAGCGCATCTCCCGCTACACCTCGGATGTGGACACCTTCGACGAGAAGACCCTCAGGGAGATTGCCCACAGCACCGGCGGCCGCTACTACCGCGCCAGCAGCGGTGCCAAGCTGCAGAAAGCCTTCCAAATCATCGACAAGTTGGAGAAGACGGACGCCAAGCGCCGCACCATCGTGAGCTACGAAGAGCTGTTCATGTACCCGCTGGGGCTGGCGGCGCTGCTGCTCCTGCTGGGCACGGGGCTGTGCTTCGCGCGTCCGCATCCTGCACCGTAACACCGCCATGAGCTTCCTTTACCCGCACATCCTCTGGTTCCTGTTCCTGCCCGCGCTGCTGGCGGGGCTGGTGGTGCTCGCGCGCCGCAAGACGGGGAACGGCTGGCTGAAACTGGTTTCCGCCGAGCATGCAAACGAGCTGGTGACGCGGCGGCCCGCCTGGCGCAGCATCATCCCCGCCGCGCTCTGCATCCTGGCGCTCGCCTGCACCATCGCGGCGCTCGCGCGCCCCATCAACGGCTTCCGCGAGGCGGGCGGGCTTTCCACCGGGCGCAACCTGCTCATTGCCCTGGACATCTCCCGCTCCATGGAAACGCAGGACGTGAAGCCGTCACGCCTGGAGGAGGCGCGCGCCGCGGCATACGAGTTGATAGACTCCCTGCCCTCCGACAAAATCGGGCTGATTGTCTTTTCCGGGGATGCCGACCTGGTGGTGCCGCTGACATACGACCACACCGCACTGCGCGATGCCCTGGAGCAGGTGAACCGCAACTGGGCGGGAACGGGCGGCACCAACTTCGGCCTGGTGCTCAAACGCGCCATGCAGGACATGAAGCGCAGCGCGCCCGACGGCACGAACGCCCTCGTCCTGCTGAGCGACGGCGAGGACACCGTGGGCTCGTCGCTCGACATTGCGGAGGAGGCGCGCAAGGACAAGCTGCTGGTCATCACCGTGGGCGTGGGCACGGCAGCCGGCGGTCCCATACCCGACCCCAAGGGACAGAACGGCCTGTGGCAGGATGCGGACGGCAAGCACGTCATCAGCAAGCTGGACGCCGATTCCCTCCGCAAGTTCTCGGAAGCCACGGGCGGCGATTTCGCCGTGCTGGACTCCAACACGGATTTGGCGGCCTTCACCAAGAACGCCGTGCGCAAGATTGACAAGCATGAGGAAAACGTGTCCACCAACAAGGTGCCCAACGACCTCTTTGCGTGGTTTGCGTGGACAGCGCTGGCGCTGCTGGTGGTAGCCATCGTGGTTGCCACGGAATGGCGGTTGCCGCGGCGCGGGGCGGCGGTGGTGGTGCTTCTGCTCCTTCTCACCCCGGCGGCGCAGGCTGCGCCGAGCGCGCAATCCGTGGTGCAGTACACCATAGGGCTTATGCAGGAGGGCCAGGACGATGCCAATGCCAGGGAGGCGTTTTCCGAGGCCCTGCTGGACAGCGACCCGCAGATGCAAGCCGCAGCCTTCTACCAAATCGGCAACGTGGGAGCCAACGCCACCATAGACAAGCTCCGCAAGCTCTACGGCGGGGGTGAGGAAGCCCAGCAGGCGGAGCAGACTTCCACCGACCCCGATGAGGACGATGCCTCCAGCGCCGCCGCGCCGCAGGAACCCAAGCAACCGTCTATCGAGGATTTGGAGAAGATTGTGGAGGAATTGAAAAAGGATCTCCTTCCCTACGAGAACGCGCTGAAAATCGACCCCGGCCTGAAGCCCGCCGAGTCCAACATTGCCAAAATCAAGCAGCTCATCAAGGACCTGGAGGAGGAAATCGAACGCCTCAAACAGCAGCAGCAACAACAACAACAGCAGCAAAACCAGGACCAACAGAACCAGCAGGACAAGCAAAACCAGGACCAGCAGCAACAGGACCAGAAAAATCAGCAGAACAAGGACAACCAGCAGAAGCAGGACCAAAAGGATCAGCAGGACAAGGATCAGCAGCAGGAGCAAGACCAGCAGAACCAGCAAGACAAGCAAAACCAGGATCAGCAGCAGCAACAGCAGCAGAATCAAGACAAGCAACAGCAGGGCCGGCAGGACAAGGAACAGGACAAGCAACAGCAAAACCAAGACCAGCAGGACCAGCGGGAGCAAAAGCAGCAGAAGGCCAAGCCTGAGAACGAAGGCGAACAGCCCGTGCCCATGACCGAGGAGGAAAAGGCACAGCAGTCCGCAGCGGATATCCTCCGCATGCACCTGGACGAGGAAAAGGGCTCGCCCATCCCGCACGCGCCCTCCAACACGGTCCGCCCGCCCCGCAAGGACTACTAAACACCATTTTCGACATGTACAGACACATTGCAACGTTCATCATCGGCATGCTCGCGCTGTTTGCGGGCGCGCTGCAGGCGGAAATCGAGGCCGTGTGGTCCACCGGCGTGGCATTGCCGGGGGAGAAGGCGGTGCTCTACCTCATCGACCCCGATGTGGGAGGAGACCTCTTCCTCATCAAGCAGAAGCCGCGCGTGGAGCACGCGCAGGTGGAGCTGCGCCAGCCGCAGAGCGGCGTGAACCCCACAGACCCGCAGCGCCGCAACGCAGAGGTGTACCCCATCGTGGTGACGCCGGATGCGCCGGGAAGCATCGATGTGAAGGAGCTGGAGGTTGAATACAAGAACGGGCGCAAGGTGAAGGTGAGCGTGCCGGCCCTACCCGTGGAATCCACCAGCAAGATCATCTGGATGAACGAGCCGTTCACCTACGGCGTGCTGTGGCATCCCTGCGTGGACGGCGACGGCTATGTGGACCAGGAGGTGAAGGTGGCAATGAAGTTCCTGATGCCGGGCGGGTGCGCGCTTCCGGTGCCGCCGCAGTTCAACTCGGTGGGCGTGCGTGCGGGCACGTTCCGCGCGCCCGTGGAGGGTGTGGCCGCCGTGGTGCAGAACGCCCTCTTCCCGGAAACCACCGCCTACGCCAAGAGCAAGAACTGGCTCACCACGGACTGCATCGGCAGCTACACGCCGTTCCGCGAGGGCAACTCCGACATCACGGGCAGCGTGCCCGTGGTGCAGAACCGCGGGTTCTTCGCCACCTCGCAGGTGGAGGTGAAGCTGCCGGTGTTCCGGACGAGCGCGCTGCCGCTGCCGCCCGGCACGCCGGGGGACTACGCGAAGGCGGTTGGCGAGTACCGCATGAAGGCCGCCACCCAGGCGGAGGATTTGGCCATGAACGAGGCCGTGGAGGTGGAAATCACCGTGGCCGGAACAGGCAACCTGGACACCATCACCCCGCCCGTGCCGGAGGATGCCGACAGCTGGAAGCTGGTGCCCGCCACCCGCAAGCCCATCGTCAACTCCAACGGCATCACGGAGGCCGTGGTCTTCACCCAGCTCATGCGCCCCACCCAGGAGGTGAGCGGCATCCCCGCCTTCCATTTCAGCTATTTCGACCCGCAGTCGCTGGAGTACCGCCAGGCACAGACCGCGCCCATCGCCCTGCCCTGGCGAGAGACTGAGAGCAGCGGCTCCGGCATGCAGGCCGTTGCCGCCGCGGAGCCGCCGCCCGCCGGCACCGTGCCCGTGGCGGAGATGGTGGACATCTACGGCTTCATCCCCACAGACGAGTATGCGGCCCCCGTGACGCTGCCGCGCTGGCTGTGGCTGCTGCTCTACGTGCCGGCGGTTGCGCTGTTCGGCATCATGGGCTACCGCGCGCTCACCCGCCGCCTGGCTGCCGGGGCGGACCAGCGCGCCCGCGCCAGGGAGCTGGATTCCCTGGCCAAGGCCAAGGACGCCCTCGCCTTCCTCAAGGGCGCGGGGGCGTACATTGAATCGCACTTCGCCGCCAAGGACATCACACCGGAGCTGCAGGACATCCTGAACCGCCGCGACGTGGAGGCCTTCCGCCCCGACGCGCACGCGGAGCTGACCGCGGGAGACCGCGAGCGCATGCTGCACGCCATCCGCAAGGCGCTGGCGGGCATCGGCACCACAACCGTTCTGCTGCTGGCGGCCCTGCTGCCCGTGAGCCTGGCGGCGGGCGACGATGCCGCGAACGCCTACGAGGCCGGGCAGTTCAGCAAGGCTATCGAGACGCTCAAATCCTACGACGCCCAATTCCCGGGAAGTCCCGACGTTTTCTACAACATCGGCAACTGCGAGTACCGCCTTAAGCACAGCGGGGAGGCCGCATACCAGTATGCCAAGGCCCTGCAAATCGACCCCGGATTCGCCGAGGCTCGCGCCAACCTGGAGTTCATCCAGCGCAAGGAGGGTGCCATCCTGCCCGTCAACACCGCGGCGGACGATGCCTTCACCTACCTGACCCCCAGCCAGCTCTGGGTGGCAACGGTTGTTTGCACGGCGGTGCTGGCGTTCTGCATCGCCCTGCTCGTCTACCGCCGGCGCGCGCCGCACAAGCCGTGGCTGCACGCCTGCACCGCCGCAGCCGCGCTGCTCAGCCTGCTCTGCGTGGCGGACTGGGTGTACTACGGCACGCGCGAGGTCCCGAACATCGCCTCCCTGCCGCCAAGCGACTTGGCGTACATCATCAACGCCACGCCCGCCCGCAGCTCCGCGGATGCCGACGGCGCCGCGATTGTGACCCTGCCCGCATCCACCCCGGTGCACCTGCTGGCCGAGCGCGCGGACTGGCGCTACGTGGAGACCTTCACAGGCATCCGCGGCTGGGTGAACGCGGCGGATGTGCGCGCCCTCGCCCCCGGCGGCCCCCGCGTGCCCGTCATTCTGCGATTCTAGCCCGCCATGCTCCGCATTCTCTCCATCACCGCCCAATTCCTGGAGGATGTCCTCCTCGCCATTGTCCTGCTGTGGTCGCTGGGCCTGCTCGTCTACCAACCCGTGTGCATCATTCCCGTGGCGGTGCTGGCAGCGGGAGCGGTGTGGCTGTGGCGCAGCGGCAAGGTGCGCAGCGTGCGCGGGTGGCTCTGGGGCTGCTTCCTGGTGTGCGCGATTGCCTACCTGCTGCTGCCCAACCCGCGCGGTCCCTGGCAGACCCCCTGGGTGCGCACACCCCACTGCACGCTGGACGGGAACATCCTCACCATCCAGGATCTGCGCGACTTTCGCTACACCACGGAGAACGACTACGAGCCCCGCTACACCACGGAGACCTACGACCTCTCCACCCTGGTGGGCGCGGATTTCGCGGAATGCCGCTGGGACGGCCACGAGGCCATCTGCCACACCATGATGAGCTTCGCCTTTGCGGACGGCCGCCACATCGTCTTCTCCGCAGAAACGCGCGTGCCGGTGGGCGATGAGCAAAACGCCGTCGGCGGCCTGTACAAGCGTTATGGCCTCGCCTGCCTCATCGGCACGGAGGAGGACATCTTCGCCCTGCGCACCAACTACCGCCACGAAGACCTCTACATCTACCCACTACTCACCACCCCGCAGCAGACACTCACCCTTCTGCTCGGCATGCTGGAATTTGCCAACAATGCCAACGAACAGGGAGCTCACTACAACACCGTCACCGCCAACTGCTCCGCCCCGTACATAGCCCTGCTCCGCCGCGCCGTGCCGGACCTTCCCAAGCGCAGCATCCTCCTGCCCATCTACAACAGCGCCATTGCAGAAATCTTCTACAACCGCGGTTTCCTCCTCAAGCACGGGGAGAACGAAACCCTGCCCGCCCGCCGCGAACGCGCCAAGGTCGGTTACGACATTCCCCTCCAAAACTACTCCCGGAATCTCCGTCAGAGGCTAGTTGGAGAGGATTGAACCAAAGGTGTTTTTGTCAGAAAGGAAATTGACAAGAGGCGCGATTTGGCGTTCAATGGAGGGCATGGAATATAGGAGATGCGGAAAAAGCGGGGTGTTGCTGCCGGAGGTATCACTGGGGCTGTGGCACAATTTCGGGGATGGGGACGACCCGGCAGAGGGGCGCGCGCTGGTGGCGCGGGCGCTGGAGCTGGGCGTGTGCCACTTCGATTTGGCCAACAACTACGGCCCGCCTCCCGGTGCGGCGGAGGAGCGGTTCGGCAACCTGCTGCAGGGGGAATTCTCCGCGCACCGCGATGAAATGTTCATTTCCACCAAGGCCGGCTACCTGATGTGGGGCGGCCCGTACGGGGACTGGGGCTCCCGCAAGTACCTGGTAGCCAGCTTGAACCAGAGTCTGCGCCGCCTGAAGCTGGATTACGTGGACGTGTTCTACCACCACCGTCCGGACCCGGAAACTCCGCTGGAGGAAACCATGCAGGCGCTCATCGACATCGTCCGCAGCGGCAAGGCCCTGTACGCGGGGCTCTCCAACTACCCGCCGGAGCTGTATGCGCAAGCCTGCGCCATGCTGCGGGAGGCGCATGTACCCTGCCTGTTGCACCAGTTCCGCATGAACCTCATCGACCGCGAGCCGGGAGCATCCCGCCTGGCGGAGGCCGTGCGGCAGGGGACCGGCTCCATTGCCTTTTCCCCGCTGGCGCAGGGCGTGCTCACCGGGAAATACCTGAACAGCGCCCTGCCCGCGGATTCACGCGCCGTGCGCGACAATTCCGTCTTCCTGAACCCGGAGCGCGCACGGCAGAACGATGTCAGGGTGCAGCGTGTTGTGGATATCGCCAAACGTGCAGGCATACCGCCCACCCAGCTGGCGCTGCGCTGGCTGCTCTCCCGCCCCGGTCTCACCAGCGTGCTCATCGGCGCGCGCCGCGTCACCCAGCTGGATGAATGCGCCGCGGCATCCAGCCAGCCCCCGCTGGGCGGGGACGTGCTGGATGCGCTGGATAGGGAGTGGGACTGAGCAGGCTCGCCTCATCCCCTCTGTCGTGGTCAAACCGCGTAGGGGCGGTTGGGCGTGAGGGTTAGGAAGAGCAGGACCCAGCCGGAGAAAATCATCTCCACCGCCACGAGCGTGCCGATCAGCCAGAGGGAATCCGCCGGCCAACCCCAGGTAACCATGGCACCCAAGGCCAGGGTGACGATGGCGCTGAAGAAGCGCCAGAAAGAGCCTGCCAGTCTCGCCTGACCCACCGCCACCACCAGACGCACCGTGCCGCCGGCCAGCAGGGCCAGGCCCAACAGCAGCGTCCACATCTGCACGGTGAGCACCGGCATAAGCACCATGAACGCGCCCAGCAGCAGATAGACCGCGCCCGCCACCATGTTCCACATTCGGTTGTTGCCGTAACGCATGGCGTACACCAGGCGCAGCACGCCGGCGGCTATCAGCAGGATGCCGCCCACCCATGCGGCGGAAAATCCCATCAGATACGGGAATGCCAGCAGAATAAAGCCGAGCACCAGCTCCAGGGCGGCCAGCGAGCCCGTCATCCACGGGTTGCTTACAGAATACAGGTCAGCGCGCGTTTTCATGCTTTCTCCCTTCCAATCGTTTGAGGGCGGCTGCCCAGTTGGCCTGGCGCAGGAAGGCGTCCACGTACCCGGCGCGGTTGTTGAGGTAGCGCAGGTAGTACGCATGTTCCCATACATCGCACACCAAAAGCGGCTTGAAACCCGGCAGCAGGATGTCCTGGTGCCGTTCCACGCCCAGCACCGCCAAACGGCGGCTCAGGCGCTCGCGTCCCAGAACCACCCAGCCGCTGCCCTGCACCCCCATGGCCACGCCGCGGAATACGCGCATAAAGCCATCGTACCCGCCGAAGGCATCCTTCATTGCATCCGCGAGCGCGCCCGTGGGGCCATCCTGCGGCTGCGGGGAAAGGCTTTCCCAGTACAGGCAATGCAGGATGTGGCCGCCGAGGTTGAAGGCAAGCTTGCGCATGGCGGAGGCCGCAATGGTTTCGTCGTACACGTTGCCGGCCACCTTGCGGATAACCTCCGCGGCGGCGTTGGCACCCGCCACATAGGCGGCGTGGTGACGGTCATGGTGGGTGCTCACCGTCCGCGCATCCAGCAGCGGCTCCAGAGCATCCGGTTCATACGGCAGCGGCGGCAGCACATAGAGGCCGTCCGCATACCCCTTACAGCAGAGACATGATTGTTCGTCCATGCCTATTGGGACTCCCCTGCCATCCCTGCCGTTGGTTAATAGGTAGAGACGGGGCTCACTCCGCATCCAGGGTGAGCACGGTCACATTGTCGGCAAGGGGATAATGCAGGGCCTCCACCGCCTGTACCAGGGCGGGGGCCAGCGGTGTGTCCGCAGAGGAAAGGATGCGGCGCAGGGCAAGGGAGGGCGTGCAGTCGAACAGCAGCTCCTCCACGCCATCGGACGCCAGGATCAGGCGATCGTGCGGCAGCAGGGGGAATCCCTGCAGCGGGGCATCCACCAGCTCCAGGGGCTCGCCGGTGAGCGCACTGCGCAGGCAGTGGCTGTCCGGCATGGCGCATTCTGGACCAAAGCCCTGATAGAAGGCGCGCATGGAGTGGTCCTCGTTCAAGCGGGAGAGGACGCCGCCGCGCCAGAGAAAGAGCGCGGAATCCCCCACGCTGACGTGATAGATCAGGTGGCGGGAAACAAATGCGGCCACCAGCGTTGTGCCGCCGAACTCGCCGCCTTGCTCCAGCAGAAGCGCCCCCACAGCCTCGTTTGCAGCATCCAGCGACACGCGCAGGCGCCGCGATACGTCCTGCATGTTCTCCAGCCGCGCGAAAGCCTCGCAGAATGAATCTGCCGCCGTACGTGCGGCCAAAGCGCCGTGGCTGTGGCCGCCCATGCCGTCGCACACCACGGCAAGCGTACCCTGCGGGAAATGGGAGACGGCATAGGCGTCTTCCATCTTCTCGCGCGCTCCAATCCACTGTGCCGCATGTACATCCATACAAAGCCTGCAACCTTTCTAGCATTGCAAAGGCGGAATGACAAGAAAAATTGCCAACAGGCGGGCATAACGGAACGCTAGCGGCGCTTTTTCGCGCGCACGCGAAGAATTTGCTTGCGGACTTGGTTAAGTTTGGTAAAATGCTTGCAACCGCTTAAAATAACTGATGAAAACGGGAACAATCATAGGATTGACAGGCGTGGTGGCCATTATTGGTGCCGCCGCGTATCTGTACACGCAGACGGAGGTGCTGGATTTCTTGAAGACACCCGAGCTGGAGTACGAGCTGGTATGGAACGGCGGAGTGGGCGAAGCCACGGGCAGCGCACTTGACGGCATCACGCAGGCCGCGCCGGACCTGGGACGCGAGAAGTTCCGCCTGTACGCGGCGGACGATGCGAATTGGAAACGCATGGCGCGCTACATGCTCAGCAAGTGTGATTCGGACAGCTCCGCAGCCATCACCAAATTCACCAAGGCGAACGCGGAGACCATTGAAGCCCTGGAGAAGCAGATAGCCGAAAAGAAGAGCAACATGCTCACGCTGGCAGACGCCTCCCAGGAGAGCCACGACATGGTGAAGGAACTCAACCGCAAGCTGGCGGAAGCCAAGGCGGAGAAGGAGGCTCCGTGGACCCTGGATGCAGCCCTGAACAACCCGCAGCTGCTGGAGCTGCTGGACCGCATATGCAGCGACCGCGAGTGGCTCAACCAGTTCCTATTCTCCGGCGAGTGCGCGCAACCCGGACGCGCGCTGGCCATTCTGGGCGAGATTTTCAAGAAGCACCCAGAGGCGCGCCGCGCGGGCGTGCTGCGCAACATTGCCACCGCCACCGCGCTTGAATACGCTCTGGCTGGGCACCCCTTCGCCTATGCCGAGCCGCGCGCCGACCACTTCATCCGCAACTGGAAGGCAGGCCGCCTCAACACGGAGTTCGACAACCTGCCCTTCTGGCAGTACCGCATCATCTGCGGTGCCAAGGGCACGCACAGCTCCACCACGCCGGAAGCCCTGCAGTGGGCGGTGGACAACCTGCACCTGCCGGCGCAGAAGTACTGCGGTTGCTTCTGGCGCTGCGGCTACAAGCTCCACAACATCTACGGCGAAAGCATCCACAACGCCGGCTACTTTGAGCCCTTCAAGGGCATGTTCGACGACAACCACTACCTGGCCACGCAGAACGTGGGCGGCGTGTGCGGCAGCCTCTCCCACTACGGAGCCTATGCGGCCTGCGCCAACGGCGTGCCCGCCATGACCGCTGGCGAGCCCGGCCACTGCGCCCTGGTGGTGCTGGTCAACGGCGTGTGGACTCCCGCCTACTCCATCTCCTGGGAGCGCGGTCTCCACTGGACCGTGTGGAAGGACATGCACCGCTTCACCTCCCTGCACATGCAGACCGAACTGCAGAGCGAGAAGGCCGCCAAGAAGACGGACCTCTCCAATGCCTACCGCATGGTGGCACGCGCCTTTGCCGACATCAACGACAAGGACAAGGCCGTGCAGGCCTACAAGGCCGCGGTGGACACCCAGCCCTGCAACTACCTCGCCTGGCGCGAGTACGCCGCCCACCTGAAGTCCGGCAAGGCCAAGCCCGAGGCGTGGATGACCTTCAACACGCTGGTGTGCGACAAGCTCTCCGAGCGCTACCCGGAAATGGCGGCGGAAATCCTACGCAACTTCATGTACCCGGTGCTGGCGGACAACGCGTCCACCTACGGCAAGAACCAGCTGGAGGAGTGCTTCCTGAACTTCTGGAAGCCGGTGGAGCGCGCCTCCCGCGGCGAGGACAAGCTGAAGCCGGACAACTGGCACGCCGACGAGATGTGCAACGCCCAGCTGGAGATTCTCAAGAAGCTCGGCGGCGACGAGAAGCAGGTGACGCTGGACTTCTACACGCTGATGCTCACCAACACCTTTGTGAACCGCCACTATGCGCCCAAGGTGCTGGCCTGGGGCACGGAGATGGCCAACAAGTACAAGGGCGACATGCCCAAGCGCATGATGGAGGCCAACGTGGTGGCGCTTTCCGCCAAGGGTGGCGCCAAGATGGACTCGAAGTCCCGCGACAAGCTGATTGGCGGGCTGCTGGTGAACTGCGAGGACAGCCGCGACCTGAACTCCTTCAACAACCTGTCCGAGCTGCTCTCCAAGGACTACACCGCTCCCAAGGAGAAGATGCCGGAGTTTGAGCCGTTCAAGGGACGCCTGATGTCTGAGCGCGGCGTGCCGTACTTCAGCTCGGTGTCCAAGAACTTCGGCCAGCCGGCCGGCGCGGGCCATCCCGGCCTGCTCAAGGAGTGCGGCGGCGAGTTCCACACCGACAAGGAGGAGAACCCCTGGGCTGCCATTATGCTGGTGCGCCCGGCCATGGTCTCCGGCGTGGTGGTGGTCTGCACCAAGAACAACACGGGCCGCCTCGACAATATGCACATCCAGGTCTCCGAGGACGGTGAGAACTGGACGGACGTGGGTCCTGCCGCCGCCCCGTACAGCGGCGAGGTGATTCGCTTCGACATGGGCGCGGAATCCGACTGGCCGCGCGCCAAGTACGTCCGCGTCATCCGTGACGGCGGCCCCGAGTTCTTCCACCTGCGTGGCATCTACGTCTACGGCAAGAAGGCAGCGTAACACGACAGCAAGCAAGATTAACCCCAAACTGATTCAGTAGATATGAAAAGGCTTATGATACTCGCGCTCGCCGTCGGTATGGCGAGCTGTCATGAACAGAAGAAGGAGGCTCCCCCCGTGGAACCCCAGCCGCCCGCAGCACCCGCCGCCGGCACGCAGAGCCCCAACCAGGCGGAAAACTTTGCCAAGGCCAAGGAATCCGTCACCGAGGACGGCTACATCGTCTTTGCCTACGCCGCAGACTGGGACCGCTACAGCGAATCCTTCGCCAAGGCGTGGATCACCAACGAGGAGATTCAGAAGGCGGCAGGAAGCGCCCGCTTGCTGCTTGCCCCCATCTACCAGAACGTCACAGAGAAGGTGAAGAAGGAGCAGGAGGCCTTCTGGGGCTTCATCCCGGAGAAGGCCCGCGGTTTCCAGGCAGAGACCTACCCCGCCATCATGTTCTTCGACAAGGATGGCCGCCACTACGCCGACGTGTACGGCCCGGATATGCTCACCCGCCCCGCCGCGGACATTGCGGCTGACGTGGCAGGCAAGCTGGAGCTGCTGCACCAGCAGGAGGCCCTGCTGAAGAAGTCCGCCGATGCATCCGGTGCGGAAGCTGCCAAGCTCTTGGGCGAGGCCGCCACGCTGGAGGGCATCATCCGCCCCGACAAGGCAGCGGAGCAGCTCAAGAAGCTCGACCCGGAGGACGAGAGCGGCTATGTGCGCCGCGTCTCCTTCGATGGTCTCGCCTTCGCCGACCAGAAGCGCAAGCAGGCAGCCGACGCCGGCTCCAAGGACGCCAAGTGGGCAGCCATCCAGGAGGTGATCAAGGAAGTGGAGGGCATGCTTGAGGACAACGCCTACACCGCCGCCCAGAAGCAGGAGATGTGCGCCGCCGTCATCGGCGCGCTCCACCGCGACGGCGGCTACAAAGGCAGCCTGCAGATTCCCAAGTGGGCCAAGCGTATGACCGAGCTGGATCCGGAATCCCTGCTGGGCCGGAGCGGCAAGGTGGTGCCGGACGTATGGAGCTGGAAGCTCAACTACGCGGAGGGTTGGACCCCGCGGGGCATTCCGGATGACAACACGCCCATTCTGCTGCGTGGCGACCTGCCGATTTCCGATGCCGGCTCCTACACCCTGCAGTTCATGTACCACAAGGGCAAGGACCCGCTGCGCATCAAGAAGGTGATGCTCTACGACGGCGAGGAGCTGGTTTCCGAGGACGAGCACGAGGGCGAAGCCTCCGGCTCCCCCCGCAACAACAGCTACACCGTCACCGCTGACGCCAAGCTCAAGGAGCCGCACGTCTACATCATCTTCGACAACGGCGACAAGCGCGATTCCTACGGCATGATCCGTATCGACAACGAATGACGCCGCGGCGTAATTTACAATTGACAATTTACGATTTACAATTTGAAAGTTAGGCTCCGCCGCCGCGCCTGTGGCGCTTAGGCGTGACAAGGCGCGCGTGAATGAACCGCCCCGCTTGGCATTGGCCTGGCGGGGCGTTTTTGTGGTGGGTGGTAGGGCGGGCGTTGGCGGTGTGGATACACGCCAACGCATGCCTACCAATCACGCGCGGTGTCACCCTCTGCGGGGGCGGCGGTTGAAGCGGTCGTAGAAGCGGGGTTCGCGCTTGCGGGAATCGCGGGTATCACGGAAGGGGCGTTCCTCGCGGAAGCCGCGCTGCTCGCGGGGCTCTCGGAAGTCGCGTGAATCGCGGTCGCGGCGCTGGCGTTCGCGGGGGCGGAAATCGGCGTTGTCGCGGAAGGAGGGGCGGGGACGGGAAGCGGGGCGCCCCTGGTCTTGGCGGATGTTGACCTCATACCCGCAGATGGAGGCGGTGGCAAGGCGCTCGATGAGCAGGGGTGCCACCTCCGGGGAAACCTCAATCAGGGAGTGCTTGGGGAACATGCGGATATCGCCGATGCTGCCCTTGGGCGCGCCGCCCTCGTTGTACAGGAGGCCTGCAATGTCCTTGGGACGGATGCGGAGCATCTTGCCGGCGTTCATGAAGAGGGTGACGCTCTCCTGCAAGCTCCAATCGTTGCCCTTCTCCACGGGCAGCTCGTCTTCCGCCACCTGTCCGTGGCGCTTGGGGCGGTCCTCCGGGATGGGCTGAATCTCACGGCTGGCGCGCTCCGCCAACAGGTGGAACATGGCGCACATCAGCTTCTCCTCCGGTATGTCCAGGTCTCGCAGTTCCTCCGGCAACTCGTGGGCGAGCGCCGCTTTTTCCAGGATATCGTCCACCAGGGATTCGCGGCGCATCTGCTCCACCTCGGCGGCGGTCATCACCTGTTCACGCTGCATGCGTGTTCCGACGAAGCGCTCGATGCGGCCCATGAGGGAGAAATCACGCCTGCCGAAGAAGGTGACCGCCCTGCCCTTGCGCCCGGCGCGCGCGGTGCGGCCGATGCGGTGGACGTAGTCCTCCGGCTCGCGGGGAAGTTCAAAGTTCACCACCATGTCCACGTCGTCGATATCCAGCCCGCGGGCGGCGATATCCGTGGCCACCAGGACGTTGAGGTTGCCCTTGCGGAAAGATTCCATCACGCGCTCGCGCAGCGTCTGCGGCATGTCGCCGTGCAGGCGGTCCACGGAATACCCGCGCGCCAGCAGGCCGTCCACCACATCGTCCACCACGCGCTTGGTGTTGGCAAAGACCAGGCCGCGTTTCATGCGGCCCATTTCGATCAGGCGGCTGAGCACCTCCACGCGTGAGGAGAAGAGCACCTCGTAGGCCACCTGTTCGCAGGTGGGCACGGTGAGCACGGGGCGCTCCACGGTAATCTCCTGCGGGTCGCGGGCAATGCGCTTGATAAGCTCGCGGATGGGGTGGGACATGGTGGCGGAGAAGAAGAGCGTTTGGCGCTCCTCCGGCAGGGATACCACGATATGCTCGATATCCTCCTGGAAGCCCATGTCGAGCATCTCGTCCGCCTCGTCCAGAATGAGCATGGAGACGGCATCCGTGCGCAGCTCGCCCTGCTCCATGAGGTCGATGATGCGGCCCGGTGTTCCGACGACAAACTGCACGCCGCGCTTGAGCGCGGAAAGCTGCGGGCCGAAAGAGGCGCCGCCGTAGATGGGTACGGCAGAAACTCCGTCCAGATACATGGCCAACTTGTCCACCTCACGGCAGATTTGCACGGCCAGCTCGCGCGTGGGGGCCAGGCAGAGCACCTGCACAGCGCGCTCCGCGGGGTCAATGCTCTCCAGCGCGGGAATGGCAAAGGCTAGGGTCTTGCCGCTTCCGGTGTGGGAGAGTCCCACAATGTCCGCACCGTCCAAAGCGGGGGGTATGGCTTTTTCCTGAATGGGGGAAGGGGTTTCGAAGCCCAGCATGTCGATGGCTTCAAGGATTTCCGGGCAGATACCGAGTTCGGCGAAATTCATGTCGGCGGCAAGGATGCACTAAGCGGGCCTCCTTGTAAAGGATAATCGCGGGGAAAGGACGTGAAAAAATCCCCGTGCGGGATACACGGGGAATGAGGATGAGGATGAGATTAGGAAAAAAGAGCGCGCGGCGTCAGCGGGAAGCAATCGTGAGCCCTTTGAGCAGGAGCTCTGCGTTGTTCTGTGTCTTGGCAATGTTGCGCAGCAGGGTCTCCAAACCCTCCCAACCCGGCAGGGAGGCAAGCTGGCGGCGCACCTGGAGGATGCGCGACATCTCGTCGGGGTGGTAGAGGCGGTCGTCGTTGCGGGTGCCGCTCTGGGGAATGGAGATGGCGGGGTAGATACGGCGCTCGGAGAGCTCGCGGTCCAAGCGTATCTCCATATTGCCGGTGCCCTTGAATTCCTCGAAGATGATTTCATCCATGCGGGATTCGGTATCCACAAGGCAGGTGGCGATGATGGTAAGGCTGCCGCCCTCCTCGATGCTGCGGGCGGCTCCGAAAAACTTGCGGGGCTTCTCCAGCGCGCCGGAACCCAAACCGCCGCTCATGGTGCGGCCACCAACCTGGTTGGCGTTGTAGCCGCGGGAAAGGCGGGTCAGGGAATCCAGCATGATGATGACGTCCTTCCCCTGCTCCACCAGGCGGCGGGCACGCTCCAGCACCATATCGCTCAGCTGCGCATGGCGGCGGGAAGGCTCATCGAACGTGGAGGCATACACGGGGGCATCCAGGGATTCCTCAAAGTCGGTCACCTCCTCCGGGCGCTCGTCCAGAAGCAGCACCAGCAGCGTGGACTCCGGGTAGTTCGCCCGCAGGGAACGCGCCATTGTCTTGAGCAGCACGGTCTTGCCACCGCGCGGCGGTGCCACCACCAGGGCTCGCTGCCCCATGCCAAGCGGGGTGATGATATCGAGCACGCGCATGGCTGGCGACTTGATGTCCGGGTTCTCCAGCAGAAGACGCTTGGTGGGGATAAGCGGGGTCAGGTGCTCGAAATCCTTGGGCTGCACGTATTCCTCTGCGGGTTTGCCCTCAATCTCCGTGATGACTTCTGCAACCACGGAACGCTCGGAAACCCTGTCGTGTACCAGCTGCAGACGGGCCTTCACGCTGTTGCCCACGCGCAGGCCGTATTTCTGCACCAGGCTGTGGGGGACCACGGGGTCATCCGCGCTGGGACGGAAGCTGCGGGCGGGGTCGCGCAGGAAGGCCACATTGTCCCTACCGATTTCAAGCACGCCGCTAGCGAACACCTGGCTGCCCTCCGAAAGGTAGGTGCGCGCCAGCTCTGCCACCAGCTCCGGGCGCGGCTTGCTCTGAGATGCCTTGCGGCCCTTGGCCACGGCCAGGCGCTGCAGCTCGTTGAGCGGCTTGACGCGCAGCTCATTGAGGTCAATGACGATGTGGCGGGCGTGCATGGCGTTGGCCTCGCTGGCCAGCTCCGTGGCGTAGAAAAGCTCCACCTGACGCTTCAGGTAGTCTGGAGAGCCCTCGTTCCAGAAAACCACGTTGGCGCGGTCGATTTTTTCCTGGGTTGTCATCTGGGCGGCGATGAACGCCTTGGCCCCGCGCTTGCCAATGCCGTCGCGCTTCATCAAGCGCGCCACCTGGGTCTCCGGGGACACAGCCGTCACGCACACGATGGTGTGCTCGTCGCCGAACACCACCGGGCTCTCATAGTACAGGGGAATATCCAGCAGGAAGGTATGCACATCCCCGCGCTGACGAGCGGCAGCCTGAGCCTCGCGGAACATCTCCGCCAGCTTCGGATGTATCAGATGGTTCAATTCCTCGCGTTTCTCGGGATCGTTCTGCACCAATTTCCGCAAAAACGCCTTGTTCACCTGGCCCTTTTCATCCAGCGCGTCTGGGCCAAACGCGGCAACAAGGTCGCGCGAGAGACGCCCGGTTTGCTGCAGCTCCGCCACCGCAGCGTCGCAATCGAAGCATTCCACGCCCTCCTCGCCGAACTCCTTCAAAAGTTCAACCACGGTAGACTTACCTGACGCAATGCCGCCTGTTACCACAATAACTTTCACGCGGTCATTCTAGCACGGGGCGGCACCCCCTTTCAAGAGCAAACAAAGACAGCATCCAGCCAATCATCCGTCCTCATTCACCCGTACCATCAGCATGTGTTCCATCAATCTCCACACTCTGACACACCGCGTTGTTGACTTCAGGGGTTGCGCTGGTAAAATAGCACGCATGGAAAATCCCATCTACACCCAAGGAGAAATATACGGGGAGCAGGATGCATCCCTGGCCAAGGCATATCTGAACAAGGTCTACCTCTGGATGTCGGCCACCATGCTGGTGACAGCCGGGGTGGCATCCTGGACCACGCACAACCTGGATGCCATGATGTTTGCGGCGGAGCATCCGTGGATGCTGCTGCTGGGCGGGCTGGGCATCATCCTGGTGATGAGCTTCGGGGCTCGCGCGCTTCCGGCGGCGGTACTGGGACTGCTGCTGATTTTGTTCTCCGCGGTGGAGGGTCTCTTCCTGGGCCCGGTGCTGCAGGCATACACGCAGCACTCGGTGGGACTGGCCTTCGGCTGCACGGCAGGCATGTTCGGTGCCATGTCCGTTTACGGCTACTTCACCAAGCGCAACCTGCAAGGCATGGGGCGCATGCTCATCATGGCGCTCATCGGTCTCATTGTGGCGGGCGTCATCAACATCTTCTGGGGCAACGGCACGTTTGACCTCGCGGTTTCCGTTATCGGCGTCATCGTGTTCTGTCTCTTCACCGCGTACGACACGCAGAAAATCCTGCAGGAGGGCCTGTACTGCGAGGACGAGGAAATCCGCCGCAAGGGCGCCATCATGGGCGCGCTGACGCTGTACCTGGACTTCCTGAACCTGTTCCTGTACCTGCTGCGCATCCTGGGCAGCAGGGACTGATTCCCTTTCATCAACCTAGACCAATCCAGCCATGAACGAAAAACTCGCCACACTGGCCACAGAAGCCGCTACCAGCATCCTCACCCCGCTGGGCTTTGAATTCAAGCTTGAAACCCAGCCCTATGAGGACAGCGTGCAAATCATGATCGAGAGCCCGGACGCCCGCTTCCTCATCGGCGAGGAAGGCGACCGCCTGGACGACCTGCAGTACCTGGTGAACCGCCTGGTGCAGGCAGAGTGGGAGGACGCGCCGCGCGTGCGGCTGGATTGCGACCACTACCGCGAGCGCGCGGAAGAAAAGCTGCTGCGCCGTGCGCGTTCCCGTGCGGAGCGCGTGCTGGAGACGGGCAAGCCACTGCAGATGGAGAAGCTCAACGCGTACCAGCGCCGCCTGGTGCACAACGCGCTGGCGGAAATCCCCGGCATCCGCACCTGCTCGGAGGAAACGGACTCCCGTTTCAAGCGCATCACCATTTCCCGCGCAGACTAATGCCTTGGAAGCCGGCAGTCCTGTGGTTGTCGGCAGTTCTTCCGCTGTCGGCCGAGACCTACACGTTCTACGTGCAGAACGGCACACCGGTTTCCCGCTGCGCCAAGCAAATGGAGCTGGTGCAGAAGGCGGATCCCGCCGCGGACTGCGTGCAACGCCAGCTGAAGGACAAGAACGCCACCCTGGAAGATGCGGAGAGCGCCGCGGAGGCCATCCGCAACGGCGCCGTGCAGCCGCCCTGCGTGGTGATATCGGACGCACAGGGCGCGTATGCCGCCCTGCCCCTCCACAAGCTGGATGCGGCGGCCATCGCCAAGGCGCGGGAGGCCGCACAATCCCCCACGCGCCGGCATGAGCAGGAGAAGCGCGACTTCGATGCCGACAGCTACCTGCTGTACGCCCGCCTTACCCTGCTGGAACAGACACCCGAGCGCGTGCGCGCCAACATTGCCGACTGCCGCAAGCTCATGGACCGCGCCGTGAACAATCCGAAGGCGTGGCAGGAGCTGGGACTGGGTGCGCTCTACCCTCTGCTGATGCTGGAGTATGCGCAGGGCTACCGCGCCAACGGCGCACACACGCCGGAAACGGAGGCCAAGCTGCTGGAGGCCATCGCCGCGCTGGAGGCCGTGCGCGACCTGGACCCCGAATCCTCCTGCGGCCGCAAGGCGCACGATGAGCGCGAACGCCTGCGCATGGCACGCCGACAGGCGCGTCAGGCAGAATGATTTTTCTTCCACCATGGACCGCTACCACCTGAGAACGGCTGACGTGCAAGTCTCCCTGCGCCGCTCGGAGGCGGGCAAGCTGCTGCTGTCGTACTTCGGCGCGCCGCTTGCGGTGGCGGACGATGCCTTTGCATCACCCGCGTGCGAGTGGCCGCCGGCCGCCACGGATTTCGACTCCCGCGCGCTGTGGGGCAACTACAGCGGGGAGTTCGCGTACCACCTGCGTCTGCCGGATGGAACGCTCGGTTGGGATTTGCGCGCCGTGGACGTGCGGCAGGAGGGAAACACCCTCACCGCAAGGCTGGCGGACCCGCGCCACCCCGACATCGTGCTGACGCTGAGGCTGCGGCTGTGGGAGGAAGGCGTGCTCACGCAAGATGCCGCGCTGAGCAACGGCTCGCAAGGCCGCGTGGAGATTCTGCGCGCGCTTTCCTCCGCCCTTCCCGTGCGCGCGGAGGCCTACCACGTCACCACGTTCCGCGGCGGATGGGCGGGCGAGAACTACCTCCGCGAGCAGGAGCTGCTGCCCGGCAACACGCTTTCGGTGGGCAGCACCACGGGCATCAAGTGCGCGCAAGAGGGCACGCCGGGGTTCATCGTGTCGCTGGGAGCCCCCGCGCAGGAGGAGCACGGCTGCTGCATCCTGGGCGCGCTCGCATGGAGCGGCAACTACACACTCACCTTCAAGCACAGCACCTACGGCCAGCTGTACCTGGGCATGGGGCACGATTTCTCCCACGCGCCGCACATGCTGGAAGCGGGCACGGAAATCGTGCTGCCCACGGCGGTGCAGGTGTTCAGCACACGCGGCAAGGGGGATGCCTCCCGCCGCCTGCACCGGCATCTGAGGAAACACACCATCCCGCGCGGCAACGAGACGCGCCGCATCCTGCTCAACAGCTGGGAGGGCGTGCATTTCGATGTGGACGAGGCCACCCTGCACGCCATGATGCAAAAGAGCGCGCAGCTGGGCGTGGAGCTTTTCGTGCTGGACGACGGATGGTTTGGCAAGCGCAAGGACGACACCACATCGCTGGGCGACTGGATGCCGGATGCGGAGAAGCTGCCGCACGGGCTGCCCGCGCTCGCGGAGCAGGCGCACCAATGCGGCATCGACTTCGGCATCTGGATGGAGCCGGAGATGGTGAGCCCCCGCAGCTCGCTGTATGAGCAGAACCCCGCGCTGGCCATCCGCCTGCCAGGCGTGCAGCCGCGGGAGGAGCGCCACCAGCTCGTGCTGGACCTCGCCAACCCCGCCGTGCAACCCGCCGACATGGTGTCCGATGTCCTGCAATCCGCCCCCGGCATCAGCTACGTGAAGTGGGACTGCAACCGCAAGATGAGCGACACCGGCTCCACGCACCAGCCCGCCGACATGCAGGGCAACCTGTTCTTCGACTACATCCGCAACTACTACGACGGCATGCGGCGGCTGCGCGAACGGCATCCCGATGTGACGTTCCAATGCTGCTCCGCGGGCGGCGGCAGGCTGGATTTGGGCGCGGCGGCGTTCCATGAGGAATTCTGGCTCTCCGACAACACGGACGCGCACGACCGCCTGTTCATGCAGTGGAGCGCCATCCACTTCCTGCCCGCCAATGCCATCGGCTGCCACGTCACCGCCAGCCCCAACCTCTACACCGGGCGGGAAACCTCGCTCAAATTCCGCTTCGACGTGGCGCTCATGGGACGCCTTGGCCTGGAGCTGGACCCCCGCGCCGTGTCGGAGGAAGACGCCGCGGAAATCCGCGAACGCATCGCCCTGGCCAAGGAACTGCGTCCCATCGTGCAGCTCGGCGAATTGTACCGCCTCGTCTCCCCCTACGAAGGTCCCGACTGCGCCGTGCTCTACCGCCACAAGAACGAGGCCCTGCTGCTCTGCTACACCACGGAGCGCGCCTACACGGACCAGCACACCCGCATCCCCCTGGCAGGCCTGAACCCCGCCGCCCGCTACTCCATAGAGGAGCTGATGCCGGATGCCACCGGCACCCGCTGCCCCCTCAACACCCAAACCATCGGTGTAGACCACCTTCTGCTCACGGGCATCCCCATCCATTGGAACCGCCCCCACCAGTCCTGCGTCATCCGTTTGAGAGAAATCGCAGGGTGACGCAGCCGCATTTTGCTTGAAATCAGGCTGCCGACGGGGTAGAATAACATACCATGACGGCGGAAAAACCATTGGAAGGAAAAGTCGGAATTGTAACTGGGGTTGCGAACCACCGGAGCATCGCGTTCGGCATAGCCAAGGCTTGGCATGCGGCGGGTGCGCGGCTGATATTCAGCTATCAGGGAGAGCGATTGAAGGAAGGCGTGGCCAAGCTGGTGCACGAGCACTTTGGGGAGGACTCGCCGCTGTGCGAGCTGGACGTGGCGAGCGATGAATCCATCGAAAACTTTTTCCGCTTTGTGGCGGAGCAAACGCCGCGTGTGGACATGCTGCTGCACGCCATCGCCTTTGCGCCGCGCGAGGCGGGCACGCTGGAGGGGCATTTCTCCGACATCGGGCGCGAGGCCTTCCGCAGCTCGCTGGACATCTCGGCGTACTCGCTCATTGCGCTGTCGCGCGGAGTGGCACCGCTCATGACCAACGGCGGCAGCATCACCGCGCTCACCTACCACGCCAGCCGCTGCGTGGTGCCCAACTACAACCTCATGGCCGTCTCCAAGTCCGCGCTGGAATCCTGCACGCGCTACCTCGCCTACGATTTGGCGCAGCGGGAGGCTCCCATCCGCGTGAACTGCATCTCTGCCGGTCCCGTGCAAACGCTTGCCGCGCGCGGCGTGAGCGGGTTCACCACCATGCTCAAGCTCTATCAGGAAAAAGCCCCCCTGCACCGCTCCTGCACGCAGGACGAGCTGGGGGCCATGGCCGCCTACCTGGCATCCGACGCCGCGGCGGCGGTGACGGGTCAGGTGCTGTACGTGGACGGCGGGTACTCCATCATGGGGATGTAATCCCCGCGACGGCGGCGCTGATTGTTTACTTGGCCGCCTGGCGCTGCTCCAGCTTGTGCACCACGGAATCCAGGGCCTCCATCTCCTGCGGGGTGATATCCGCCGCGGCGGCGTCCAGCATATCGCGGAAATAGCCGTACACCTCATGGAACATGGACATGCCGCGCTCCGAGAGCACAATGAGCACGGAGCGGCGGTCATCGGGGTTGGGGTGGCGCTCGAAAAAGCCCTTTCTGACCATACCCTCCACCAACAGGGAGGTGGCGGGAACGGACATCTGCATACGGGTGGCCAGCGCCTTGAGCGGCACGCCCGCCGGCTGGTCCGCCAGCATGAGCTTGAGCTGGGAAATGGCCGAACCCTGGCGCATGGTGAGCCCCAGCATCTTCTTGAGCTGGCCCGCACTCACGTTGTGCACACACTCGCGACGCATGTCGTCCAGAAGATTGAGCAGCTTCAGGAAAACCAAGTGCGGCGGAGATGTTGTGGATGCGGTTGCCATGCGGCGGGTATTTTAGCGGAAAATGCCGTATGTTGCAAGAGCCAAGTCCTAGGGCATAGGCGCGAAGGCGCCGGAGCTGTCGGACGCGGCGGCGTGGAGTGTGGCGGGCACGGCGGCGTGCTGGCTCACCATCACGCCGTTGCAGAGGTTGCATTCCTGCAGGGCCGGCAGGGCCTCGCCGATGAGGTGGCCGTCCAGCCATACGTAGAAGCCGCCGGGTATGCCCTCCCTGGCGGGAACGCACGCCACGCGGATGGTGCAGCGGGCGGACATGTCGCGAGAGCAGAGAATGGTGCCGCCCCAGGTGATATAGGCCTCACCAATGGCCAGGCAGCCCATTTGGCGGCCATCCCCCACCAACACAGTGAGCGAGTGCTCGGCGTCCCATCCCCCTTGGGGGCCGTTGCCATAGCTGACTTCCATCTCCGCCGTGTATCCGGCGGCATCATCCACAGGCTTGCTCCAGGGAATCCACATGGCGGTTTCGTCGTCTTTGCAGAAGGAGAGTCCGTCCGCCACGGGTTGCAGGTTCTGGCAGCGCACGGATGGCGCCTTGTAAGAGGGCGTGTCGAACGCCGATGCGGCGCGGCGCTCCAGCCCCGCCGTGCGACCGGGAATGCCGATGGCGCGCGCCAGGTTGCCCGCCACCAGCAGCGCCGCCTGGTCCGTGGGGTGGATGCGGTCCGGCGCAAACATCTGCGCCACCGCGTACCCGGCAGGCTTGGTGACATCCTGCAGCCCGGGGTTTACATCCGCATACACCACGCGCAGGTTGGAATCTCCCGCCGTGGGAGCGAATTCATGGGAGAGCCAGAAGTTGAACTCCGCGATGTTCTTGGAGAGAGCATCCGATTTGTCCGTGGCGGTCACGGACATGAGGTAGAGCGTGGCAGGCTTGCCGCGGCGCGCGGCGTTCTGAGTCATGGCTTGCACGTTCTCCGTCACGGCGGCGCGGATGTTCTCCCAACTGGTCTCCCGCAGACCATTGAGGTCGTTCGTACCCAGCATGTAGGTGTAGGTATCGGGGGAATAGGTGTTGCCCGTGTAAGAGCCCACCCTGCCCTTGTTGTCGGGCGTGAGCTTGTCGGACACGCCGAGCCAGTTCTTGATGTTGGAGGACTGGAGGCCGCTCACGCTGGTGAGGCGGTGGAAGCGCGTGCCTGACACCTCGTCCGTCCAGATGTTGAACTGGGCGCAGTGTTCGTTGTCGAACGCATGGCCGCGGTAGGTTGCCTGCGAGAACGCGCCGCTGTAGCAGCCCTTCAAATACCCTTGTGCATCGAAGGACACCCCGTTGTCGATGCAATCCTTCTGCAGGAACCAGCGGTAGGAATGGCTGTACGTGCCGTGCGAGATGGAATCCCCGATGGCCATCCACACCCCCAAATCCGCCGGTGCAGCCATGCCGAACGATGCCAGAGCCACAACAGCCGCCAGTGCATATGCGCTTTTCATACCCCTATCCTACACGCGCGCACGCAACTTGTCAAACGGCGGAATGGGCGTCCCCCGTTTCCGCCCCTGCAAAAAAAATATCATTTTTTTGCATTTTCTTTCAGCATTTTCCCGTTTGCGTGCTTAATAGGGGTAGAGAGCATGCGCACGGCAGACACCACCCGCAGGTGTTTTTCCTTGCCAAGCTCAAGACCATCAACCATACTCAAATCATGAAGATACCATACACCGCCCTCATCGCCGCCACGCTGCTGCTTCCCCTGAACGCTCAGGATGCCGCATCCGCTTCCCCTGCCCCGGCTCCCGCCGCAGATGAGGCCGAGTACGCCAAGTACCGCGATCTCATGCGGGAGGACCTCGCCACCATGGAGCAATTCCTCAAAGTCCTGCAGGGTGTCCACGACAAGCAAAGCGCAGATGCCGCCGTGCCCCAAGCGAAGGAGCTCTGGGAGAAGTTGACGGCACCCATGCTCGACCCCTCAGAGGCCATTCAGGCGCGTCTGGATGCAGAGTTCGCCGGACAAAGGCAACGCCTTGAATCGGACAGCATAATCATCATGGGGCCCATTATCACGCAAGGTTGCTACGGGTCGCAAGCGCTCAAGGAGGTCTTGGCGCCGCTCCTGCCGGAGGAGATAGCTTCCGTGATGGTAGAGGCGGTTGCCACGCAGCCAGACGCGCAGCCGGCAGAGCTTTCCGCGGAGGAGCAGGCAGACTACGCCAAGCGCCGGGAATATGCGCAGATGAGCATCCACGCCATCATCGAGTTAAGCGAGCTCGTAAAGGAGGTGAACAGCAAGGAAAGCGCCGATGCCGCAGCACCCAAGGTGAAGGAGATTGTGGAACGGATGGAAAAGCAAAAAGCAGCCCACCTAGACGATACCAAGCCGACCTATGCCGTTCTAGCCAGGCTGAACGATGAGTTCCTGCCCATGCTCAAGTTCTCCATGGGGCAAATGCTTTCCGTCCTCGTACCCCTTGAAATGAACCAGTGGTATGGTTCCGATGCGCTCAAGGAGGAGATGGGGCACCTGCTTGACAAAAAGGGAAGCCCAGAGGGGGAAAAGGCCGCCCCGGCTCCCGCCAAGGAACAGGCTGAGCAAGCCAAAGTGCAGGCGGAGCTTTTCGACTGCAGGAGGGAATTTGTCGCTGTCCTCAAGGGCATCAACGGCAGGGAAACCGCCGATGCCGCCGCTCCCAAGGTGAAGGAGCTCTGCGGGAAATTGAGAGAGTGTGAAGAGAAGCACTTTAAGCTGATCCAAGAGTTGCTGGAAAACGAGGGACTGGAGGAAGCTTTCGACACCATGGCGAGACGCCCCGACAGTGACACAAACTACGCGCTGGGCACGCTTTCCCAAAACGGGTATTATGGTTCGGCGGCTCTCAGGGAAGCCATGATTCCCATAGCGGGAGACCCCAAGAAGGAGGAAGAGGCCGCAGCCATCCAGCTTACCGCCGAGGAACAGGCCCTGTACGCCAGGCTCCAGGCTTCCAGCCGTGAGCTCATCGACACCATGAAGCGCGTTATCGAGGTTCTCTGGAACGTGAAAAGCAAGGAAAGCGCCGATGCCGCCGCACCCAAGGTGAAGGCAGACCTCGAAAGGATATTCGCCATCGAGAAGAGCCTCGACATCGACAACATGCCGGATTCCATCGCCATCAAGCTGCAGGCAGAGTTCCGTTTCACGCTCGGGCGCTTTATGAGCAGTATGCAGATAAACGCCTCCTGCCTGGAAGAAAACAAGTGCTATGGTTCCGATGCGCTCATGAAGGCCATGCGCCGGCTGATGAACGGAGGTGAGGAAGAGCCTGCCGAGCCCCCCGCCGCTTGAGGTTGCCTTTTATATGTGGGGTGTTCCCGCATGCCAACCAATCCCCATAACCCCGCATGCCGGGGTGGTTCGGGGCACCAACGGTGGAACGACATCCCCCAAGTCACTCCCTTGCCAGCTGGCGGAGAAGCTGGAGAGTGATGGAGCCGGACTCCTCCAGCTTGCGGGGGGAGATGCGGTCCATGTTGTCGCGCGAGGTGTGCCACCAGCTGCCCTCGCGGAAGAGGGCGATGAGGTTGAGGGAATCCACGCCCGCGCGGAGGTAGGGCTGGTGGTCGTCCATGTAGGAACCGGGGTAGGCAGTCCAGCGTTCCGGGTTGAGGCGGCAGGCGGCCACGGCGGCGGCGTACTGCTCAAACATGAATTGCGAGGTGTCCAGCGCGGGGATGGCGATGGTGTTGGAACCGCCGCCCACCATATCCAGGTTGATTTGGAATTTCGGCAGCGCTCCCTGGCGGCGTGCGACATCGTGCTTGGAGCCGTAGAGGCCGTCCTCCTCGGTCATGCGCGGGGCGAACGCCTCCTCTCCGTCCAGGAATACCAGCTCCACCTGCGCAGCCAGCTTTTCATCCGCAGCCAGGATGCGCGCAAGCTCCAGCAGCACGGCGGCACCGCTTGCGCCGTCGTCTGCCGCCACAAAGTTTTCAATCCCGCTCTTGGTATCGATATGGCAGCTGAGCAGGATGGCGCGCGTGGCGTCCGCACTGCCGAAAGTGGCGCGCAGGTTGACCATGGGGGTGCCGTTGGGAGCGGAGAAGGCATCACGGAAGGTTCGCCAGCCGGCGGCGGAGAGCTGGCGCTCCAGGTATTCCAGCTGCTTCTGGTAGGCGAGGGTACCGCTGATGCGTGGCCCGAGGGCGCAGAGGGTGGCGCAATGCACGTACGCGTTGTTGCCGGAGAAGTGTTGGGAGTCCGCGTTGTCCAGCTGCGTGGGCATCTGCGGCACGGCGGGCTGCGGGCGCTTGGCGCTGCCGTCTCCGCAGCAGCAGAGCATGGCCGCCAACGGAAGGATAATGAACGCCCGCGCCTTCATTTACAGCTTGGCTGAAATGCCAAAGATTTCCAGGATGCGCACCAGGTCGTTCTGCCCGGTGTAGGGGATTTCAATCACGCCGTTGCCCTTGGCCTTGAGGGAGATGTTGACGTTGGTGCCAAGGCTCTTGCCCAGCTGCTTGCACACCTTCTGGTAGGAGGGCGGCAGGGGCTGGGCGGGGGTGTGGCTGTGCTCCGGCTTGGACTCCGGGTAGAGGATGCCGCGCACGAGCTGCTCCGTCTGGCGGACGGTGAGCCCCTGGCGCTCCACACGGTGGGCGGCGCGCAACTGGTCGTCCTGGTCCTTGAGCTGCAGCAGCACCTTGGCATGCCCCACGGTGATGGCGTTGGACTCCAGCATGCCGCGCACCTCCGCCACCAAATCCAGCAGGCGCACCATGTTGGCCACCACCGTGCGGGACTTGCCGACGTGGCGGGCAATGACCTCCTGCTTCATGCCGAAGCGGGTTTGCAGGAGACGGTACTGCTCCGCCTCCTCCAGCGGGGTCAGGTCCTCGCGCTGCAGGTTCTCGATGAGGGTGAGTTCCGCCACCTCCTGGTCCGTGGCGTCGTGCACCACCACCTTGGCGGTGCGCATGCCCAGCTTCTTGAGGGCGCGCAAACGCCGCTCGCCGGCAATGAGCTCATACTTGCCGTCCACGCGGCGCACCACCAGCGGCTGCACCAGCCCGCGCTCGCGGATGGAGTCCGCCAGCTCGGCAATCTGCTTCTCGTTGAAGTGGCGGCGGGGTTGGAACGGAGAGGTCGTGATGTCGCTGACAGCAGCCTTGATGACACGCTCATCATCCACCTTGCCAAGGGCGGCGGGGGTGTCGTCCTTCTTGATGATGAGGGCGCCGAGGCCCTTTCCCAATGCGTTTTTCGGCATGTCAGCGGTAGGTTTCAATTAAAATCAACGTTTGTTTGCCTTGGCGGGAACACCACCCTTGGGAGCAAGCTGCACGGCAAACGCGCGCTCCGGGGTCTCGCCCCAGGATTCGCAGGTCATCACGCCCGTCAGCTTGCCGTCCTTCCCCAAATGGAGCACCAGCATACCATCCTTGGCATCGTACACCTCGGCGGTGGGCTGGTCGGGGTCGTACTGGCCGTCGTAAATGGTCACGTTGACCTCGGAGCCGTTCTCGCCGGGGGTGAGTTCGCAGCGGCCTGCGATGTCCAGGCTGGCCTCGGGGAGCTTGGTGTCGTAAAGGGTACCGAAGAACTGGATGGAGTTGTCGAAAGCCTTGGCCTGCTCGATGTGGAGGGTGATTTCGCCGAAGTGCTTGCCGCGGGTCCATTCGCCGGAGAAGTTGCTGCCGGCGGCAAGGGCCTTAGAGCAGATTTCCTGCCACTGCTGCTGCTCGGCCTTCTGGGCGTCCACCTGCTCCTGGCTGCGGCGGGCATCCTCCTCCACCTTGGACAGGCGCTCCGTGAGCAGCTGGCGTGCGGCCTCCTCACGGCCCATGTTGAAGGGCTTGGCAAGTTCGTTGAACGCGGCCACCTTGGCGGCAATCTCGGCCTTGCGGGCTTCAACGAACTCAGGGGTCATGACGGGCGCACCCTGCGGCAGCTCGCTTTCCGGCGTGAAATCACGCAGGTCGAGCAAGCGGGACAAATCCTGGTTCACGGTGGTGAAACCCCAGGCACCATCCTTCCACTCGGCGACCAGAGAGATGGAGATGGCAACCTCCTGCCCTGCCTGGGCCACCTTGTTGTAAAGTTTCTGCTCCGCGAACTCGCGCAGGGAGATGAGCGCGGTCTGCAGCTCCTCCGGCAGCTGCTTGGCTACGCGGTCTTCATCCGTGACGGCATCCGCAGACGCTCCCACCTGCAGCAGGTAGGCGGCATCCGGGCGGATGGCCAGATTGGCGGCCTCGTTCACCGCCTGGCGCTCGCGGTTGAAATCCCCAGGCGCGGACACCTGCGTGTACATGTCCTCTTTCACCACCATCTTGAGAGAGGCGGAAATGTTCTGCTTATCCGTGGAAGAGGACTCCACCTGATACGAGAACTCACCCGGAGTCACATAGGTGTACTGGGAAAGCTGGTCGGTCACAGCCTTGCAGATTTCCTCGTTGGTGGGGTCGGCATGCGCGGCGGAAGCCTGGGGCTCTGCCGTGGCCGTGGGCCCAGCCTTGGGCTGTTCTGCGGGGGCGGTGCTGCCGCCCTTGTTCTCATCGCAAGAACTGGCCGCCAGCATGGTGGCTGCGGCTATCACGGCGCTTGTGAACAGGTTGGTCTTCATGGTTCTTTCAGAGCTTTCTCGCCCGCACTTGACAGCGGGCGCGGGTATTTTGCACCAGCGCCGCAGCTTTGTCAAGCTCACTCGCTCGTCCACTCCCGCACATGACACAACGTGCACCATGCGCATTACAATGAAAGATGGGGGAAGTCACACTCTCCTCTCCATCCTTCTCCCCATTTTCCGTCTTGAAGCCTCCAATCCGCAAATCCGTCGCAAATTGTCTATCTTTGGGCTTGCCTTTTAGAGAAAATGGGTGCATCCTTGGAGCGCGGCGCCCCGCGTGCTGTAAGACGCATTCGAACCCCTGGCGAAGGCTCATGATTCGTATTTACACACAGACAGATGATGGCATCAAACGCTCTTCAGGCCTGGAGGAACAGACGGAGCGTCGCGGGGATATTTTTTGGATTGACCTGCTGACCCCCACGGCGGAGGAGCTGCGCTACGCAGAAGACATCTGCGCCATCGAGATGCCCACCAAGGATGAGCAGCGCGAGATTGAGGCCACTTCCCGACTGTACTGCGAGGACGGAGGGCGCTTCATGACCACGTCCGTGCTCTCCCGCGTGGAGACGGACGAACCGGTCATCACAGAAATCACCTTCATCATCAAAGAGCGCGTGCTGGTCACCATCCGCCACACGGATTCGTACTCGTTCCGCGTGTTCTCCCACCAGCTGCTGCGCATGCCGGGCACCAACCGCGATTTGGTGTTCGTGGGGCTGCTGGAGACGCTGGTGGACCGCCAGGCCGACGTTCTGGAGCGCTTCGGCACGGATCTGGACTCGATTTCCAAGAAGATATTCGGCTCCGGCCCCGCCCGCCGCAAGGGAACGCAGGAAGACCCGGACACGGACGACCTGCGCGACGCCTTGGAGGAGCTGGGCCGCGTGGGTGACCTCATCACGCGCCAGCGCGATGCGCTGGTGAGCCTGCTGCGCCTCATCACATACGCGGGCAACGAGGATTCCTGCATGGGAACGCACGACAGCATGTACGTGCCACTGCGCCCGGTGTCGCGAGACGTGAATTCGCTTTCGGAGTACGCATCGTTCCTGTCCAACAAGGTGAACTTCATGCTGGACGCGGTGTTGGGCTTCATCAACATTGAGCAGAACGACATCTTCAAGGTGTTCACCATCATGAGCGTGGTGTTCCTGCCGCCCACGCTGATAGCGAGCATCTTCGGCATGAACTTCGACCACATGCCGTTTCTGCACACCACTTGGGGCTTCTGGCTGTCCATTGTCCTGATGCTCATATCGGCGGGGCTGCCGCTGCTCTACTTCAAAATCAAGAGATACATCTAATTCACCATGATCAAGAAGCGCAAAATCGACCATCTGCAGGAGGAAATCACCAAGGCGGACATCCTGGTGGAAGCCCTGCCCTACATGCAGGCGTACCGCGACAAGACGGTGCTCATCAAGTTCGGCGGCTCCGCCATGGACGACCCGGAGCTGGTGAAATCCCTGATGCGCGACATCGTGGTGATGGAGGCCATGGGGCTGAATCCCGTTGTCGTGCACGGCGGCGGCAAGGCCATCACCAAAGCCATGGCGGAAGCCGGACTGGAGGCCAAATTCATCAACGGCCTGCGCGTCACCACCAAGGAGGCCATCAACATTGTGGAGGACACGCTCAGCGCGCATATCAACCCCGGGCTGGTGGAGATGATGCGCGCGGCGGGCGGCAAAGCCGTAGGCATCCCCGGCACCAACGTCTTTGTGGGTGAGAAATTGCGCGAGAGGGACGCAGAGGGCCGCCCCGTGGACATCGGCATGGTGGGCCACGTTATCAGCTGCCTGCTCTCCCGCGTGGAGGAGGCGCTCTCCCTGCAGCTCACCCCGGTCATCTCCCCGCTGGCACGCGAGCTGGGGACCAACCAGTCCCTCAATGTGAACGCCGACCTGGCGGCGGCGGCGCTTGCGCGCGAGCTCAAGCCGGTGAAGCTCATCTTCATCTCCGATGTGCCGGGCCTGCTGAGCGACCCCTCCGACCCGTCCACCCTCATCCAGAGCATCAACCGCAAGGAGGCGATGGAGCTGATAGAGGACGGCACCATCTCCGGCGGCATGATTCCCAAGGTGAAGAGCGCGGTGGACGCGCTGAACGCGGGCGTCCGCAAGGTACACTTCATCGACGGCCGCGTGCCGCACACCCTGCTGATGGAAATCTTCACGCCGGAAGGCATCGGCACGGAGATTGTGCGCGAGCAGCGCTGACCGAATTGCCGCATCCCCATGAAAACGCCCACCTCCATCGGCATCCTGGCCTCCTACCGCACGCCGGAGTGCATGCAGGCCCTGCAGGTGTTTGAGGAGGAGTGCGCCGCCGCAGGGATCTCCGCGTTTGAGATTGGGCCGCACACGCGGGAGGATACCTCCCTGCCCGCGCCGGACATGCTGCTGTGCTTCGGGGGTGACGGTTCCATGCTCAACGCCGCGCGGGAGGCCGTGCGCCGTGATATCATCCTTGGCGGCGTGAACCTGGGGCACCTGGGCTACCTGACCGCCTGCGGGCGGGACGAGGTGGCAGAGCTGGTGCGCGCGCTGGCAAGCGGAGACTACTGCGTGGAGGAGCGCTCCATCCTGCAGGCGCGCCGCGCAGGGGTCAGCGGAACGGATTTCGCGGAGCACGCGCATGTGGCCCTCAACGAGGTGGCCCTCATGCGCGCGGAAACCGGCAAGATGATTGACGTGGATGTGGAGGTGGACGGCGAACTGCTCAACAAGTACCACTCCGACGGCGTGCTGGTGGCCACCCCCACGGGCTCCACGGCGTACTCGCTGGCAGCGGGTGGCCCGCTGATTTCCCCTGAGGCGGGAGTGCTCTGCCTCACCCCCATCTGCCCGCACAGCCTGACTATCCGCGCCGTGGTGCTGCCGGACAGTGTGCGCATTGTTTTGCGCCCGCGCGCGCGCCGCGGCAGAGACGGGGAATCCACTATCTTCTCCCTGGATGGGCGCTCCACC
The DNA here is from genome assembly GCA_937905985.1 of uncultured Verrucomicrobiales bacterium. GTDB lineage: Bacteria > Verrucomicrobiota > Verrucomicrobiia > Verrucomicrobiales > Akkermansiaceae > Akkermansia. Next base: position 38,041 of record CALCWC010000108.1, on the reverse strand, counting down.
CACAGCATCGCCAACAACGAGGCCCTGGTGGTATCCAAGGCACCCGCCCCGCTGCGCCTGCTCACACTGCGCGGCACAACCTTCGGCGCCAGGTTGCGCGCCAAGCTGGGCTGGTGAGCGGATCACCGCATCAATAGCGCCAAGAGATATGCAGCCGGATTCAGTCAGCCTGTGGGAAGGTATCCACGCCACGGATGCGCAGCGCCTCCGCATCAATGAGGCCCTGCGGGACGGGGAGCGCCTGCTGTGGCTCGGCCGACCCAAGATTGGTACCGGCAAGCTGTTGACGGCATGGGCGTTACTGGCATTACTCGTTGTCTTCTACTGCACCTGGATAGCCTTGCTGCGGCCGTTCTTCATCGATGCCAATCTACAGGAGGCCCCCTGCTTCCTCCCGCTTCTTGTCGCTGCATTTGCCCTGCTGCCGCTGCTCGGTTTCGCCAGTCTGCTGCCACTGCTGTGGGCGGGGCGCTGCAACGTGTACGCCGTGACCAACCGCCGCGCCATCGCCCTCTCCCGCGGGCTTTTCCGCTATAGGCTCAAAGCCTGGGATGCCCAAGACTATCTGGAAATCACGCACGACAAGAACGGCACGGGCAATATCGTCTACGAATGCCGGCAAACAGGCGAAACCACCTATAGGGAAGGCCTGCTAGACCTGCCCGACGTGGAAACCGTTGCCGCGCTGGTTGGGAAGGCTGCGAACACGGAATAACTGGTTGCGCCCCTTGTTCCTGCTTGGGGATTCCACCGTCGCCCATAACAGCCGGCCATCAGACTTCGATATCATTCCCGAAGGTTGCGCGAAACAGGCTCATAGTGATTTTTTGAAAAAAATGCACTTTGGGTCGTGCATTTTGCCTTTTGGGTGCTTATAAGCAGTAGAGAGAGCCATCACACCGCGGGTGTGGCGAGTAGAGGAGACCTCAGCAAACATCAACATAGAAAGGTAACAAATCATGTCCAACATCGGATTCCACATTGAAAACAGCATCCTGTTCGAGCGTGCGCACGGCCTTATCCACCCATTGGGGAAGGCGCTGCGGGTATGTGCGCTGGGCTTGGTTGGGCTATCGTTGCTGGCATGCGAGCGGCCGGAGGAAAAAGCATTCTTCCATGCCGTGGGGGAAGGAAATACAGAGCAGATTCTCAAGCTGCTTGGCGAGGGAGTGGATGTGAATGTCAGAGATGCGAGTTTTAGCACCCCATTGCACATTGCTGCCTGGAATGGCGACACCACCATCGCGGGGCTGCTTATCGACAAAGGAGCCGATATGTATGCCATGGATGACGTAGGACATTCCCCTTTGTGTTGCGCGGCCGGCTTGGGGCGTACGGATGTGGTGCGCCTGTTCATTGACAAGGGAGCCTCCGTGAATGAGGATGAGACATGCTGGGAGAAGAACGTGCTGCATCATGCCGGCGATCCACTGCATGAAGCGTCCTCCGGTGGCCACACGGACACCGTGCTGCTGCTCATTGCCCACGGCGCAAAGGTGAATACCGCTGGCCTTGGCGGCGACACGCCTCTGCATGCAGCGGCTAGGTGTAGCCACATGGAAACTGCTCGCGCACTGCTGGAAAAGGGTGCCGATATGGAAGCCGTTGGGCAGTGTATGTTTACCCCGCTGCATGAGGCTGCTTGGAATGGTAAAACCGATGTCGTCCGCTGGTTGCTCGAGCATGGTGCGAAGGTTACCGCCACGGCCGGCCATGGTGAAACAGCCCTGCATTTGGCGGCACAGGAAGGCCATGCCGACATCATCCGTGCGCTTCTTGCCGCTGGTGCGGATGTGCATGCCCGGGACGGTAGCGGCAAAACCGCGCTGGATATCGCAACGGCCAAAGGCCAAGTGGCCTGTGCCGGGCTCCTGCGTCTGACAATGGAAAAGCAACAATAAGGGGAAAAGCCGACCGTGTATCCACCCCGCGCCCGTCTTCGCTCGTTGCGCTACGCCGGGGCAGGCATGGCGGGGTTGCGCGGTGGAATGGCGGTGTGGGCCGGCGTGGGCGTGCGTAACCAACTGAAAAGAATTCATTGGAACTCACGTGAGTAAAATTGGCATGACGCGGCGGGCGGCTTGACGCGGGCGGAGGTTGTGCTACCCTAACGGAAGTGAAGGGAATCCACACAGCGGCGGCACTTATGCTGGCGGTACTGGCGGCAACGGCATGCCAGAACGTGCAGGAGAAGCGCCACGTGACCGAAGCAGAGAGAGAGGCGGCCATGCGCAAGACGCCGCCGCCGATGCACCTCGGCGCGGTGCATCAGGTGTTCCCGGAAAAACATTTCGCGCTGCTGCGCATCATCGGCCCTCTGCCGCAGGAGGGAGCGGTGCTCATCACCCACCCGCCGGACGGAGCAACGGACCGCATGGGCAACCTGCGCGTGTCGTCCGCTCAGAACTCCCGCAGCAACATCATTGCGGCTGACATCCGCTCCGGCACGGTCATCAAGGGAGACCGCGTCTTCATGTACCGCACCATCGCGCCCGTGGAGGACGAGGATGAGCAATCCACCGGGGAACAGTCCACCGCCGGAGAGGAGACGCCCGCCCCGGCCACCGACGACACCCTGCCCGAGCCCCCGGCCCCGGAGCTTCCCGAGCCTGCGGCCCTGCCGCACCCCGACATCCCCGAACCGGCGGTGACGGAAGAAACGGAGCCCAAGAGCGTGGAAACCACGGTCTTGCCGGAGCAAACCGATCCGAACGCGCCCGACATCAAACTCATCCAGGACGTGCCGGACAGCATCCACGGGTGGGAATAGCGCGAGCCTATTGGCCGTTGTTGCCGTTTTCCGCCTGCTCACGGAGGCGGCGGAGGTATTCCATGCGCTCTGAAATGCGCAGCTCCATGCCGTTTGTGGTGGGATGGTAATAGACGCGCCCCTCCGGGAGGTAGGCTTGTGGAACGAAGTGATCCTCCCCGAAATCATGGGCGTACTTGTATTCCGTGTCCTCCTGCGCCACGCCGCGGAGCTTGGCGAGCTTCTTGCGGGTGGGGGTGGAGAGGTGGGGCGGGACGGCGAGCGTCTTGCCCTCCTGCACATCCTTCATGGCGGCGCCGAGGGCAGCGTAGGCGGAGTTGCTCTTGGGCGCGGTAGCCAGGTAGGCGGTGGCGTGTGCCAGCGGGATACGCCCCTCCGGCATGCCCACCATCTCCACCGCGCGCGCGGCATCCAGTGCCACGCGCAGCGCATTGGAATCCGCCAGGCCGATGTCCTCGCTGGCGCATATCACAATGCGGCGCGCGATGAAGCGCGGGTCCTCCCCCGCATTCAGCATGGTGGCCAGCCAGTAGAGCGCGGCATCTGGGTCGCTCCCGCGCATGGATTTGATGAAGGCGGAGATGGTGTCGTAGTGGCCGTCGCCCATGCGGTCGTACTTGACAGCCTTTTTCTGGATGGATTCCTCCGCCACGGCGAGATCCACAATGATGCGCCCATTTTCCGCGGGCGGGGTGGAGAGGGCGGCCACCTCCAGCGCGGTGAGGGCCTTGCGGGCGTCGCCATCCGCCTTGAGCGCCATGTGCGCGTAGGCCTCGTCCGTGATATCCAGCGGCATGTTGCCCAAGCCACGCTCCGCATCGGCGGCGGCACGGCGCATGAGGGCTATGATTTCAACGTCCGGCACAGGCTCCAGCGGGAAAATCTGGGAACGGGAGAGCATGGCGGAGTTGATGGCGAAGAACGGGTTTTCCGTGGTGGCGCCGATAAAGCGGACGGTGCCGCGCTCCAGGTGGGGCAGCAGCACGTCCTGCTGGGCCTTGTTGAAGCGGTGCAGCTCATCCACAAAGAGGATGGTGCGCTGGCCGTGGATGGCCTGGCGGGTACGGGCCTCGGCAATCTTTTGGAGGATGTCACCCTTGCCGGACTCCACTCCGTTGAGCATCTCGAAATACGCGCTGGTGCAGCGGGCGATGACATAGGCCAGCGTGGTCTTGCCCACGCCGGGAGGCCCGTAGAAGATGAGCGAGGAGAAGCGGTCCGTCTCAATGGCGCGGCGCAGAAGCTTGCCGGGGGCCAGCAGGTGGCGCTGCCCGGCCACCTCCTCCAGCGTCTCCGGGCGCATGCGCGCGGCCAAAGGCATATCCAGCGTGGGGGCTTCCTTCTGCGTGCTGCTGGAGCCGTGCGGTGTGAAGAGGTCTGCCATGGGCGTATAGGGAGTTGGGAAAGGTCAGATTCGCGGCGCGGTGGTGCGGAGTTCGCGGAGGATGGCGTTGTGGCGCTCCTGCAGGGGCTGCAAACGCTCCACGTACTCGCTGACGCGCTGGCTGGCCACGGCATACAGGCTGCGGTACGCACCCACACGCGACACCACGAGTTCCCGCACCAGCTTGGGCATCTCATCATGCACCACGGAATCCAGCGTACGCGCCTCCCTCTCCAAACCACCACTCAGGCGGCGCAGGACAGCCGCGTGCTGCACGGCCCCCAGCACCCACACCACCAGCACGGCGCCCAGGGCGCAGAGTGCCAGCGTGTCCAGCCCCAGAAAGCCCAGCAGGCCCGCAAGGACAAGGCAAATGCACAGCAGCATGTGCGCGGTGTGCATCCAACCCACCTGGTCGGAGAAGGCGTTGTCCAGCGCGCTGCGGATGCGCAGGCGGTTGAAAGGCTGGTAGAGCTCGTGCTCCAGCTGGCGGCGCAGGCGGTTGAGCTCCGCCTCCAGCACATCCTGCGGGAAATCGTTGATCTCGCACTCGATGGCCTGCTTCATGCGCGGGCGCACGCTGCGCCAATGGGCTTGGCAGGATGCCGTGAAACGGCTGTCCGACTCACGCTGGCGCTCCATAATCTCCTTGCAGACAAGGCGGTAGTAGGAAGATTCCGCGCCTGCCCCCATGTCCTCCAACTGCATCAGGCACAGGGGGGAGAGGACATACCCGAAACTGCGGCGCAGCTTGCGCTGCAGCTTCGGCAGAACGCCCAGCGGAACGGATGCGTAGTCCTGCGCGCAGCCCTCCACACCGTCCAGCTGGTGGGCAAGGAAGGTATCGATTTCACTCTCAATGCCGGAGAGGAAGCCGGTTTCATCACGCATGGCAGCGGTCCTGGCGTTGATAATGCCGGACTGGCGAGTCATGAGGCGGCCTGTGGCCTCCAAGGTGTTGCGGATGGCGCGGCGGGCGCCCTCCGGGGAATCCAGGGTTTCCTGCACGCGGGTGACAAAGGTTTCCACGCCCTGCTCGGAGGTGGGGTTCACGCTGCACACCAGCACCACCAGGCGCAGGTGCTGGCGGCACATCTCGCGGATGCGCGCGGCAAGATCCAACGCGGCCTCCGCGCCGATATGGTCGGTGAAGGTGAGGGCCACCAGCACATTGGCCACCGCATTGATGGGCAGCTGCTGCAACACCTCCCACGCGGGGGATGCGCCGCCCTGGCGGGCGTCTGCCACCACAATGGCGGCATCGCTGCCCGGCAGCAGGCGCAGCAGCTCATCTTGGACTTCCGGCTCCGAGCAATCGCCGGTATCCACGAATTCAATGCCCTTCAGCTCAGGAAGCGGCAGGAAGCGGCTGCGCGCGGCATCCCCGTCGTTGTTGCCGTATCGCCAGCGCAGATAGGGGGATTCCTGCTGCCGCCCGCCGCGGATGACGGGCAGCCCGGAAATGTAGGACAGGAGGGAGGTCTTGCCGCAGTCTGCCCCGCCCATCACGATGATGCGGCGGTCGCCCTCCATGGCGGCCAGGGACTGCTCCACGGCTTCCAACAGGGGCTGCATCTCATCATCACCGATGATGGCATACATCTCCCTGGCCTGCTGCGCCCAATAGCGCACCAGGCTCTCCTGCACCCTGTAACTCCGCTTCAGCATGTAGTGTACGCGTGTATCATATCCGTCCTGCGGCGGATTGTCCAGCCAAATGGCAAACAGCCAGCCCTCCCGCCATAGTGGCGGATGAGGCTGGCTGCAGGCGGGTCCATCCGGAAGGAATTACTTCACCACAGGCAGCGGGGGAGTTGTTTTCCAACCGCCGCGGGTGAAATCCGGGAATACCTGGGGCTCGCCGCCCTCGTTGACGGATTTCTCAGAGAGGGGGCCCACTGCGCTCCAGAGGGCGCCCTCATAGACGTTCTGGTCCATGGGCTCGCCGTTGTGGAGGCATTCGATGACGCGGCAGAGCATGATGTAGTCCATGCCGCCGTGGCCGCCCTGGCGCTTGGCGTCCTCACCGAGGCGCTTGTAGAGCGGGTGGTCCCACTTGGCATACATCTGCTTCTCCGCTTCCGGGCCCTCAAACCATTCGTGGTAGCCGCCCAGGTTGGCAATCTCCGCGCCGCCAGCGTGGGCATGGTCCAGGTCCTCACCGGGCTTGGGGCTGATCTTCTCACCGGCAATGCGGGTGGGGTAGCCGGCCAGCGTGCCCTCCGTTCCCTGAATCAGGTTCTTGCGGTCGTACGGGCGCGGGCTGGTCTCGTCCCACTGCACCAGGATGGTGCGGCCGGCCTTGGTCTTGATGAGCGAGCTGCTCATGTCGCCGCACTTGAACTCGGTCTGGTTCCATTTGTGGTCGGCGGGGAAGTTCTTCTTGGCGAACTTGGCGCGGCCCAGGGCGGGGCTGCCGAAGGAGACGATGCGGTCGAAGGTGTCGTCCGTGCGGGCAATGTTCATGTACTGGGCCACGGGGCCGAGGCCGTGCGTGGGATACAGGTTGCCGTTGCGCTCGGCGTAGTGGTAGGTGCGCCAGGAGCCGCAGCCGCGGTCCACGTCGAACATCTGGCTGCGCAGCTCATGGATGTAGGCGGCCTCGCCGTGCAGAAGCTCGCCGATGAGCCCCTGGCGGACCATGTTGAGGAACATGAGCTCCTCACGGCCGTAGTTGCAGTTCTCCAGCATCATGCAGTGCTTCTTCGTGCGCTCCGATGCATCCACCACGGCCCACAGGTCTTCAATGGTGGTGGCCAGGGGGACCTCCACAAAGGCGTGGGCCCCGGCCTCCATGACCTCGATGGCGAACTGGGCGTGGGTGTCCCAGTTGGTGTTGATGAAAACGGCATCGGGCTTGAGCTCCTGAAGCATCTTCTTGTAGGCATCCTTGTCGCCGCTGTAGGTGGCGGGGCGCTTTCCGGTGCGCTGCTCCACCTTGTCGGCCGTCTTCTGGACGAAGTCGTCGTACAGGTCGCACACGCCAACGATGGTGCAATGAGGCACGGCAGCCAGCTGGAGGGTCTGAGGCGTACCGCGCTCACCCAGGCCGATAACCGCCACACGCACATTTTCAATCTTGGGTGCGCGGAAATCGCCCATGTAGATGGAGCCTTCCGGGCGGGGCTTCACCGCATCCGTCTGGATGGCGGCCACGTTCTTCTCATGAACATCCTTGGCAAACGAGGGTGTCTTGGCGGCCTCTTGTGCCACCGCCGGCATAATCGCGCCCAACAGGAGGGCGAGCGTTGTCAGTTTGGTCATATCCAACCCTTATACCAAATCCCCACCTGTTTGCCAAGGTCAAAGGATGTCATTGCCTGCGCCGGAGCGGTAACCCGTTCATTTGACAAAGCCCACTTTATCGGCTTCGGTGATGGGGCGGATCACGCGGCAGGGGTTGCCCGCGGCAAGGGTGCGCGGCGGGATGTCATGGGTGACCACGCTGCCGCACCCGATGACGGCCCCTTCCCCGATGGTGACGCCTGCCATGATTTTGACATCGCCGGCAATCCAGGCTTTGTCGCCAATGGTGATGCGACCGCCGATGAGGGCACCCTGGGCACGCTCGTCGGGGTCCAGGCTGTGGTTGGCGCTGTACATGCCCACATTGGGACCGATAAGGACGTGGTTTCCGATGGAAATGCGGGAACAGTCAAGAAAGACGGCACCAAAGTTGATATAGACGTCGTGGCCAATGAAGATGTTCTTGCCGAACTCGCAGATGAAGTCCGGTTCCAGGTACACGTTCTCCCCCACGCTGCCGAAGAGCTGCTCCATGAGGCTGCGGCGCAGCTCCGGCTGCTCGTCGGTGGTCTTGTTGTACTGCTTGAAGATGGTCTTGGCCGCCACGCGCCGGTTGAACAGGTCTGCATCGAAGTCGTCGTACACCATGTCCCTCTGCATTTTTTCCCAAGCGCTCAAATTCGTGTCGGAGTTGCTCATACTACCGCCATCCTACAGCAAACGCAGCGCGGATGCAACCCAATATCCGCTTGACTTGGCGCGGCAATACGCTAGAATTCGCCGACCTCAAGCAACTGGCATGAAAAGAAGCAGACTGGCCACCGCAGCACGCATCCACGTGCAGAACACCGCACCAGGGCGCACGGATTTCGCTCCGCTGCGCCCGGCGGGGGCGGTGTACCTCGGCAACTTCCGCGCCCCTGCCCTGGAGACGGTGCGCTTTGGCATCGTGGGGCTGGGAGAGCGCTGCAGCGTGCTGCTGGAGCAACTGAAATCCATTCCCCACGCGGAGGTGGTGGGGCTGTGCGACTTATCACTGCCGGCGCTGCAGGCGGCGGCACAGGAGTGTCCACCGGAGCTTTCCGGGGCGCTGCACCTGTTCAGCGGGCCGCAGGGATACGAGCGCATGCTGGAAGAGGCGCATCTGGACGCGGTGCTTATCTGCACCACCTGGGCCTCGCATGCATCCATGGCCGTGGCGGCCATGGAGCATGGGGCGCACGCGCTGGTGGAAGTGCCCCTGGGGCTCACCCTGCAGGAGCTGTGGCAGGTGGTGGACACCGCGGAACGCACGCAGAGGCACTGCATGATGATGGAGAACTGCTGCTACGGGCGGGACGAGCTGATGTTCCTCAACATGGTGCGGCAGGGGTTCATCGGGGACTTGCTGCACGGGGAGGCCGCCTACATCCACGACCTGCGGGAGCGCCACCTCAACGCGGAAACAGACTGGCACCTGGCCCACCTGGCCACCCGCAACGGCAACCTCTACCCCACGCACGGCCTGGGCCCCCTCGCCCAGTACATGAACCTCGCGCGAACGGACGACACCTTCGACCGCATTGTCTCCTTCAGCAGCCCCGCCCTGGGCCGCGCCGCCTACGCGGAGAAGAACCTGCCGCCCGAACACCCGTGGAACCAGGTGGAGTTCAAGTGCGGCGACATCAACACATCCATCATCAAAACCCGCCTGGGACGCACCATTTTGGTGCAGTGGGACGTGACCAGCCCGCGCCCGTACAACCGCCGCAACCTCATCCAGGGCACCGGGGGCACGCTGGCGGGCTTCCCCACCCGCATAGCCGGGGCCGGACTCAACAACGGCAGCGAGTGGGTGGTGGGCGACGAAGCCATGGAACCGCTGCGCGAGCGTTTCGAGCACCCCCTGTGGCAGAGGCTCGGCGAAGCCGCCACAGAGGCCGACAGCCGCGGCGGCATGAACTACATTCTGCTGGCGCGCATTGTGGAATGCCTGCACCGCGGCGAACCGTTGGACCAGAACGTGTACGAGGGTGCGCTGTGGAGCGCCGTGGCCCCGCTCTCCGAGAAGTCCGTGCGCGAGGGCGGCCTGCCCCAAAGCTTCCCGGATTTCACCCGCGGCGACTGGCAAAGCACCACGCCCCTGGGGATTGTGGAGTGACGCCACCTGCTCGGCCGTGGGGATGAGGAATGCCCCGGCGAGTATTTCGAGGACGTCGCGATTCTGATGCCGCCGCCGCTCCCCTATCTGTTTGCGTATTGGGGCAGAGATTTTTTCTTGTACGAGAAAGCCGGGCGGTGTATAGTGGGGCGAGTATGAAAACTCTAGCCATCCTACTTCTCTGCACAGCCGTGCCCGCCATGGCCGTGTCCGCCCCGCCCCCCATCCCGGACGGCCCCGTCACCTACAACAGCGTGAGCTATGACGCGCCCGCCAGTATTCCCGCCCCTCCCGCAGCCGTCACACCTGCAGCAGCCGCCCCCTCCGTCTCCGGGCCCATCTCCGCATCCAGCTCGGAGTACCGCGGCAACATCGGTCTCAACCTCTACACCAGCAACTACCAGGTGCGCGGCATGGGCGTGACCGACCGCTACAGCTGCCACGGGTGGAGCTCCGTGCGGGCCTCCTACATCCCCGGCAGCCGCAACCTCTTCAACTGGGGATTGCGCCAGCGCATCAGCGGTGAATTCGGCATCATCTGGGACGCCAAGAACTACTTGGGCGACACGCCCCTGTTCAACTTGAACTACGGCATCGGCAAGGAAATCTTCCCCAACCTGGTGGCAGAACTCGGCTACTCCCTGCACCGCGGCGGCTTGGAGGGCGCACTCGCCAAGTGGCAGGGCCATGTGCCCCACCGCTTTACGCAGGATATCAACCTCTCCCTCACCTTCAACGACCACCAGCGGGGCTTCTTCGGCCACGGCCTGATGGGTGTCGGCGTGTACGGCCTCACCGGTACCTTCTGGGACTTTGAGTTGGGCTATCGCTTCACAGACGTCATCTCCCGCGGCAGCCTGGGCGTGGACATCGAGGCCTCCGGCGGCATCGCCCCATCCTTCGGCTACTGGGGTGGCGGCGTGGAGGGTATTGACGCCTACCGCTTGCGCGCGGCCCTGGTGCCGTACCACAAGGACGGCATGTTCGGGCGCGACGCCCGCCTGTACTTCAAGCCCTGGATTCAATTCTCCTGGGCTGGCAGCAACCAATCCAAAATCCGCCGTTCCCTGCACGGCGGAGCCATCGACACCTTCCAAACCACCGTGGGCGTGGAAGGCGGCTACCAGTTCTAAGGAAAGCGCATTTCCTGCCAACGCCCCCGCCCGGCTACACCGGGCGGGGTTCTTCTTTGCCGCGAGCCTGCGAAGTCGGCTGAATAGGCTTGACCCGCCCACCGCGCCGCGCTACAATTCCCACGGACAATTCTTTGCCTATTATGTACAACACCGAATTCAAAAACCGAATGGTTACGGACCTGGAAGGCCTGAAGGCCGCCGGCCTGTACAAGCAGGAGCGCTACATCGACACCCCCCAGTACTCCGAGGTGGGTCTGCGCGACGGCAGCAAGGTCATCAACATGTGCGCCAACAACTACCTGGGTCTGGCCAACCACCCCGAGCTGGAGAAGGCCGCCAAGGAAGCCATCGACCGCTGGGGCTTCGGCATGGCCTCTGTGCGCTTCATCTGCGGCACGCAGACGCTGCACGACCAGTTGGAGGAGCGCCTGAGCGCATTCCTGGGTACGGAATCCACCATCCTTTTCGGCTCCTGCTATGATGCCAACGGCGGCCTGTTCGGCGCGCTGCTGGACAAGGAGGACGCCATCATCTCCGACTCCCTGAACCACGCTTCCATCATTGACGGCGTGCGCCTGTGCAAGGCCGCGCGTTACCGCTACGCGAACAACGACATGGCAGACCTGGAGGCCAAGCTGCAGGAGGCCAAGGCCAACGGTGCCCGCACCATCATGATTTCCACGGACGGCGTGTTCTCCATGGACGGCATCATCGCCAGCCTGGACAAGATTCACGAGCTGGCCGAGAAATACGGCGCTCTGGTGCACTTCGACGAGTCCCACGCCACGGGCGTACTGGGCAAGCGCGGCCGCGGAACGCATGAGCATTGCGGCCTGTTCGGCAAGATCGACATCACGACCGGCACGTTCGGCAAGGCCCTGGGCGGTGCGTCCGGCGGTTATGTTTCCGCCAAGAAGGAAATCATCGACGTGCTGCGCCAGAAGGCTCGCCCCTACCTGTTCTCCAACAGCGTGATGCCCGCCATTGCCGCCACCACCATCAAGGTGCTGGACATGCTGGAGGCCTCCACTGAGCTGACGGAGCGTGTGCAGAGCAATGCTGCGTACTTCCGCAAGGGTATGGAACAGTGCGGCTTCAAGCTGGCCGGTGCCGGCCACGCCATTGTGCCCGTCATGATCGGCGATGCCGCTCTCTCCCAGAAGATGAGCGCCCGCCTGCTGGAACTGGGCGTGTACGCCATGGGCTTCTTCTACCCCGTGGTGCCCAAGGAGCAGGCTCGCATCCGCACCCAGATTTCCGCTGCCCACACCACCGAGCAGCTCGACCGCGCCATCGCCGCCTTCCAGAAGGCCGGCCAGGAGCTCGGCCTCATCTAAACCCGCGGATTCATCCCCGTTTCATCACGCCGCCCGCACCGGGCGGCGTGATTTTTATTACTTTTTCCGCATTTTTGCATAATTTGCATCAAAATTGCTTGCCTGCGCCCATTTTTGATGCTAATTTATGCAAAAACGCAGATTTTTATGAACGAATTGACAGCGACAGTGAAGCGGAGGCGGCGGGAGCTGGGATTGACCCTGCGGGACATGGCGGAGCTCACGGGGTTGGGCATCGACATGCTGAGCCGCTTTGAGCGCGGGATCGGTGGAATCAGCCTTCGGAACCTGCTGCAAGTGCTGGACACCCTGGGGCTCGCCCTTCGCGTGGAAACGCTGCGCAAAGCGGAATAACGGGAGGAAAAGCCATGAGAAGCGCCATTGTTCACGTGAAGCGAATCCCCGCGGCGGAGCTTACGGAAGAGCGGCGTCCCGGCGGCGGGGCGACCTACGTTTTGCGCTACCTGCCGGAATACCTGGAGCGCGACGGTGCGGGCAGCGTGTGCGCGGGACTGCCGCGCCGCAAGGAAGCGTACGTGGCAGAAAAGCTTTTTCCGTACTTTGAAAGCATCCTGCCGGAAGGCGACTATGCTCGGCGCGTGTGCCGTGAGGGACGCCTGGACCCGCATGACCGTTTCGGCATGTTGCTGGCGCTGGCGCATACGGATGCCCTGGGGGATGTTACCGTGGTGGAAAGGAGGGACGAGAGATGAGCGAGCTACCCAAGCACTACCCACGCACCGTGCGTGTGAGGATGTTCAACGGAGCAGACGTCTGCCCCGTGCTGCCGTACGACCAGCCGCCGGGCAAGGCGCGGGTGGACGGCCCCGGCATGCGGCGCACCTTCTCCTTTTCCGGCGCACAGGACAAATACTCCATGGTGCTGGACGGCACCACGCTGCGGTATCGCCGAGATGGCGAACAGGGCGGCTACATCATGAAACCCTGTCCTGCGGACGCATACATGACGCACCGCAAAGATGCTCCCGCCAACGAGCATTTGTGCATGGAGGTGGCGCGGCGCATCTTCCGCCTGCCCACGGCAGCCTGCGCGCTATGCCATTTCGGCAACGGCGAACCCGCGTACCTCACACGGCGCTTCGACCGCACGGCCGACGGGAGCAACCTGCACCTGGAGGACTTTGCCGCCATCACAGGCATACTCGGCGGCAGCAGCGGTGCCAAGTATGCGGGAAGCTATCAAGAACTGGCCGCCGCGCTGGCGCGCACCAGCACGGCCCCCAAGGCGGACGCACTGCGCCTGTTCCGCATGGTGCTGCTCAACTACCTGCTGTGCAACGGCGACGCCCACTTCAAGAATTTCGCACTGCTGGGGGAAACCAGCACCTCCATGGTGTTGGCACCCGTATACGATGTGATGAACACGCGCCTGCATGTGCAGGACAGCGATTTTGCGCTGGCCAAGGGGCTCTTTGCCGACGGCCGTGAGCCCGGTGCCGACATGGCCGCGCATTTCACCGAGTGGGCGGAGGAAACGGGCATAGGCACCGAGACTGCCCGCCGCATCATCCGCACCGCGCTGGACAGCCAGCCGCGCGTGGAGGCCATGGTGCAGGAATCCGCCCTGTCACGCAAGGCGCAAAAGGCATTCCTGCTCAGCATCCGCCCACGCTTCAAACGTTTGAGGGCAGAGTAAAACCGGGCCGCCTGCCCGTGCGGACAAGCGGCCTGGGGAATGGTAATGGGGCAACCCTTTACTTGTCGGTAAGGGAGCCGATGCCGGGGAGGACCTTGCCTTCCAGCAGCTCCAGGGAGGCACCGCCGCCGGTGGAGCAGAAGGAGAGCTTGTCAGCCACCTTGAACTTCTTGGCAGCCGTCACGGAATCGCCGCCGCCCACAATGGAGATGCAGTCGCTTTCCGCGAGGCACTCGGCGATGGCCTTGGTGCCCTTGGAGAAGGAATCCAGCTCGAAGACGCCGAGCGGGCCGTTCCAGAGGACGGTCTTGGCGGTCTTGAGGACAGAGCAGAACTCTTCGATGGCCTTGTCGCCGATGTCGATGCCCATGCCGCCTTCCGGCATGGAGGCACCCTCCGCCCAGAGGCCGGTGCAGTGGGTTTCCGCGCCCTCCTCGAACTTGTAGGCGTAGCGGGTGTCGGCAGGCAGGATGAACTTCACGCCGCGGGCCTTGGCATCAGCCAGGATCTGGTTGGCGAGGTCCAGCTTGTCCTCCTCAATCTTGGAAGCGCCCACGTTCTTGCCCTGGGCGGCGAGGAAGGTGTTGGCCATGGCACCGCCGATGATGAAGGTCTGGCTCTTCTCCATGAGCTTGGAGAGCACCTGAATCTTGTCGGACACCTTGGCGCCGCCCATGATGACGACGAAGGGCTGGGCCGGGGTCTCAAGCTTGCCCTCGAGGTATTCGAGCTCATGCTCGATGAGGAAGCCCATGGCGGACTTCTCGGCGAAGTGGGTGACACCCTCCGTGGAGGCGTGAGCGCGGTGGGCGGAGCCGAACGCGTCGTTCACGTAGAGCTTGGCGTTGCCCAGGAGAGCCTTGGCGAACTCGGGGTCGTTCTTCTTCTCCTTCTTGTCGAAGCGCACGTTGTCCAGCAGGATGACATCACCGTCCTTGAGGGCGGCGCGGGCGGCAGTGGCAGCCTCGCCGATGGTCTCGGGGACGAAAGCCACGGGCTTGCCCAAGTGGCCGGCGAGGCACTCGGCGGCGGCCTTCAGGGAGAAAGCCTCCTCATAGCCCGTGCCTTCCGGGCGTCCCAGGTGGGAGCAGAGCACCAGACGGGCACCCTTCTCCAGCAGGTACTTGATGGTGGGGAGAGCGGCCACGATGCGGGCATCGTTGGTGATGGCGCCATCCTTCATGGGAACGTTGAAGTCCACGCGCATGAGGACTTCCTTACCGGCGACGTCGAGGTCGCGAACTGTGAGTTTAGCCATAATGGTGTAATGATTGGTGTTAAGCGGGCGGAATACACCCGCACGGGGTGAGTTTATCCCCAATGCGCGCTCATTTCAAGGCGAAATGCAAGCATGGACGCAAAAAAACGCGCGTTTCACTCCCACTTCAAGCCATCGGCTGATTCGCCGTTTCGGGAGGGGTGCGGGCCGGTATAGGGCTTGCACTGCGGGGAGGACAAATCATGCTCCGCATTGTAGTAGGGGGTGGAGATGCCGAAAATGCCCAGCAGGGAATGGAAAATGTTCTCATGGGCGCAGGGCATGGCGGCGTGGGCGCGCAGCTGTGCCAGGGCATCCGAGAAATGCGGGTGCAGTCGCTCGAATTCAGGGGAGGCGATAACGATGAGCGGCACCTTGCACCACTGCCAGCGGTGGAAGTTGGGGTTGCCGCGGGTCCACTCGTTGTTCTCGCCCACGGGCTCGCCGTGGTCGCTGACGTAGATGTACAGGTAGGGCTTGCCCCGCAGCGGCTCCAGCAGGTCGCGGATGTACTCGTCGGTGTACCGGATGGTGTTGTCGTAGGCGTTGGTGACCATCTCCGCGGATTGGGGATTGGAGTGAGGGGCGTTGTGGAGGGCGTCCGGGCTGGTGGGTGTGAACGCGGGGTGCTCCTTGTCGTACGCGAAGAACGGGGAGTGGCTGCCCACGTTGTTGATGAGCAGGAAGCGGTTGCCGGAGGACTCCTCCAACACCTTGTGGATGACGGGCAGCTGGAGCTTGGGGCGGTAGTCGTTCTCCGCGGGATTGCCGTACTCGTACACGCCCTTGGCCTTGGCGGTGATGAGCTGCTGAAGGCGCTCGAAGGTGGAGCCCCAGGTCTCGTTCCTGTCCATGCCACGGCTGGTGAAGAAGCCGTGGCAGCTGAAGCCGTTCGCGGCAAAAAGGTCCATCACGCTGCCGCATCGGGCGTCCAGTTGCGGAGAAATCTCACGCTCCATGTTGCCGGCGGCATCCGTGAGGATGGTGAGGATGGAGTTGGTGGTGAGGGTGGAGATGGCGGTGCAGTCCGTGAAGTTCACCAGCTGCGCCGCATGCTGCTGCAGCCAGGGTGTGGTGTCGCGCGCGTAGCCGTTGAGGGAAAGGCGGTCCGCGCGCACGCTCTCGCCAATGTGCAGGATGCACACCGCGCCCTCGTCACCCTTGAGCGTGGAGATTTCCGACGGCTTGTCGGCGGGGGACGGCAGGGCCTGGACCTTCTGCAGCAGGGCGGTGTTGCGGGCTGCGGCGAGTTTATAGGCGTACGGGATGCGGTAGACGAGGCCGATGGAGCCCAAGCCCTCTTTCACGGAATTGGAGAGGCAGGGCTCCGGCAGGGCGTATCCCACGCCGATGCACAATACCAGCCCGGCGGCGGAAATGCACAGCTCCCGCTTCCACGGCATCTTTCGGAACACGCGGAACAGAAGCAACACGGCACCCACAATCACCAAAAGAATGAGCACCACCCCGCATGCGTTGCCGAAATTGGCAAACTGAGCAAAATCTTGCGGGGAGGCCCCGATGATTTGCGAGACCAGGAAGGGGTCCAGCTCCAGGTTGTAGAAGTGCTTGATGTACGCGGAAACGCCCACCAGCAACAGGAACGGCACCCACAGCACCAGCGCCCACACCCGCAGCAGTACATGCGTGAGCAACGCCAGCATGGCCACCGAGCACACGGAAAGCACCACCATCATCCAGCTGTTCCACGGTGCGGGGCTGATCAGCTCGCATGCCAGGGCAAAGAGAAAGGCCGCAAGAAGGGCCTTGGCTGTGGAAGATGCCCGGTTCACGGTGGTTTAGTAGTCCTTGATGTCTTGCAGGCGCTTCATGAACGCGCGCACCATGGGATGAGCCTTCACATGGTCCAGAGGCGTGAGCGGCACCGGCTCGTCCAGCACGCAGACCTTGAGCTGCTGCGGCAGGCGCTCGATGACGGCTTCCTCGCCGGGGCGGATGGTTCCGGCGTAGTCGCCGTCCAGCTCGTAGTCCAGTGAAGCATCGGCCGTGATGGTGCACCCCTCCATGCGGCACATCCTGGTGGCATCGCCCAGGTTGTGGTCGTCAATGCCGTTGAGCAGCATGTAGGTGAGGATTTCATACAGAATGCCCGCGCTCTCCATATGGAACACAGCGGCATCCAGCACGCCGTCGTCGTACTTGGCATCGGCAAAAAGGTGCCCTTCCCCGCCGTAGCGCTTGCCGTTGCCGAAGATGACCTGCGTGCCCTGCACGGACTCGCCGTTGGGGAGGGTTACGGTGATGAGCGGCAGGTGGCTGGTGGCCACCTGGATGGCCGTGAGCGCGTGGGAGAACGCGCCCAGACGCTTCTTCATCCATGGCTGGATGAGCTTCACCACGGTGGCGTCCGGGCCGAATCCCGCCAGCTGCAGGAAGGGATTGCCGTTCACGGTGAAAACGTCCACCATCTGGCGCGAGCTTCCCTGTGCGGCCTTCAACGCCAGGTCGAAGTGGCGGGAGCCGATGCCCATTTCCCGCGCAAAGACGTTCATGGTTCCGCAGGGGAAGATGCCCAGCGCGGTGTCCGTGCCGATGAGACCCTGCGCGGCGCGCATGAGCGTGCCGTCACCCCCGGCAGCCAGCACCACGGGCTCCCCCGCGTCCGCCAGGCGGCGGCACTGCTCCGTCAGGTCGTCCGCGGACTCCGTGGGGATGATGCGCAGCCCCTCCACATGCGCCTTGAGCCAGCTGTCCAGCCCAGAGCGGAACAGGCTGCCCGCCTTGGGGTTCATCAGCAGCGGCAGCGGCTGTGCGGGGGTATCGGGCATCAGGGAAAGAGGATTTGAACGGTCTCGCCCAGCAGCGGGCAGAGGCCGAAGCAGACCGATACCGTGAAAGCGGGGGAGTCGATCAAATCAAAGATGCCGCCGATGCCGGGCAGCAGGGAGCCGCTGTCCTTCACCGCCAGGCCGCGCTTGATGAGCGAGCCCGCCAGGTCGCCCGTGACCGACAGCACAAAAAGGATGCTGCCCGCGATGATGTACGCGTAGAGCGGCAAATCCCTCTCCACGGGGCCGACAATCAGGGCATACAGGAAATACCCCGCCACCAGAGTGATGATATAGGAGCCGATGATGCCCTCCCAGGATTTCTTGGGTGAGACCGCCGGGCTGAACGGCACCTGGATGAACTTGCGCCCCACCAGCACGCCGCAGCAGTACGCCCAGATGTCGCTCATCTTGGTGAAGAGCACCACCCAGAGCAGCAGCATGAGATTGTTGGTGTCCAGCTCCTTCATGCCGAAGCAGAACATCCACACGGGGAACACGAAGGCCAGCAGGGTGAGTCCCATGGACTCCAGCGCCTCCCGCCCCGTGCGGCCGCGGCGGTCCATGCAGAACAGGTTCACGAAGAACGCCGCCAGCACGTACACCAGCAACATCAGGAACAAGCCGCAGGAATCGGCAGCCAAGGACGGAAACAGCGGCTCTTGGAGCATTCTGGCGAACTCCAGCCACGGCAGCAGCAGGCCGAACACCAGCGCCAGCTTGCGGCAGGCCGCAGTGCCCTTCAGCATGCGGAACCACTCCACAGAGGTGAAGTTGCACAGCAGGCAGATGAGCACGCCGTACCCCGCCGGGCTGTTCCACCAAACGGCGCCGCCCAGCAGCGCCAGCAGCACCACCGTACTGAACAGGCGGGCATAGAATGTCTTCAACTTGTCACTCATGGCGGTGCTGCTGTTGGGGTTGCTTTAGTGCGCGCATGCGGGGCAAGCCCAGCCGGCGCGGATATCGGCAAAGAAATCGTTGCCCTTGTCATCCACCAGGATGTAGGCGGGGAAATCCTTGACCGTAATCTTCCAGATGGCCTCCATGCCGAGCTCCGGGTATTCCACGCACTCGATGGAGGTGATGCAGTTCTTGGCCAAATCTGCAGCCACGCCGCCGATGGAGCCGAGGTAGAAGCCGCCAAACTTCTTGCAGGAGTCGGTGACGCACTGGGCGCGGTTGCCCTTGGCAATCATGATCATGCTGCCGCCGTGGCTCTGGAAGAGCTCCACGTAGGGGTCCATGCGGCCGGCGGTGGTGGGACCGAAGGAGCCGGAGGGGTAGCCCTCGGGCGTCTTGGCGGGGCCGGCGTAGTAGATGGGATGGTCCTTAATGTACTGCGGCAGGTCCTTGCCGGCGTCAATGAGCTCCTTGAGCTTGGCGTGGGCGATATCGCGGCCCACCATGATGGTGCCGGTGAGGGAGAGGCGGGTCTTGACGGGGTACTTGGTGAGCTCGGCGAGCACCTCCTTCATCGGGCGGTCCAAGTCGATGGGCACGCCTGCGCTCTTGGTCTCGCGCAGCTCTGCGGGGATGTACTTGCCGGGGTCGTACTCCAGCTCCTCAATGAAGATGCCCTCCGGGGTGATCTTGGCCTTGGCGTTGCGGTCTGCGGAGCAGGACACGCCCAGGGCCACCGGGCAGGAGGCGCCGTGGCGCGGCAGGCGCACCACGCGCACATCCAGCGCAAACCACTTGCCGCCGAACTGCGCGCCCAGGCCCAGCTTCTCCGCCTCCTTCTTGAGCTCGGCCTCCAGCTCGACGTCGCGGAAGGCGCGGCCGTGCTCGTTGCCGGAGGTGGGGAGGGAATCATAGTACTTGGTGGAGGCCAGCTTGACGGTCTTGAGGCAAAGCTCTGCGCTGGTGCCGCCGACGACGAACGCCACGTGGTAGGGCGGGCATGCGGCGGTGCCGAGGGTGCTCATCTTCTGCACCATGAACTTCTTCAGGGATGCGGGGTTGAGCAGAGCCTTGGTCTCCTGGTACAGGTAGGTCTTGTTGGCGGAGCCGCCACCCTTGGCGATGAACAGGAAGGAATACTCCATGCCGTGGTCCGTGGCAAAGAGGTCGATTTGCGCGGGCAGGTTGGTGCGCGTGTTCACCTCCTTGTACATGTCCAGCGCCACGTTCTGGGAGTAGCGCAGGTTGTTCTTGGTGTAGCAGTCGTACGCGCCGCGGGAAATGTACTCCGCATCGTTGAAGCCGGTCCACACCTGCTGTCCCTTCTTGCCCACGCAGATGGCCGTGCCCGTGTCCTGGCACAGCGGCAGCACGCCCATGGCCGCCACCTCCGCGTTGCGCAGCATGGTGAGCGCCACGCTCTTGTCGTTCTCGGAAGCCTCGGGGTCGCTCAGGATGCCCTGCACCATCTTCAGGTGCTCCGGGCGCAGGTAGAAGGCCACATCGTGCCAGGCGGTCTCGGCCAGCAGGCGCAAGCCTTCCGGCTCCACCTTGAGGATGGGCTTGCCTTCAAATTCACCCACACTCACATAGTCCTTGGTGAGCAGGCGGTACTTCGTGGTGTCTTCCCCCATGGGGAACATTTCCTGATAAACAAAAGGAGGTGTTGCCATAACGCGGTTATTCTACCACATTTTGCCTGAATTTGCGAGTCAAATTTGACCGTTGCGGCAGAAAAACGCCCGTCCGGCAATACGCTGGACGGGCGGTGGAAAGATTGTATGTTTCCTGTTATTCCTCTGCGTCGGGGATTTCCTCTTCCTCGTCTTCCTCGCCGCCGTGGGCCAGGATGAACTGGAGGTCGTTGAGGTCCAGGCTGGAGGCGAAGCCCTCATCGCCAAGCACGTTGGTGACGAGCTGGTTCTTCTGGTGCTGGAGCACGCGGATCTTCTCCTCCACGGAATCGCGGGTGAGCAGACGGTAGGCAATCACCTTGTTCTTCTGGCCGATTCGGTGGGTACGGTCGATGGCCTGGTTCTCCACGGCGGGGTTCCACCAGGGGTCGTACAGCACCACGTAGGAGGCGGAGGTGAGGTTCAAGCCGGCGCCGCCCGCCTTCAGGGAAAGCAGGAACACGCTGGGCTCCTTGGTGGTCTGGAAGCGCTCGATTTCCGCCTTGCGGTCCTTGGTCTGGCCGGTGAGGTAGTTGTACGGGCGGCTTTCCGCATCCAGGCGGGACTTGATGATTTCCAGCATGGAGACGAACTGGGAGAAGACGAGCACCTTGTGGCCTTCGTCGCGCAGCTGGTCGAGCAGGTAGAACAGGGCGTTGAGCTTGGCGCTCTCCTCCTTGATGTAGCGCTGATCCACCAGGCCGGGGTGACAGCAAATCTGGCGCAGGCGCATGAGGCCCTGCAGAATGGCGAAGGAGTTCTTCTTCACCGATTCGTCTGAATCCACGCCGAGAAGGGCCTTCTGGATGCGGCGCAGCTCCGCCTTGTAGAGCTGGCGCTGAATGCCGCTCATCTTGGCGTAGATTTCCTCCTCCGTCCTGGGCGGTAGGTCCTTGGCCACCTGCTGCTTGGTACGGCGCAGCAGGAAGGGCTTCAGGCGCGCGGCCAGGCGGTTCTGGCTCTGGGAGTCCTTGCGCTTGTCGAAACGCTTCTTGAAGTAGGCGCGGCTGCCGAGCACGCCCGGCATGGCGAAGGCCATGAGCGACCACATATCCAACAGGCGGTTCTCAATGGGCGTACCGGAGAGCACCAGACGGTTGTACGCGGAAATCTCACGTGCGGCCTTGGCGGCCTTGGAGTCCGGGTTCTTGATTTGCTGGCCTTCATCCAGGATGACAGTGAGCCACTTGATGGTGTTGATCTGCTCACCGCACACGCGCAACTGGGCGTAGTTGATGACCACCATGTCGTAGTTGCCCAAAATCTCGTCCATGTGGGCCTGGTCCTTGTTGCGGATGACCAACACGCGGACGCCCGGGGCGAACTTGGCGGTTTCCCCGGCCCACACATCCAACACGGACTTGGGGCAGACGATAAGCACGGGGGGCACCACCACCTTTTTCTTGCCCTTCTTGTTCTTGCGCTCGTATTCCTCACGCAACCAGAGGACGTAGGTGATGGACTGGATGGTCTTGCCCAAGCCCATATCATCTGCCAGGATGCCGCCGAAACCATTGACGGAGAGGTAGGCGAGGAAGTGGAAGCCCTCCTCCTGGTACGGGCGCAGCGTGGCGTTCAGGGCCTCCGGCACCGCCGGCTTCACGTCTATCTTGATTTCCGAGGTGCGGTCTTTGATGCGCTGCCACGCCTTGGGGTCGAACACCTCCGCCGCGCGCGGGTCCGCCAGCTGCAGGGCATGCATGCGGTGCGTCTCGCCCGACAGGTCGAACGGATCCAGACCCAGCTTGGTGACGGCATCTCGCTGCGCATCGTCCAGCTTGATTTCCAGGCGCATCCAGCGGCCGTCGTCCATGCGCACATAGCCGCCGCGGGCAGAGACGAGCTGGCGGATCTGCTCCTTGGTGAGGGTGACGCCCTCCACATCGATGACCACGCGCAGGTCGAACCAGTCGATTTCCTGGTTGACGACCTCGAAGCGGATGGCAGCGGCCACGGGGTCAGCCAGCAGGGACTTGAGGCTTTCGTCCATCTCCTGCTTGATGGTGTCGGGGATGGTCTTTGCCCACTCGGCGAATTTCTCCGGGAACTGCTTGGTGATGCGGCTCTTGAAACAGTCGGTCTGCGTGTCGAAGGTGAAGCTCATCTCCTCCAGCAAATCCGGGATGGGGTACAGGTATTCACGGATGAAGCGGATGAGGGTGCCGTCCTTCACGGGCTGCTGCTCGATGAGCTCCCAATCATCCTTGCCCAGGCGCTCCTTGCGGCGGCCGGGGTCGTCCTGCGCCAGAACATCCAGCAGCACGTGCTCGGTGTCCGCGCTGGTGAGGCCGCGTACCACGCGCATCTTGAAGGTGGGCTTCATCTCGATATCCACCACGCGCTCCTCCATGCTGGGCGGCAGCGTGGCACCTATCTTGCGCAGGAATTCCACGCCGTCCATGCTGTCAATGACGCTCTTGGGGATGGAGTAGCGGGGTTCCACCTCCGTGCTTTCCAGCCAGCGGGGCGGGCCGGGGAACACGGTTTCATCGGACTGGTAGAGCTCCACCTGCCCAGGAAGCTGGCGCACGGAGTGCGTCACCTGCACGCCCGCAGCCGTCACCAGCTGGAGCCCGTAGCAGTCCGGCATAATGGGATCGTCGATGCACACCCACTTGAGCGGCTCGGAGACCACCTTGAAGTAGCATTCGTCCAGGTTCACCAGGTAGCCCTTGAGGGCGGCCTGGTGGAACAGTCGGTTCATCACGCGGCAGGCCTCTTCCTTGTCCAGGTCCAGCACCACCGCATCCGCGCGCTCCGCGTAATCGCGCAGCACGTTGAGCAGAATGTCCGTCTGCGGGTCGCACATGATGGCGCCGTGCAGGAACTCGCTGATGAGGAAGTCCAGCTGCGAATGCTCGCGGAGTGAAACCCAGTCTTCCTTTTCCTTGAAACGGTACTCGAAGTGGGCCTCGTTAATGGTGGAGACGAGGCGCATGTGGAGGTTGTAGCGCGGGGGCTGGGGCGGGCGCTCGTTGACACTGCGGATGCGGTCGCACCAGGCGCCGGCCTCCTTCTCGCGTTCCCAGGCGCTGATGCGCTTCTGGACCTCGCCCAGGTCGGTGACGGCGTTCATGAACTCCGGGTAGGCAATGCGGCGCTTGTTGAAGGCGTAGGCAATGTAGTTCCAGAATTCCAAAATGTTGTGCGGGGCTTCCGGCCAGAGTTCCAGGGGCTCGTAGCTGGTGATTTCCCAGCGCGGGTTGAGGCGCACGATGTCGTGGTCGTGGATTTCCTGCTCAATGGCGAAGCGGCGGTAGCGCTTTTCCAGCTTGATGACGAAATCCGCCTCCTTGTCGTCCAAATCACGGTCCAGTTTCTCCTCCAGCACATCGGAAAGCGGGACCTCGTTGAGTTCGTTGGGGCTTTCCGGCATGTTGGCACCGCGGTAGAGACGCTCCACCATGGTGGCAATGAGACACGCACCGGCCACACGCTCGTCCTCGGCACGGCAGCTTCCGAACCACCTGTTGCCGCGCAGGCGCAGGCTGGTGGTGAAAATGCCCACTTTCGTTTCAACGCGCCCCTGAATAAAGAGGTGGTTTCCGAATATCTGGGTAACAGCCCCGTCCTTCTGGAGCTTTTCACCTTCCTCTCGCACATCCTCTGTATAGGAGTTAAGGAAGTTCAGCGTGGCGCGGTCTGGATTGAGAGATGGATTTAGCATAGCCGTTCTTGTTGACGCGCACACGCATGGCAAGCGTGTACGCTACCCAATAACATATCACACTTGATTAACTTTTGCAAGATGTCTCAGGCTTTTTTTTGTTTTTTTTTCTGATGGGAATCTGCATGGCTTGTAATTTGAACGAGGTGGAGCGCCCCCCCAACACGATACAGGGCTGATGGCCGAGCCTCCAGCGAGCAGGGCTTGAACCTGATTGTGCTTGTCTCCCCCTATGGGAACTGCTAGAATACGCGCGGATGAACGCGGCGGCGTACAGGCTCCGCGCAGGCTGGAAGGGCCTGCGGCGGTTCGTGACCCAGGGCATGGTGGACCCCCTGCCCGCCCGCCACGCGTTGAAAGGCTACACCTGGGGCATGGCCGGGCGGGATTTGAAGGCAGCCACGGATGTGGCGCTGGTGGGGCTTCCGCAGGGCATGGCGTTTGCAGCCATGGCCGGGTTGGACAGCATCTACGGCATCATGGCGGCCACGGTTGGCACGTTCATCGCGCCGTTGTTCACGCGGTGCAGCCTGACAGTGAGCGGGCCGAGCAACGCCACGGCGTTCATGCTGGCGAGCTTCTTTCTGGCGGCGTCCCCGCTCATCCAGCAGCAACCCGCGGTGTTTGTGCCGCTGATCGTCTTCCTGGCCGGCATCCTGTGTGTGATTGGGGCGTTCGTGAAGGCCACGGAAATGCTGCAGTTTGTGAGCCGCAGCGTGCTGGTGGGCTATATCACGGGTGCGGCCACACTCATCATTGCCTCCCAGCTGCGGTATGTGATGGGCATCAACGATGTCTATGCCGGAAGCTCCTTCTTCTCCATGACCATGGCCATCTTCCGCAACCTGGACATGGTGCAGTGGCAGCCGATAGTGCTTGGCTCGCTGTCGTTCCTGCTGTTCATCCCGCTGCGGCGTCATTTCCGCTGTCTGCCGACATTTGCGGTGATTCTAGTGGTGATGAGCGCGTTGAACTGGGTTCTGAGCCAGCCATGGGCGGGCGGCACGTTCGCAGGAGTGCGCATGCTGAAGGACTTCACGTTCAGCGACCTCACGCTGAGTGCGCCGCAACTCGGCTCGCTGCCCGGCAACCTCACGGAGCTCTTCCCCATTGTCATCGGCATCGCCTTCCTCTCCACCCTGGAGCAGACCGTGATGAGCAAGACCATCTCCGCCAAGACCGGAGAGCCGCTCAACCTCAACCAGGACACCTTCGCCGTGGGCATGGCCAACATCGCGTCCTCGTTCACCACATCACTACCCTGCTCCGCCTCGCTCACGCGCTCCGCGCTCAACTACAACTCCGGTGCCGCCACGCGCTTCTCCGGCGTGTACTGCGGGCTCATCTGCCTGGGCATCACCTTTGTGCTGGCGAGCTTCCCGTTGATATCCTGCATCCCGCACAGCGTGCTGGCCGCACTGGTGCTGGCCAATGCGGTATCGCTGTTCGACCGCAAGCTGCTGCGCATCTGCTACCGGTCCACGCCGGGAGATGCGGTGGTGCTGGTGCTGACGTTCCTGGCGTCGCTGATGCTGCCGCTGCACTTTGCCATCTTCGTGGGCGTGGTGATATCCGTTTCCCTGTTCCTGCGGAAGGCAGCCAAGCCGGAGCTGGTGGAGTACACCATCGACGGCGAGGGCACGCTCATGCAACTTGGCGACAAGGCCGACCGCCTGCCGCAAATCTCCATCGTCCACGTGGAGGGCGACCTCTTCTTCGGCGCGGCGGATTTGTTCCGCAAGCAGGTGGCGCGCATTGCGGAGGACCCCTCGCTGGCCGTGGTGGTGCTGCGTATGAGAAACGCCCGCAACCTGGACGCCACCTCCGTGTGCGCGCTGGAGGAGCTCATCAAGTTCATCCGTGAGAAGGGGCGCCACATCATCATCTCCGGCGCCAGCCGCGAGGTGTACCGCATCCTGCGCAAGAGCGGCGTGCTCGCCCTGCTGCAGGAGGGCTGCGCCAAGGGAGAGAGCAACATCTACCTGGTGGAGCCCAAGAACCCCAACATGTCCACCCGCCGCGCCCTCATGCGCGCCCAGCAGCTCCTGGGCGGCTCCAAGGCGGACATCTCCATCTACACCACAGAAACCGCGTGAACCCGCAGGAGCAGCAGCAAACCGCACAGGCCCTGGTAGACTGGTTCCACGCCAACGGGCGGGACTACCCCTGGCGGCGCACCAGCGACCCGTGGGCCATCCTGGTGAGCGAAATCATGCTCCAGCAGACCACCATCCCCACCGTGCTGGGACGGTACGCGGACTGGATGCACCGCTTTCCCACGCCGCAGGCGCTGGCAAGCGCCACGGAGGAGGAGGCCCTGCGCTCCTGGGAGGGGCTGGGCTACTACCGGCGCGTGCGCTCGCTGCGCGCCGCAGCGCAAGCCATCATGGAGCGCCACGGCGGCGAATTCCCCACGGAGGAGGCGGACATACGCGCCCTGCCGGGAATCGGCGACTACACGGCAGGAGCCGTGATAAGCTTTGCATTCAACAAGCCCGCCCCGCTGGTGGATGCCAACGTGGCGCGCGTGTTTTCCCGCCTGTGCAACAGCCGCACCCCCGTGGACTCCCCCGCCGGGCGCAAGGAGCAGTGGCAGCTGGCCGGGCAGATGCTGCACCGCACGGACCCGCGCGCCTACAACTCCGCGCTTATGGAGCTTGGCCAGTTGGTGTGCACCACAGGTGCACCGCAATGCCTGCTCTGCCCCATCCGCGCGTGGTGCCGCGCCAAGGACCCCGCGGAGCTTCCCGTCAAGCTTCCCAAGAAGCAAACCACCGCGCTGGAGCACTGGGACATCCTGCACGTAACCAAGCGCGGCATCCTCATGGAACGGCAAGCGGAGGGAAAGCGCCACGCCGGCATGTGGCGCCTCCCGCGCCGCGGCAAGGACGAGGTGCAGAACCTGGAGCACATCACCGACCAGTCATACAGCGTCACGCGGTACAAGGTGACACGCCATCTCTACCGCTCCGCACCTTCCACTCGCCCGCGAAAGGGAGAAGCCTACATCCCGCTGCATGAGCTGGAGCAAATACCCATGGCCTCGCCGGACCGCAAAATCATCTCCCGCCTGCTCAATGCCTAGCACCCGTCAAAATTGGCACCACAGGCATTTCAGGTAGTCCTCGCCATTGAAATCAGGAGGCATGGGAGCGTGAGCGAGCGTGGCACCTGGCGCGGCAGCCTGCACCATGGAGCGGAAAGCGGCATGGCTGAGCTTGCGGCAGTTGGTGGTGCAGAGTATCCAACCCTTGTGGGAAAGGCATGCCGCGGCTTTCTCCACCAGCATGCCGTAATCCCGCTCCACACGCCACACGCGCCCCTTCTCGTCCCGCGAGAACGTGGGAGGATCCAGCACGATGGCATCGAACGTGCGGCCCTGGCGAGCAAAGCGGTCCAGCCAGTGGAGGGTGTCGCCCTTGCAGAAGAAGTGCTTGGTGTCGTCGATGCCGTTGGCCTGCATGTTCTCACGGCACCAGGAGAGGCACGGCTGTGCCAGGTCCAGCGTGCTGGTGGTGGCCCCGGCCAGCGCGGCGCACACGGAAAAACCGCCCGTGTAGGCGAAGGTGTTGAGCAGGGTCATGCCCGGGTGGCAGCGGCGGCGCACCTCCGCGCGGTTGAGCCGCTGGTCCAGGAACAAGCCCTGCGAATACCCCGCCGCCATGTCCATGATGTAGCGCACCCCGTTCTCGCGGATTTCAAACCGCAACGGCATTGGTGCCCCGCATATCTGGCGGGGCGGCTCTTTCACGTCCTTGTCCAGACGCTTCACGAACACGGCGCGCCCGGTCTGCGCCAGCAAATCGCGCAGGCCGCGCGGCAGAGCGGTGTCACGCAGTGAAACCAGCAGGCGGTCCGCCAGCGCATCAATGAACACGCCCGGCCACACCGTACCGTCAACCACGCGGAAAGCATCCGTGTGTGCGGGAATCTCCGCGCGGCGCGTGTTGATGAGCTCTTGAAGGGCGTTTGACATGGGGAGAGATGTACAATGTACAAATTGAAAAGCTAGGCGCGGCTTGCCGCCGCGCGGATGGTTTGTTCCATGGTGTTGAGGGCGTTGGCGCGGGTGGAGGCCAGGTGCTCGCGCAGCCCGCTCTCATGCAGCGGGGAGAGGTCCGCATCCATCACCTGCTGCGGGGTAAGGCCGGAGAGCAGACGGATGAAGATGGCGATAAGCCCCTTGGTGATGAGAGAGTCGCTATCCGCGTGCACCATCAGCTTGCCGTCGGACAACTCGGTACCCACCCACACGCGGCTCTGGCAGCCCTTGATGAGGTTCTCATCCTGGCGGTACTGCTCCGGCATGGGCGGCAGCCCGCGTCCCAGGTCAATGATGTACTCGTACTTCTCCGTCCAGTTGTCGAAGACGGAGAGGTCGTCCAGCAATTCCTGCATGCGCTCGTCGAATGTTTCCATGGTATATAATATCAAGCGGGTTCCTCCTCCACGTCCTCGGCAGTGGTTTCACCGAACAGGAGGCGCAGGGCGGCCTCGCCCTCGCGGTGCGCGTCCTCCGGTGACATGCCCTCGCGGCACAGCAGGTGCGCCGCCATGTCCACGGCGGCGGACGCCTCACCCGCGAAAGCGGCTTCAGCCCCGCTGGAGATAAGGTCGCGCGCGTTGCGGATGTAGGCGGTGTGTGCGAGCACGCGGATATCAGGGTTGACGCTGCGTGCAGCGGCGGCAATTTCCGCAGCGGGAGCGGCGGGGGCGGTAACGATGATGGCGGAAGCGTTCTCCGCGCCGGCCATGGTGAGGATGGAGCGCAGGCGCGCATCCCCGTACATGGCGGGTATGCCCATTTTAAGCAGGTTCGACACGGTGTCGATGTTCATCTCCAGCACCACGATTTCAAAATCGTTGCGGCGCAAGATGTCGCACACCAGCTCGCCGCAGGGGCCGTAACCCACCACAATGATGCGCTCATTCTCGTCAGACGGTTCCGGCACGCCGGACGTGTCGGGGTCTGGCATGAGGTTCACGCCGCGTCGCTCCAGCGTGTCGATAAGCGCGGGGATGAAGCGGTAGCAAGAGGCGTTGACGAAGATGGAAACAATGGCGACACCTGTGATGACGTTCACGGTGCCGTGCGGCAGCACGTTGTAGCGCTCCACCATGAGCGCGGCGAGGATGAACGAGAATTCACCGATTTGGGAGAGGGCAGCGGCCACCTTCAGCGCCATGCGGCTAGATTTGCCCATAACGCGGATGACGAAGAAAGCGCCAAGGGGTTTCACCAGCATGCAGATGGCAAGCGTGGCAAGCGCGAGCGGCCAGTGCTCCATCAGCCCGCTGAACTCGAAGCCCATGCCGATGGACACAAAGAACAGCACGGCAAAGGCATCGCGCATCGGCAAGGCGTCGCCCGCGGCGCGCGCCGCGAATTTGCTCTGGCCGAGCACCATGCCGGAAAGGAACGCACCAAACTCGGTGGAAGCGTTGAACGTGCGGTCGGACAGCACGGCAATGCCCAAGGCTGCCACCAGAACCGCAAGGGTGAAGAGCTCATTGGAGTTGCTGCGGGAAATGCGGGAGAGGACCTTGGAGATGAAGAACTTGCCCGCATACTTCACCACAAGGATGAGCACGGCCAGCTTCAGCACCATCCACAGGAACGCGGAGAGCATGCTGCCCCCGCCCAACACCGCCGGCAGCAACACCAGCAGCAGGATGGTGAAGATATCCTCCACCACAAGCCAGCCCAGTGCCGTGTGCCCGGCGGCAGATGAGAGCATGTGGTTGTCCCCCAGCACGCGGGTGAGCACCACCGTACTGGACACACAGATGCACAGGCCGTACATCACGCAGGAGATTCCCCCCTGCCCCATGCCCAGGAAACAGAACGCGAGCGCACCCATGCCCACCATCAGGGCAATGCAGAACAGCGCGCCGGGAACCGCCACCTTCTGCACCGCCACCAGGTCCTTGAAATGGAACTGAAGACCCACGCCGAACAGCAGCAGGATGACCGCGAAATCCGAACAATTCTCCATCATCTCCCGGTTGACGGGCACGCCCCACCAATCCTGCGCCGCCAAGATGCCGGCAAAGATGTAGCCCACCAGCGGGGAGAGGTTGAAGCGCTGCGCCACCAATCCCAACAGCAGCGCGAGAGACAAGCCTAATGCGATGGTAATCATGATATCACTCGGGCCCAGAGGACTTTCAGGTAACGGCCCTCAGGATAGGTTGAAAGGAACGGATGGTCCCAGCCGGGCCCCGACATATCCAAAATCTGCAGGCGGCGCCCCAAACGCTGCGCGGCCTTGATGACCACTTTCTCAAACTCCGGCGGCGTCACCAGGCCGGAGCAGGAGCATGTGACAAACAACCCGCCCGGCCGCACGCACTGCAGCCCGAGCATGTTGAGGTCGTTGTACTTCTTCAGGCCCTCCTCCTTCTCCTCGTCGCGCCCCAGCACAAACTTGGGCGGATCCAGCAGCACCACGTCGAAAGTCTTGCCGTTGCGCACCATCTGGCGGGCATACACAAAGGCGTCCGCATGCACAAAGTCGATGTGGAGCGGGCCGTGCGAGGCGTTGATGTTGGCGTTGCGCTTGGCCATGGCTATGGCCTTTTCATCCAGGTCCACCGCCGTCACCTCCCCTGCACCGCCGAACAGTTTGGCGTAGATGGAGAAGCCGCCGGAATAGCAGCACAGGTCCAGCAGGCTGCGCCCCTGCACCAGCTTGGAGAGGCGCAGGCGGTTGTCGCGCTGGTCGCAGAAGAAGCCGGTCTTGTGCCCCTGCTCGAAATCCACCTCGAACTGCACACCGTTCTCGTGGATGCGCACCTTCTTCACGGGTTCGCTCTTGGGCGCGGATGCGGGGTCGATTCCCTCCATGCGCGCCACCTTTTCATCCACGGTGACGACATGACGGCGCGTGCCGCAAAGCTCATGCAGCAGCGGCAACCACTCCGGCAGCCGCAGCCACACGCCCAGCGTGCTCACCTCCAGGCTCAGCACATCCGCATAGCGGTCCACTATCAGTCCGCCCAATCCGTCGGAATCGCCGTGCACCACGCGGTAGGCATCCGTGGTGGCATCCAGGTTGCAATCGTTGCGGCGCCACTCC
Organism: uncultured Verrucomicrobiales bacterium; assembly: GCA_937905985.1. GTDB lineage: Bacteria > Verrucomicrobiota > Verrucomicrobiia > Verrucomicrobiales > Akkermansiaceae > Akkermansia. Next base: position 7,002 of record CALCWC010000108.1, on the reverse strand, counting down.
ACCGCGCGGCGCAGCGCAGAGAGCAGGTCATCCTCGGTGAGCGCGGCGTTGCTGTGCCGCAGCATTCGCAGCGGTGTGCGGCTACGAGCGTTCCAGAACCCGCCGCCGAAAAGCTCGCCGTTCTTGTCGTACACGTTGATAAGGCCGCCGGAGACGGCATCCGGGCTGACGGCACCGAGCATACGCGGGAAGACGGCGGGGTTGTAGGTGAAATACTTCAATTGCACCCAAGGGCGCAACCAGTGCTCGCTGCCTTCCGGCGCGGCCACCGGCTTTACCATCTTCGGCGTGCGCGGCGCGAGCGGTGCCCGCCCGCCGCCATGCGCGCGCTTTTCCTTGCCTTTCTGCGGAAATTCCCTCACGCGGGCATGGTACACGCTCGCGGTGCAAATGTCAATCATGTGTTTTTTCCGCATGGCGCGTGGAAATAATGGTTGCAAACACCTTGCGTTTGTGATATCTTGGCGGCTGACACTATCACAATCATGGCTAAAAACGAAAAAAAGGACGGCGCTGCAAGCCCTCTCAACCTCTCGGATTTGGCGGACTTCCAATTCGGGCCCTCGTGGGTTCGCGATGAAGGCTCCAAGAAACCCGACTTCACCGCTTTCCGCGAACCGCGGGAACGCGGCGGTCGACCGCCGCGGCATGGCGGCGATGGAGAACGCAGGCCGTTCACACCTGCCGGGGAGCGGCGCGGGCCGCGTCCGCAGCGCGACAGGGATGGGCGTGCGCCGCGCCGCGATGGGCGCGACGACCGGGAACGCAGGGGGCCGCGCGCACCGCGTGAGCCGCGTGAACTGCCGCAGCCCGCGGAGGGTCTGCGCGTGGAGCTGCGCCCGGCCAACAACATCCTGGAAATTTTCTCCTCTGAAATCCAGAAGCAGAAGCGCACGCTGGCGCTGATGGACCTGGCACGCATCGTGATGGCCAACCGCGAGCGCTACGACCTGGTGTTCATGAAGCTGGAGAACGGGCCGCAGATGATTCACTCCACCAAGGATGACGGCGCATGCTGGCTCACGGAGCCGGAGGCCGTCACCTACCTGTGGAAGGCCCCGTGGTTCACCGAGCTCTACTCCGTGAAACTGGTGGAGACGGAGGCGCCCAAGGGAACCTTCACCGCCATCGCCAGCATCAACGGGGAAGTCATCGGCCCCGTCAACTGGCACGGCTACCAGGCAGCCATGATGCACATCTACCGCACCCATTTCAGCAACATGCCGATGGATGTCTTCCGCAACAAGATTAGCCTCGACAAGTCAGAGGAGGCCGTAGCCGCCTGGTTGGAGAGCGCATCGCACAAGAACGTGTGGGTTCCCACGCGTGAGGGTGCGCAGGAGCTGGAACTGGCAGACACCCAGGCGGTGGAGGCAGACTTCCGCGAACACCACTACGCCGAAGTGTACGAAGTGGTGGACAAGGTGTTCGTCAACGGAGCCACGGACCGCCGCCGCCTCTCCCCCGGGCTGGCCGCGCACCTCTCCATCCTCTCCACCAAGCACTACCAGAGCCCGCAGCTGCTCATCCCGAACCTCTGCCACGGGCTCGCGCGCTTCCACATGCCCATCTTCAAGTGGCATGACAACCACTTCACCGGTCCCAGCCGCGTCAAGGTCATCCCGGAGGGCACCGTCCTTGCCGACCGCATGACCGCCATCATTGAATGGAGCAAGGCCAATTCAGGCAAGAAGGCGGATGCCATGTTCGCAGAGCTTTCAGGCGTGCCTGCAGGAACGGACGACGAATCCCGCCAGGCCGCACATGAAGCCCATGCCCCCTATGTGGCCGACATGATATGGCTGCTGGAGCAAGGCTACATTGTGGTCACCAGCGACAACGCCGTGTGGTTCCCCAAGGGAGAAGCCTCCCCCAAACCCACCAAGGTGCCCGGCAAGCCCGGCCGCCAGCGCAAGCCGCACGCCAAGAAGCCGGCAAAGGCGAAGGCCCCCGCAGAGCCCGAAAACACAGAACCCGCGGAGAAGCCGGCCAAGGCAAAGCGCAAGCCCAAGGCCAAGCCCGCCGCTGTGGAGGAAGCCCCCGCTCCCGCGGAAGAAGCGCCCGCACCGACAGAGGAAACTCCCGTTCCTGCGGAAGAAGCGCCTGCCGCTGAATAACACGGCTCAACGCCGTTTGCCAATCTTCACACCCCGCCCATCCGGCGGGGTGTCTTTGTTTTTACCCTACGCCTGCAAATGCGGAGGATTACGCGTAAAAATCCTCTTCGGAGAAGACGCGATTGGAGGGCTGCTTGTCGCGGATCAGGAGCTTGCAGCGGATTTTGAGGTCGTTGTCGAAGGAGAAAAGGAAGGTTCGCTTGTGGGTGAGCATGTACTCGATGAGCTTGGGGTCCGCATAACTGGCGGTCTTGGGCTTCACAGCAGCCAGCAGCATCTCCGGACCTTCCATGTTGGTGCCGAGCTGGTCCATGAGAACCTCTATACGGTTGCGGGCGAGGCGGGCATCCTTGGCCTTGCCGGGATTGCTGCCCTTGAGATGGGCGATGATTTCCTCATACACGGCACCGTGCACCACCACCTTCCATGAGCGCTTCTTGGCATTGTGGAGGATGTAGCCGAACCAGCTGCGGATGATGTCGTCCGGGCACATGAGCACATTGGTGTCCAGCAGGAGGGTGGCGTGGCCGGGGATGTTGCGCCAGACAGGCTTGTCGGACTTGGGCAGGTGGGTGTTGAAGGGCGTCCTGTCCTTCTCTTTGGCGGGCTGAGGCGGGATGTGCTTGCGGCGCGTCCTTTCCTCGCGCTGCTTGCGGCCGCCCTTGCCGCGGAATTGCTTGTGCCACCAGCAAATGAGGATGTAGATGAGCGCGGCGTCCGCAACAATCCACATCACGGGCTTGCCGGCGTTGATTTCCATCACCTTGGTGTAATGGAGAACAATGGCAACGGTAAGGCAAAGCGCCACCAGCTGCAGGCAATTGAAAATCTTTTTCATGGAGCGGAAACGGTGGTGACCACAGCAACAGAGTCGGTATTGGGCAAAATATACTTGTAGAGAGTGACGGTGGCGGAGGGAGCTCCGAATTCCCGCACGCAGGCGGCGGCGAGCTTGTGGGCCAGGGTTTCCACCAGCTTCACGGGTTCCTCCGCGGCAAGGGCGACCAGGCGTTGCGCCACGGCATCGTAGTCGATGGTGTTGGCCAGGTCCTCCGCGCATTCGACGCATGGCACGGGAGCGTGCATCACCACATCCGCCTTGAGGGTTTGCAGGGAGGCCCGCTCCTCGTCCGGCCAACCGATGTGGCAGGGCAGCTCCAGTCCGTTGATACGGATGGTGTCGTGCGTGTCCGTGCGCTCCAGCAGGGCTTGCAGGGCGGCGAGGTCCGGCAGCATGATGTCCGGGTGCGCCTGGGAGAGCTGGTTGGCATCGTTGTACCCGGTGAGCACGCCGATGGCGGCAACGCCCGCGCGGTGGGCGGCGGCCATGTCGTGCTGCATGTCGCCCACGAAAGCGGTTTCCGCCGGGTTGAGGCCGTGCATGCGCATGAGGGAGGGGATGTACACCTCCTTGTTGTGAATGCCGGAGTGGATGTACTCGAAGTAGTCGTGGAAGCCGAGTTCCTTCGCTTGCTCCACAAAGGCCTTGGGATCCATGCTGGTGAGCGTGAAGAGGCGGATGCCGCGGCGCTTGCAGAAATCCAGGAACTCTGCGGCATGCGGGATGGGGGTGACGCCCACCGTGGAGCGCGCAAAGGAGTAGCGGAAGTAGTCCTCCAGCTCTTCCAGCGGGACATCCGGGGTTTTCCAGGCGTAGTATTCCGGATACGGCAGCTGGAACTCCGCGCGGAACTGCTCGCGGGTGAGCGGTGCGCTGCCGCAGCGGGAGAGCACGTAGTTCGTGGCCTCGATGGTGAGGTCGAGGTCGTCGCACAGCGTGCCGGACCAATCAAAAATTATATTTCGGAACAATTGCATTTGGAGGAGGGGATGTACAAAGTACAAAGTACAATGTACAAATTGAAAAGTTAGGCGCGGCATAGCCGCGCGGGCTGGTTTATCTTGTTCTGAGCTTGGTGTCTTTGAGCTTGGCGGGGTCGACGCTGTGCTTGACGTAGGGAGCGCGGCCCTTGGTGCGGAGGGGTTCTCCGCTGGTTTTCTGCTTGAGCTCGGCGGAGCCACCCTCCGTGGTTTTCTTGACAAGCTTCTTGCCGCTCTTGGTGACGATGTGGTTCTTGATCTGGTACTTGCGTACAGCCTGCGTGAGGGCGGGATTGACGAAGGGGTTGTCCTTGCCGAAGCGGGCCCAGGGACCTCCCGGAACCAGGGAGAACTCCACAAAGCGCCAGTGCACGGTGGCCATGCCTCCGGGAATGCCGAGGTAGTCGCGCACTGCGGGCGAGATATCGATACCGGCGCACTTGTTGGAGGTGTTGCGCGGGCGCGCACCCTTGAACACATACTCCCAATCGTCCACGCAGAACGGGCCCACATCCTCCCACTGGGCAAAGCAGTACCTGCCGTTGTAGTAAATCTGCACCCACATGCCGCGGCACACGGATTCATACTTGCCGGCCTTGTCGCGGTTGTACCAGGGAATGACGGAGGAAGCCTCCGGGCGCGGGCCTCCGTGCTGGATATCATTGTACGGCAGGGCCACGTAGAAGGGGTTGAGCTGCGGCGTGAAGCCCTTGGGGGCGTAGGTCACGGGGTCGCGGTTCGCGGGGTTGGGGTCGTCGTATCCGCCGTAGTTGTCATCCCACATGCTGTCCCAGCTGCTGGCGGTGTTGGGCACGGGGTTGTTCTGGGAGGCGAGCTCACCGATGAAGAAGTAGGTGGCGGTGATATCGAAATGCCAGGGATAGGCGCCGATGCGCTTGGTTTGCGGCAGGGTCTTGGGGTCCGGAAAGTTCTGGCGGTGGCTCTGGTCGATGGTGGGTTTGATGGGGCCGTTGCGGATGGAGGCCTCGCGCAGGTTCTCCACGCTCATCTGGCGGCGCGTGGCATCCGTGGCACGCGGCACCAGGCGGCTGGCGGACTGCGAGGTGGGTTTTACGCCGCCGCCGCCCGTGGCCAGCTTCGGCTTGGTGGTTTCCGTGGTCTGGGTTTGTCCTTCAGCGGGTTTGGCGGGCTTGTTCCCCGCGCCGGACACGCCGACGGCCCCCGCATTGCCGGAAAGGAGCAGCGCGGCGAACAGACAGGCGATGGAGGTGAGGGTCTTCATCTTGCTGTTGGGGAAAATGGCTTACCAGTTGTGCAGCAGGCTGGGAACAGCCTCCATCAGCTTGCCGGGGTTGTCCAGCGTGTAGTGCAGACCGCGGGATTCCTTGCGGCGGATGGCGCAGTCCACAATCAGGGATGCGGTGAGCGCAAGGTTGCGGAGATCGATAATTTCCGGGGTGACGCGGTACCCCCAGTAGTACTCGTTGATTTCGCGGTTGATGTTGCGGAGGCGCGTGGCGGCGCGCTGCAGACGGTGGTCGGTACGCACAATGCTCACGTAGTCGGTCATGGTTCGGCGCACTTCGTCCCAGCAGTGGTAGAGGATGGCGAGGTCGTCTCGCTCGGCCTTCTCGCCATGGCGCCATTCCGGGATGGGGTATTCCTCCATCTTGTGGGCAAGCGGCAGGGTGGTGAGCATGCATGCAATGGCGCGCTTGGTGATGACCACGCACTCCAGCAGGGAGTTGCTGGCCAGGCGGTTGGCTCCGTGCAGCCCGGTGCAGCCGCACTCGCCCGCCACAAAGAGCCCGCGCAGGGAGGACCGCCCGTTGGTGTCTGTGGCCACACCGCCGCACTGGTAGTGGGCAGAGGGCACCACGGGAATCATGTCCACCTCCGCGTCCACGCCGTAGCTCTTGCAGGTCTCGTAGATGTACGGGAAGCGCTCCGCCATGAAGCCCTTGGGCTTGTGGGTCATGTCCAGGTACATGCAGGGATGGCCTGTGCGCAGGATTTCACTGTTGATGGCGCGGGCCACAATATCGCGCGGGGCCAGGCTTCCGCGCTTGTCGTACTTCTGCATGAACTCCTGGCCGTCCGGGCCGCGGAGCACGCCGCCCTCGCCGCGCACGGCTTCCGAGATGAGGAAGGTGAGGCCGTCGTTGTCCTTGCCGTTGGGATTGTAGAAGGTGGTGGGGTGGAACTGCACGAACTCCATGTTGGAGACGTTGGCTCCGGCGCGCCAGGCCATGGCCTCGCCGTCGCCCGTGGCGGTGGGCGGGTTGGTGGTGTACATGTAGCAGCGCCCGGTGCCGCCGGTGGCCAGCAGCACGCGGTCACTGCGGAAAATGTCCACCTCGCCCGTGGCGGGGTTGAGCACGTACGCGCCAAGAACGCGGTCCTCCGTCACACAGCCCAGCTTGGCCGTGGTGATGAGGTCGATAGCGATGCGGTGGTCCAACAGGGTGATGTTGGGGTGGGCTTGCGCGCAATGCAGCAGCTTGGTGCTGATTTCCAAACCGGTGGTATCCTTGGCGTGCAGGATGCGGCGCTTGCCGTGGCCGCCCTCGCGCCCCAGCTCAAACTCGCCGTCCTTTTCCGTATCGAAATCCACGCCCCAGGACAGCAGCTCGCGTATGGCTTCCGGAGCCTCCGTCACGATCGTGCGGACCGCATCCTCATCGCACAGACCGGCACCCGCATCCAGCGTGTCGGCAATGTGCTCCTCAAAGGTGTCGTTCTTGTCGGTCACGGCAGCAATGCCGCCCTGGGCCTTGGCGGAACTGGAAACCAAAGGGTCGTCCTTGCAAAGGACAATGACTTTGCCGTGTTCCGCGGCGCGCAAAGCGAAGCTGAGCCCTGCGGCTCCGCTGCCAATCACCAGGAAATCAGATTTGATCATCATGGGAAAAACCTGTTATCGCGTGTTATTCTACCACCAAACCCCGCGCATGTCACGCGCGAGCGCGTGACATGCCACTACAATTTACAATTGTGTACTGGGTACTATGTACTATTTGAAGTTCGGCGCGGCTGACGGCCGCGCGGATCGAGTAGGGGGGCTTTCGCCCCCCTCTCACACCACTGTACGTGCCATTTATGG
>CALCWC010000107.1 GCA_937905985.1 uncultured Verrucomicrobiales bacterium | reverse complement strand
GCTTCGTCACAGCTTCGTCACAGCTTCGTCACAGCTTCGTCACAGCTTCGTCACAGCTTCGTCACAGCTTTCGCCGAGCTTTCGCCCGGTTACTGGCCCAAACAACCTACTTGCAACCAGCTTGCAACTGTCAATCGCGGGCCACGGCCTTGCGGAGGAGGAGGATTCCGGTGCGGTAGAGTTCCGTGCGGGAGACGATGCCGCAGAGGGCGCCGGACGCGGAGCTCACCACGGGGAGGGAGTTGAGCGGGGTGGATTGGAAGGCGCGGAGAGCCTCCGGCAGACCGTCGGAGGGTGAGAGGACGGGTGCATCCGCATGCATGAGGTCGGCGGCGGTGAGACCGGGGCCGTCCGGGGTGCCGGGGAGTTCCGACGCCAGGATCAGGCCGGCGTAGCGGCCGGAGGCATCCACCACGGGCACGTTCTCGTCCGGGTGGCGGAGCATCTGGTGGATCACGCGGTCCAGGGGAGCGGAGGTGTGGACCTGCAGGGGGCTGCGGCGCATGACGTCTGCCACGCGGAGGGCGGAGGGCGGGCCATCGAAGGCGGTGGCGTCGGGAGCGCGGTCGTAGAGGGAACCGGCGGGCAGGAGGCGTGCCACGCCGTATGCCACGGCCACGGCGAGCATGAGCGGGAAGATGAGGGTGGCGTTCATGGTGAATTCAATCACCAAAAGGAGTGCGGTGATGGGCGCGCGCGCGGCCACGCCGAAGAAGGCAGCCATGCCCACCAGGGCGTACGGCAGCGCACCGCCGCCCAGGCCCAGGGATTCCGCACCCGCGCCGAACAAGGCGCCGATGAAGCAGCCTATCATCAGCGTGGGCATGAGCATGCCGCCCATGGTGCCCGCGCCGAACACCACCGCCACCAGCAGGACCTTGCAGCACAGCAGCGCCGCCGCGTGCGGGGTGGACAGGCAGCCCGCCAGCAGGGCCGCGATGGCCTCCTGCCCGTTGCCCACGATGAAGGGGTCTTCATACGCCACCAGCCCCACCAGCAGGCCGGCCGCCACCATGCGCGCGGGCAGCCACGCGGGGCGTCCGTCCAGCCGGCGGCGCATCCACCTGGCGAACCACACCCAGCCGCGCCCGCAGAGGGCGGCAGCCACCGCCAGCACCGCGCAGAGCAGCACCTGCGGCAGGGAGCCGAACGCCACCTGCGCCGCGTCCGCCGCAAAAATGGCATCCGTGCGACCCAGCAGCCACAGCAGCGCGTATGCTGCACACGTGGCCGCCAGCAGCGGCGCCATGTAGCCGATGCTGAAGGTGCCCACCAGCACCTCGCACACGAACAGGCAGGCGCTCAGCGGCGTGTGGATGGCTGCGGTCATGCCCGCCGCCGCGCCGCAGCCCACCAGCAGGCGCAGGCGGGAGGGCGACACGTGCAGCGCGCGCCCGGCTGCGGATGCCGCCACGGCGGAGGTCTGGATGATGGCGCCCACCTTGCCGATGCACGCGCCGCTGCCCATGGAGAGCACGGCGGAAAGGCTGCGCAGGAAGCCCTGGCGGCGCGGCAGGCGTCCGTCCCCCAGGGAAAAGGATTCCATGTACTCCGGCATGGGGCGCTTGTCCACCCGCTTGGCGAACAGCAGCACCAGCGCGGCGGGGATGGCGCCCGCGGCGGGCAACAGCACCCGCGCCCAGCCCGGCAGCTGCATGAAGCAGTCCACCCGCGTGCCCGCGAAACCCGTGTACACCCACTGCACCGCCTCGATGGCCGCATCGAACGCCAGCGCGGCAACCGCCCCCGCCAATCCCAGCAGCAGCGCCTGCACCAGCACCGCCTGCCGCTGCCCGATGCGCAGCGCGCGCATCACCCGCAGCAGAAACATCCGGTACTGGTACGCAGAGCGGTTCATGTTTGCTCCCCTATTGTACCATGACCCCGCCCCACTGCAACTCCAATGTCCAGGGATGCCCCAACCGCCTTTCTTGGGCGAACGCACGTTTATTTTCATCGTTAGTTAGGTTTTCATCCGCATCATCCGCGTTCTCATGTTAAAAAAACACCATTTTTTTAACATGAGGAGCCTGTCATGTAAAAAAAATCCAATTTTCTTTACACGTCATCGCCCATTTGTAAAAGAAATGGCATTTTTTTTACAAATGGTGGTTGATTGGGCTTGACAGAGGGGAAAATGCTGTGTTTACTGAGCTTAATGCAAGACGCCCCAAACACGCCAGTTCAGCCGCTTCCCTTTGCCTTCGACATCGAGACCAAGGCCGTGCTGAAACAGCTCAACTCCGCCAACAAAAGGCTGGCGGAGCTGAAAGGGCTCGCCCGCACCATTCCCAACGAGGAAATCCTCATCCAAACCCTGACCCTGCAGGAGGCGCGGGAAAGCTCCTCCGTGGAGAACATTGTCACCACCCAGGACGACCTGTACCGCGCCAACCTGGAATTCCGGGACATGGCATGCAGCCCCGCCACCAAGGAGGTCATGCGCTACCGCGAGGCCATCCGCAAGGGCTTCACTGCCGTCCGCAAGGACGCGCTACTCACCAACAACATGATTATGGATATCCAGGGCGTGCTGGTGGACAGCCGCACCGGATTCCGCGCCATGCCGGGTACCGTGCTCAAAAACCAAAGCGGGGAGGTGGTCTACACCCCGCCCCAGAACCCCGACGATATCGTGCAGCTGATGAAAAACCTGGAGGCCTACATCAACACCCCGAACATGCAGGATGTGGACCCCCTTATCAAGCTGGCCGTCATCCACCACCAGTTTGAAAGCATCCACCCGTTCTACGACGGCAACGGGCGCACGGGACGCATCATCTGCATCCTGTACCTGGTTGTCAACGGGCTGCTGGACCTGCCCATCCTGTACCTGAGCCGCTACATCACGCGCAACAAGCCGGAATACTACCGCCTGCTGCAAGGCATCCGCGACAACGCGGACGCCGCCGCCTGGGAGCAATGGGTGCTCTACATCCTGAAAGGCATAGAGGAGACAGCCATGGAAACGATAGGCCTGGTGAACGGCATTTCCACCCTCATGGCGCAGTACAAGGACACCATGCGCAGGGAGTGCCCCAAAATCTACAGCCACGATTTGCTCAACTGCCTTTTCCATGCTCCCTACACCAAGTCAGAGCACTTGGAAAGGGAGATGAGCATCAGCCGCCCCACCGCCTCCAAATATCTGGAGAAGCTGGCGGAACTCGGTCTCCTGAGCAAGCAGAAGCTGGGGCGAAACGTCTACTTCATCAACACGCGCCTCTACGACCTCTTCGCCAACACTCCCGCCGCCCGCTGAGCGCGCGTATAACAACACCGCCCTGCGGTTCACTCGCCGTCTTCGTTTTTCTTGCAGTGGCATTCCTTGAGGTATTCGTGGGCTGACTGGAGGCTGGAAATCACTACGCCCACAAAGAGGTTCATGATGATGAATGTGACCATCATCATGTAGGAGAAGAAAAACAGCGCGGCCTGCCAGCCGAACGCTTCCGGCGCGCTGGGTACGGCCAGCACGCCGTTGCCCACGCGGGATTGGATGACATCGCTGCCGTAGTAGGCGGTCAGAAAGGCATCGTACCAGTCGTCAATGGTGATGAAGCTGAACATGGACGCCAGGCTGATGCCGAGCGAGCCAAAACGCTGCGGATCGTTGCCGGCAAAGGCTTCCGTACCAATCACCGCATAGATGTAGATAACGATAAGAAGCAGCAAGCACACTCCGGCGGCGGGTTGCAGGCTGCGAAACAGCGCCGTCACCAGAATGCGCAGTTGCGGCGTTGCCGAGAACAGGCGCCCAAGTTTCATCACGCGAAACAGGCGCAGCACCAACAACCCGCTGCTGAAGAACGGCAGCATTGTCACCGTGATGAGCACAAAGTCGAACAGGTTCCAACCCTTGGTGAAGAAGCGGTACCACCTGCCGCCGTATGAGAGGATGCGCACCAGCAGCTCCACGCAGAAGAACAGGGAGCAAGCCAGGTCTATCATATCCACGATGCCAGCATACTCCGGGCAACTCAGCCCCACGCCCAAGTTCACGGCCATCACCAGAATCACCACCGCAACCAGAATGTCGAACCAAAGGCTGTGCGTCACCCGCTGTAGTTTCTCTTCCATGCTTCACCCCTGATTTTACATGCACACAGCCGCCTGTCAAGCAGCCAGAACAGCACGATGCGCAATCCCTTCGCATTTCCACTGCGATGCACCTTACTTGACAGGGTGGGGGCGTCATGTATAATGGGTGGATAACGACCACCCAACCATGAACGCCGACACCCAAAAAGTCCCAAACGTTAGGATAGACCTCATCATCAACAAGTACTCGTCCATTATCTATTTGGAAAACGGGCGGTCTGTGGTATGGAACATCACCATCAACAGCGACACCGACTTGCAGGGGATGCGTTTGAACATCAAGTTCTCGCCGGATTTCGCCGCGCCACAGCATTACACGCTGGGAGAGATCAAAGCGGGCGAGCCTTTGATCCTGACCGGGGGATGTCCGAAATACGACTACGACAAGCTTATCAAGCTACGGGACGAGGTACCGGGTCATGTGGTGGTAGAACTGGAGGACGAGGACGGGTATCTCCTTGCCCAAAAGGAAGATGATTTCCAATGGCTGGCCTTCAACGCCTGGGCGGGCGGCCACGAATTTCCGGAAACACTTGCCGCGCTCACGCTGCCGTACGACCCTGTGGTGAACGCCATCATGGAGGATTTGCGGCTCTCTCTCAAAATTGAGCATCCGGCGGATGAATTGGTGTGGCCCGGCTATGATTGCGACAAGGAAGGCATATGCGCCGTATTGAACAGCCTATGGGATCTGCTGCTTAAATACGGCATAGAATACAACATCCCGGAAGAGCGGGGAATCCTCGATTTCACGGTGGGCCAGCGGGTGCGCACACCTTCCATCATCAAGGAGGAGGGCAAATCCCTATGCATGGATTCAACCCTGTTGTTTGCCGCATGTACCGCGCGGCTGCGGCTCAATCCCCTAGTATTCCTGACGCACGGCCACGCATTTGTGGGAATCATGATGAGCAACACCGCGCTCCCCTCCCTCACATACACCCCGATTGCCACCATTCGCAACCTAGTAGAGCAAGGAGAAATCCTCCCCATAGAAACGACAGCCTTCAACGTTCACGAGGAAGCTTTCAACTTCAAGACTGCGGTTGAAGCGGCCACCCACAGCATCCGCTCTGTCAGCACGGAAGACTATTTCGTTTGCCTGGACCTTGAGCAGATTTGGCACACGGAAGGCATCAAACCCATACTGGGAGAATGCACGGAACCCAACCTCAGTGGACTGGAGAAGAAAGGCATCCAATTGGCGGATGAAATTCTCACCTCCCAACCCGCCGGGCGTATCGAGAGGTGGCAGCACAAGCTGCTGGACCTCTCCCTGCGGAACAATCTGCTCAACACTTGCCTGAATGAAAGGGGAAACATCCAACTCGTCATCCCGGATGTCCCGGCATTGGAAGACGGTCTGGCCGCCGGGGCCGCATTCAAAATCAAAGCGCTGCCGGAAACGGCTTGGCGCGAATATACCCGTGTCCAACAGGCGAACAACGACGACACGCGCCGCATCTTGTCGGAAGCCGCCTATACCATGTTCCCCAAGAGGGAGCTTCTTTCCAGCATGCCCCGCACCGCGCTAGTCCGCTCCCTGCAGCGACTGGAAGGAGCATCCCGCCGAGAGATGGAGGAAAGCGGTGCCAACACGCTGTACATCGCATGCGGGTTCCTGCGCTGGGTGCAGCAGGGGGGCCGCAGCGACCATTCAATGCTGGCACCCATCCTGCTCATGCCCGTGCGCATCAGCCGCACCAGCGCCCGAGCCGACTACACGCTGCGCGGGATGGATGAGACTGCGCTCATCAACCACACGCTGCTGGAACTGCTGGACAAGGAATTCGGCATCAAACTGCCGGAGCTCGAGGGAGACTTGCCCACGGACGATTCCGGGCTGGACGTGGCGCGCATCTTCGACATCGTACGCAAGGCGGTGAGCCGCATGCAAGGGTGGGAAGTGGTGGAGACATGCTCCATCGGCTCCTATTCGTTCGCCAAATACCTGATGTGGAAAGATATGAGCGACCGCAGGGAGGCACTGCTCAAGCATCCCATTGTCGGCCATTTGGCCACGGAGAACCGCGGGAGCTTCCCCGAACAGGAAGGCTTTCCCGACCCGTATTCACTGGACAACGAAGTAGATGCCACGCAAGTGTTCACGCCCCTGCCCTGTGATTCATCGCAGCTGGCGGCAGTACTGGCAGCGGCACGCGGGAAAAATTTCGTACTGGTGGGGCCACCAGGCACGGGCAAGAGCCAAACGATTGCCAACATGATTGCCCACTGCCTAGGGCATGGCAAGACGGTTCTGTTCGTAGCGGAAAAGGCCGTGGCGCTGGAAGTTGTGCGCAAGCGCCTGAACAAAATAGGGCTGGGGGATTTCTGCCTGGAGCTCCACTCCAACAAGTGCCTCATGAAGGAGGTGATGAACCAGTTCCGCGCAGCCGTGGAAAGCGTGAGCGTTTCCCTGCCGGAAGATTCATGGGACCAGGAGACATTCTCCATGGCCACCCTGCGATACCAACTCAACCTCCTTCCGTGGGAAGTCCACAAACCGTACCCGGACGGCACCAGCCTGTACCACGACATCAGCAACATAGCCGCCCACGGTCACTTGCCCGTGTTCAAGGTTATGGAGGACGACCCCTTGACCTGTACCGCAGAGCGCAAGGCAGCCATGTTGCAGCAGACCCATGAATTGGCCAGGCATTACGGCATATTGCAAGACAAGGCGGGAGCGTGCGCCAAGAGCATCTTCACCACCGACTACTCTCTCGGCTGGGAGGATGACCTAGCCGCGCTGCTGCGGCAGTATGCAGAGCTTGCCGGCGAGAAGGACAAGGCCACGGAAAACCTGAGGCAGGAGCTCGGCATCACCGAAAATGAACTGAAAAAGGCCGCCCCCTACATCCCCACAATGATGGAGATTGCCGCAGAGGGAGAAACGGATTGCGCCGCGCTCATACCGGACAAGGCACCCCAGACGCTTAAAACGCTGGGGCAAATCGTCGAGAAAGCCTCCAAATACCGCGAATTGCAAGGAGCCCTCTCGCTTCCGTACCCGGAAAAGGCTCTGGACGACGCCGAGCTTGGAGATTGGTTCAAGGAATGCCGCCAAACCATGCTCAAGTCGGCCCCCTTGCGCTGGCTCTCCATGAAAAAGGTGGCGCGCTATCTCCAAATGCTCGCCACCAGCACCAAACAGCCGGATTGCCTGAAAGACTTGCAAACGCTCATTGAAATGCGGGACCTGCGCAAGGAGATATTGGCGCTCAACGCTCCCGCCCTGCCAGACGCCTTGTTCAAGGGAGTGGAAACCGGGGACAAGGAACTGCAAAGGGCACGCATCCTGGCGGACAAGTTGCAGCAGTTGCATGACAACGCGCCCACGCTGGCGGAAAAGCTGCTTGGCGGTGGTACCGCGCGCCTGGCGAACGAGCAGAGCCGCAATCAGGAGACGGATGAGAAGGTTTCAGCGCTTGAAATGAAACTTGCCGATGCCTTGGGTGCCGAATCAACAGGATTCATACCCCATGGGCCGGGAGAAGCACGCGAGTGGGCGGAAAGCATGCTCAACTGCAAGGACTCTTGGCAGGAAATCGTCCTTTGGAACAAACAGCTGCAAGCCGCCCGCGAAAACGGCTACGGTGAGCTGGCGGAAAACCTGCGCTCCGGCGCTGTTTCCCCGCAAGATTTGGAAGCGGCTGCTGAAGTAAACTTTTCCCGCGCGAGGTTGCGCGCCGCCGTGGACAGCGTGGAAACGCTGCGCGAATTCTCGCCCCTGTTGCATGAAGAGCGCATCCGAGATTTCGTCCAGTGGGACGAACGACTGCGCAAAATCACCGGCAACCACATTCGCCACCTCCTCACCCTCAAGGCGGGAACGATTGCTCGTTTCGGCCAAGAAACGGCCATCCTGCAACGCGAGCTTTCCAAGCAGAAAAACTTCCTCGCCCTGAGAAAGATTTTAAGCAGCACGCCCAACATCACCCCGCTGCTCAAGCCCTGCTTCCTGATGAGCCCGCTCTCCGTCTCCCAATATCTCACGGCCGATACCAAACAGTTCGACGTAGTGATATTCGACGAGGCGTCCCAAATCCCTGTTTGGGATGCCGTGGGCGTTATCGCGCGCGGCAAGAGCGCCATCATCACGGGCGACCCGCACCAGATGCCGCCCACCAGTTTCTTCGGCAGAAGCCAATCCGACGACGGAGACGATGCCATTGCAGAGCAGGACATGGAGAGCATCCTCGACGAATGCCTGGCGTGCGGCATCCCCCAGATGGACCTCACATGGCACTACCGCAGCAAGTCGGAAGCGCTCATCCGCTTCTCCAACGAAAACTACTATGAGAACAAGATGACCACCTTCCCCGCGCCCTGCACGCACGACAAGGCAGTGCAATACCACTATTGCAACGGCGTGTACGAATCCGGCGCATCCAAGAGGGTGAACCCCATCGAAGCTCGCGCCGTGGTGGACCACATCCTAGAAACGCTGCGCGCACCGGGATTCCGGTACACGGAAGCCACCAGCATGGGCGTAGTGACATTCAACTGCACCCAACAGGCACTCATCAATGAACTATTGGAGGAGGAACGCATCAAAGACCCCTCGCTGGAGCCCTATTTCTCAGGGGACGACGAACACGAATACATCTTCGTGAAGAACCTGGAGAACGTGCAGGGTGACGAGCGCGGTGTCATCTACTTTTCCACCACCTACGGCAAGGACGCCAAAGGCAAGATGCCCGCCATGTTTGGACCGCTGAATCTGGCGGGTGGAGAAAAGCGCCTGAACGTGGCAGTTACGCGCGCACGCTGTGCCATGCACGTATTCACTTCCATGAAGCCGGAAGAAATCAACATCTCCAAAACCAGGGCGCGCGGCGCGGCGGACCTGAAAGCATTCTTGGAATACGCGCGCAGCGGGTCCATGTCTTCTGCGGAGGAAAGTCGCCTGCGGCGAGACCGTCTGGCCGCTGCCGTTGCACGCGAACTGCAGGAGAAAGGCTGGAAATGCGCCACGGGAATCGGCACCACGAACTACAGGGTGGACATTGCCGTGACCGACCCCAACGATGAAGAGCGGATGCTGTGCGGCATCACGATAGACGGGCCGGAGTACGCGGCATCCCACACAGCGCGCGACCGTGACGTGGTGCGCAACGGAACTATGCGGATGCACGGCTGGCGCATGCTCAACATCTGGGCAGTCGATTGGTGGCGCCATCCCCAGGCCTGCCTAGACAGGCTCGTCAAGAGACTGGAAGAGTACAAGGCTGCAGGGCCGGTGGAGGAATGCGAATTGCCCACCCTGCTGGAATCAGGCGAAGCCGTTCCCGCGCCTGAGGAAAGGCAGCCGGAGAAAGAGCAGGAGACGCCGGAAGAGGTGACAGGCAAGGAATACGTTGCCTATGAGCGTATCCAGGCAATCCCCACCTTTGAAATGAGCGACACCAGCCTGATGGAGGAGGTGTTCAACATCATAGACAAGGAGTCTCCCGTTTGCCTGAAATACCTGTTGCGCAGATTCGGCATTGCGCGCAACAAGAGGGAGGCAAACCGCATGACTCTCATCCTCTCCCATCTGATGAGCGCCAAGCGCATCGGCAAAATCACCGACATAAGCATTGGTGACGCCCCCCCGAACGTGTTCTACTGCCCCGCGAACGAGGGAGACACAGTAACGATAACCCTGCGCCAGAAAGGGCCGCGCGATTGGGATGAAATATCCGTCAAGGAGATTGCAGGGGCATCTCAATTCATGCAGGGACACCTGAAGTGCATTGTTGGCAGCGATGCCCACATCAAGGGTGTAGCCTCGTTCTTCGGCTGCAAGCGCCTCACCAAGCCCACCAAGGAATTCCTGGCACAGATTGTTCTCCGCCAAGCGGAACATGGCGATGTCAAACTAAATTAGGCGCGTACAAAAAACCCGCCGGGACCCGGGGTGGGCGGCGGCGGGGTTCTGGTGGGTGAACGGCTGCGTCAGATCTCGAAGAGATGGGTGACGGAGTCGTTGTTGTGGATGTTTGCAATGGCCTGTGCCAGAAGCGGGGCAATGCTGACGGTGTCGACATTCTCGCCGTAGGCCATGGGGACGGAGTCCGAGGTGAGGAGGCACTCGATGGGGCTGTCCTTCAGGCGGGCGCGAGCGGCTTCATTGAGGACGCCGTGGGAGACGCCGGCGAAGATGCGTGCGGCACCGTGCTCCTTCAAGATCTTGGCGGCGGCGCAGAGGGTGCCGCCGGATTCGGTCATGTCGTCAATCATGAGGACATCCTTGCCCTCCACGTTGCCGATGACGGCGTGTGCGTCCACCTCTGTGGCGGAGATGCGCTGCTTGGCGACGATGGCGAGCTCGGTACCGAGGACGTTGGCATAGCTCTTGGCGTTCTTGACGCCGCCGATGTCCGGGGAGACGACCACGAGGTTGCTCATGTTCTGGACGTACTTCTCCTTGAGGTGCTTGACAAGCACGGGGAGGGAGTGGAGATGGTCCACGGGGATTTCAAAGAAGCCCTGAATCTGCGCGGCATGGAGGTCCATGGCGAGGACGCGGTTCACGCCTGCGGCGGTGAGGAGATTGGCCACCAGCTTGGAGGTGATGGGCACTCTGGGCTTGTCCTTGCGGTCCTGGCGTGCATACCCGTAGAAGGGCATGACGGCGGTGATGCGGCTGGCGCTGGCACGGCGCACGGCATCCACCATCACCAGCAGCTCCATGAGGTTGTGGTTGGTGGGCGGGCACGTGGGCTGAATGATGAAGGCGTCCGCGCCGCGAATGGATTCCCTGATCTGGACAAAGCTTTCACCGTCGGGGAAAGTGGTGACGGTGGCATCGCAGAGGGGCAGCCCCATGACATCTGCAATGCTCTTCGCTAATTGAGGATGAGCAGTACCGCTGATGAGTTTCATAATAGTGCAAGGTTGCCCCTCTATTCTTGACAATTTGGCAAAAATTGCAATACTAAAGTTCAAGTAGGCGTCAAAATTCACGATGGAAACTGAGCCTGAGACAGATAAAAAAAGCTGCTGGCGGCTGGGGCTGCCCGCCTGGGTTGGGCTGGGCGTGTGCCTGGCGCTGCTGTGGTGGTACTACTTTTCCCTGTCCGCGTATGTGGAGGGTCATGAAACGGCGTTCCGCTGGCTGGTATCCGCCTGGAATCCGGAGAACGACTTCGAGCACGGCTGGATGGTACCCCTGCTCTCCCTGTACCTGCTGCACCATGCGTGGGGGCAGATGAAGGACGTGGTGTTCAAGCCGAGCCTCCAAGGACTGTGGATGCTGGGATTCGGTGCCGTGCTGGGGCTGCTGGCGGTGCGCACGCACCAAGGGCGTGTGGCAATAGGCGCGCTGCCGTTCATGCTCACAGGGCTGGTGTGGTGCTACTGGGGCGGGCGCGCGGCGCTCAAGAGCGCGTTCCCGTTCTTCTTCATCTGGCTGTGCATTCCACTGCCGGGTTTCCAACAGGCCACGGTGGGCATGCAGCTGCTGGCCACCAAGGCGGCCCACTGGGGCGCCACCCTTTGCGGCGTGCAGACCGTGGTGGAGGGCACCAACATAGCATCCGCCACCGGCAACTGGGATGCCTTCAACATAGCGGGCGGCTGTTCCGGCATGCGCTCGCTCATGGCGCTCATCATGATATCCACGGCCTGGGCGTACCTGGCATCCGGCTTGGCGCTGTGGAAGAGGATTGTTCTGGCGGTGAGCGCCATCCCGCTCTCCATCGTGGCCAACGCGTTCCGCGTGGCGAGCATCTTCGTGTTCGCCGAGTACATAAACCCGGCGTTCGCCAGCAAGACGTGGCACGACTGGTCCGGGCTGCTGTTCTTCTTCCCGGCGAGCCTGGTATGCCTGATGCTGCTGCACGGGCTGCTGGCGGGCGAGCTGCCCTTCCTCAAGAAGCGCAAGGTGGTACGCCGCATCAACAGTGGAAAGGAGGTGCAGCCGTGAAAGCCTGGATATATGGTCTGCTGCCGGCCCTGCTGCTTGGCGCGCTGTTCACCCTGGTGGGAATCATGCCCACGCAGGACACCCTGATGGAATCCGCCATTCGCCCGGATTTGCCGCTGGGAATCACCGCCGGCACCTGGCGCGGCGAGCGCCAGCAGGAGAGCGAGGTGGAACGCATCACCCTGGCTGCCGACACCAAGTTCAGCAAGGCGGTCTACCGCTCCGTGAGCCTTGATCCCCTGCCGCCAATCAACGCCTCCATCGTCTATTCCGGCAGCGATATGAACACCTCCATCCACCGGCCGGAGCGCTGCCTGCCCGCACAGGGTCACTACGATCTGACGACGGAACCGGTGCGGCTCAAGCTCAAGAACGGGCGGGAGCTCACCTTCACGTGCATCCTCTCCAAAAGCCAGGAAAAGCTGCCGAACGGCGCGGAGGTCACCGTGCAGCACGTCAACTACTACATCTTCGTCGGCCACGGCGTCATCAAATCGGACCACCTGTCGCGCACGCTTCAGGACATGTACGACCGCGTGGTGCACGGCTACGTGGAGCGCTGGGCATACTACCAAGTGGGCACCTACTACGGAGAAGTCCTGCACGTAAGCCGCGAGGACGCGGAAAACAACCTGCGCGCCTATATCTCGGAAACCCTGTCGGACCTCATCGACTGGGATATGTTGGAAAAATAACCCCACCCTTCACCCATGGGCGACACCAAGGACATGACAACCCAGCTTGGGGAGGCGCGAGCGCGCCGCCAGAGCGCGTTCGCCGCGCCCGAATCCGTGACGCACCTGGCAGAGGATTTGCTGGTGACCGCGTGGGAGGGCATCCGCCCCGCGGAGCGCGCGCTGGGCAACGCCCTGCACCAAATGGTGAGCGATGAGACCACGCGGCAGTACCTGACGAAACTCTGCACCCATGTGCTGATGACCACGGACCCCGCGCTGCAAATGGCCACGCTGCGCGATTTGGCCGGGCGCAAGAGCGAGCTGCCCACCGTCTTCAACCGCGCGGCGCAATGGCGTTTGCGCGCGGCGGCCCTGCTGCCGGAAAGCTTGTCCGCGTACGCGGTGAGAGAAGCGCACCGGGCGTTCCACTCGGCGTTCGGCGGGTTGGTGCTGCCGGCACATGTGCGCCGTTTGATGCTGCGGGTGCACCAGCTTTCCACGGACGGCCAGGGCGTGGCGCTCAACCCGCTGGTGCCCGTGGTGCGGGGCAACAAGGGCGCGGCGCAGTACATGAAGAACCTGGAGGCTGTGCTGGAACGGCAGGATGCCGCCGGCGTGGTGGTGCAGCCCTGGCGCCTCTGTCCCAACCTTTCCCCGTACTCCCCGGAAGAGGGCGTGCGCGCGCTCGCCTCACGCCTGCACCAAATCATCCGTCTTTCCCTGGCCAAGGGGCGCACCCGCCCTGTCATTGTGGAGAGCGGGCTCTCCCCCACCGCGCACATGGTGGCAGAGGCCCTCACCATTGCCCTGCAAGGGCAGGATTTGAACCGAGCGGATGTGGCCATCGAGCTTCCCGCCTACCTGGCGGGCACGCCGGCCATCCTGCGGGGGCTGACCACTTGGGCGGGAAACCGGGCCGCTGCGGGGGCCGCACCGTTGAAGCTGCTGCTGGTGAAGGGAGCCCACCTGGACGAGGAGCAGGAATGCACCGCCCGCCACGGCTCCGCCAACGCCGTGTGCCGCACCAAGGCGGAAACGGACGCCCGCTACAAGCAGATGGTGCACGCCGCCATGGCCGCGGACCCGCGCGCCGTCACGCCCGTCATCGGCTCGCACAACCTTTTCGATATTGCCTTTGCGCTGGTGGACTGGGCCGGCAGCGGCCGCCCCGGCATGCCGCCGTTCTGCCTGGTGGGCGGCCTGGCGAACCATGTGGCCCGCGCACTTGGCGAGCTGGGCTGCCGCGTCACCCTCACCTACGGCGTCACCCCCGCTGGGCAGGACGCCGCCGCAGCCCGCCACCTGCAGAACATCGCACACAAGCTTTCCCGCCCCGGCAGCTTCTTTGCCTACGGGTACGAAATCGACCCGCAATCTCCCACCTGGGGTCGCTTGCACCGTGAGTTCACAGAATCCCTGACGCCACCGGAAGAACAGCCTAGCGAAGCCGGCGACAGCATGTTCCACCCCACGCCGCGCGCACGCGTGTTCAACCGCAAACGCCTCACCGCCCTGCGCCACGCGGGCGAGCGAGAAGCCAACCGCTGGCAGCGCCCGCTCGTGGCGGCCGACGACGGATTCCCCGGCAGCGAAGAGCTTCCCTGTGAACGCATCTCCACCTACAACACGGAACACGTGGACTACCGATTCCTCGCCATGGACGACGCCACGCTGGAAAGCCTGGTGGCCAGCGCCGCGCAAGCCGCTGCCACGCCGGCGGAGCCGTGGGAGGAACGCCGCGCGCACCTGCTGCGCCTGGCGGCGGAGCTGGAGATGAAGGAATCCACGTTCATCGGCCTGCTCATCCGCGAGTGCGGACTCACGCTGGAGGAAGCGGAGAGGGAAATCATCATGGCCATGGATGCATGCCGCCTGCACGTGCAAACCGCAGAGTCCACGGGGACCGGCAGCGGCGTGGTGGCGGTGATGCCCGGCGATGCCCACCCTCTGGCCGATGCCGTGGGCGGCATTGCCGCCGCATGGATGACAGGGAACACCGTGGTGTACCGCCCGCCGTTCGGCTCAGTGATGCTCGGCGTGCGCATTGCCGAGCTCTTCAAACAGCAGGAGTTCCTGCCGCCGCGCCTGCTCACCGCCATCTGCACGGATGAGGCCTCTGTACGCCTGGCCGCCAACCCACGCATCACCGCCGTGCTGGCGGTGGCGGATTCCACGCGCAGCGCCGCCCTTTGCACCGCAGCCGCCGGCAAGCCCGTCATAGGCGGGTGCTGCGGCAGCTCCAGCGTGTACCTGGCAGCCACCGCCGATTGGCACACCGCCGTGCGCGACATCGCAGAAAACGTTTTCACCCACGCCGGGCAATGCCTGGAAATGCCGCACATCGTCATGGTTCACGCCTCTGTGTACGACAACCAGGAGTTCCGCAACGAGCTGCAGGATGCCGTGCGCTCCATCATCTGCGGCCCCGGTTGGGAGGAAGGCGTGCAGATGGGACTGCTCTCCGCCGTGCCCACGCATGAACAGGAACTGCTGCTCACCGCCATGGACGCGGACGAGACCTGGCTGGTGCAACCGCACCGCGCGGGGAAGGACATTGCGCTGTGGTCGCCCGGCGTTCGCGCGGGCGTGGAAGCGGGAGGGTTCTTCACGCAAGCCACGCAGAACATACCGGCCATCGGCCTGCTGCGCGTGAAAGATGCGGAAGAAGCCATGGCCCTCCAACAGAAGCTGGCGGAGGGGCAGAACGCCGCCATCTACTCCCGCGATGAAGAGGAAATCCACCTGTGGGAACGCCGTGTGGATGCCTGCAACCGCTGTGTGAACTGCATCTGCCACCCCTACCCCGGTATCCAGCCGCAGGGAGACGGACAGCTCAGCACACCCATGACGGGCGGGCGGCAGCTCGCCGCCGCGCTGGCAGCGGCACGGGATGCGGATGCCGCCGCGCTGGACGGAGTGGAACCGCAGCTGCCCGTGAAGCCGTGGCTCACGCTGCAGCCCGCGCCATCCGCGGAGGATGCGGAGCGCATGCTCACCGCCGCCAAGTCCATCACCTCGCAATGGGAGACGGAGTTCGGCCGCGAGCACATGCTGCGCGAAAACGCCATGTACCGCACCACACTCTCCTACCGCCCGCTGCGGCTCACGCTGCGTGCCGAGCAGGACATGCCCGATGCGGACCTGTGTATCATGCTGATGGCCGCGCTGGCGGCGGGATGCCGCGTGCAGCTGAGCACGGCGACCCTGCGCCCATGGATGCAGAACATGCTCTACCCTGAAGGCGTGGAGATTGCCGTGGAGACGCGCGGCACGTTTGAAGGCCGCTTCGCCACACTGGCGGGGCAAGGCATCTGCGTGCGCGACCCCGCCGCCACGGAGGAAACGCGACACGCCGCCGGAGTCTGCCGTCTGGAACTCATCACCCGCCCCATCACCTCCAACGGCCGCT
Organism: uncultured Verrucomicrobiales bacterium; assembly: GCA_937905985.1. GTDB lineage: Bacteria > Verrucomicrobiota > Verrucomicrobiia > Verrucomicrobiales > Akkermansiaceae > Akkermansia. The sequence continues at coordinate 9,596 of CALCWC010000107.1, read as the reverse complement.
CGGAGCTGCTCTGCTGCACGCAGGAGCAGGTCCTCACCCGCCGTGGCAATATCCCCGAAAACATCCTGTAACCCCCTTCCCCATCCATGAAAAGCCGCATCTTCCTTGTCTGCCTGGTCTTGGTGCTCATCCTGTCGCAAGCCATGCTGCGCAGCGTGGAAACCAACTACCTAACCGCCGCGCCCAGCGACACGGTGTTCTACGCGCCCGCAGAATGGGGGATGGCGTGGAGCAAGGCCTCGCTCACGTTCAGCCTGCCGTTTGCAGTGTTCACGGCGGGGGCGCTGGTGGCAGCGCTCGGCGCGGGCGCTGCGTGCATCGCCGGATTCTGCGACGAGTTTAACGTGAACGAGCCCAGCAACGGCATCTACTCGCGCCTCTCCACCTGCGCGCTCTGGTGCGGATGGCCCGTGATGGCCGCCTGCACCGCCTCCATCTTCGCCACCTTCCCGAATGCCTCCGGCGGGGCAGAGACGCTCGCGCACAGCCCCCTCTTCCTCATGCTGGCGGTATGCGCGGGCATCGTGATGGCGTGCCACTGGCTGGCCCGCCGCTTTCAGGAAACCCGGGTGGCCGCGTGGGCGTGCGGAGCCATGTTCATCACTGTGTGGAACCTGGGTGCCGACTGGCTGGGCGGCGGCTACGCCCACGCCTTGGAACCGGGCTCCATTGCCTACCCGCTGGCGGGGCTTGCGCTGGCGTACGGCGTGCGCAAACTGTGCGGTGATACGCCTGCATCCCGCGTAACAGGCGCAGTACTCATGGCCGCGGCGGTGGGCTGTGCGTGCCACTTCTTCGGGAACGGCTACCTTTTCCAAACGGACATCCCGTTCTTCGGCTTGCCGTGCTACATCTACACCGTCCTCTCCCTGGCGGTGCTGGCCGCCCTCATGTGGCTGAAGTACCGCTCCCTGCCCGACGGCTATTGAAAAAACGCCCCTGGGGAGAGGCGTGAGCGCCAGACCACAGGGGTGTGCTTGGGTGTTGAGCGCGCGCATGATGCGCGCAACTTCTGAAGATGGGCATGCCGGGAAGCTCGCGGCAAGGGGATGGAGTATACGAGCATCCCCCTGCCGGAGCCGGCATGGGGTCGGATGCCCGTCGACCCCATGAAGGGTTATGTGCGGCTCATGGTTGCTCCAAGGCGCTTTTTCTTCCACGGATCCAGGTCGTCTGCCGCCTTGAAGTTATAGATGGGCTTGAAGACGTCGACGACCTCCACGGAGGGCTCCAGGTGACCGAGGATGGAATCGATGCCCTTGTAGGCCATGGGTGATTCATCCAGGGTGTCCATGGAAACGGAGGTGGAGTAGATGCCCTGCATGCGCTGCCGGAATTCCTCCAGCGAGAGCGTGCGGCGCGCCTGCATGCGGCTCATGAGACGGCCCGCGCCGTGCGGTGCGGAGAAGTTCCAATCCTCGTTTCCCTTGCCGACGCCGTAGATACAGCCGTCCTGCATGTTGACGGGGATGAGCAGCTTCTCACCGGCACGCGCGGAGATGGCGCCCTTGCGGACGATGTTGCTCCCATGGTCGATGTAGTTGTGGATGGTGTGGAACTGGTCCTGCACATCCAGGTGCAGGCGCTCCACAATCACCTTGGCCATGAGCTCACGGTTGCGCGTGGCGAAATGTTGGCAGATGCGCATGTCATCCAGATAGCGCTCGCGCAGCTCGCCCTCCAGGTAGCAGAGGTCTGCAGGAATGGAGGGCACGCGCTCCGCGTACTCCTTGCGGAAGGCGCGGATGGCGTCCTGGATTTCAGACTCGCGCCCGGCGGCCTTGTACTCCTCAATGATGCGCAGCTTGGCCTCCTTGGGTGAGCAGAGCCCGCGCACGGAGTCGATAGCCTCCTGCTGGTAGATTTCGCACACCTGCTTGCCGAGATTGCGCGAGCCGGAGTGGATGACGAGGTAATACTCGCCGTTGGCGGCTGCGTCCACCTCCACGAAGTGGTTGCCGCCGCCGAGGGAGCCGAGGCTGCAGCGCAGACGGTCGATGTGCTTGAGGTCGCCCAGGCAGTGCAGTGCATCCAGCTCCGGGAAATCCTCCACAATTTTGCCGTGTACGAATTTTCCGGTGGGGATGTTTCGGTGCATGATGGCATCCAGCTCCGCGAAATCCGGCTTTTGCTTGCCGAGACTCACCGTGAGCATGCCGCATCCGATGTCCACACCAACGATATTAGGAATAACCTTGTTGCCGAGATCGGCCGTGAAGCCGATGACGCAACCCTTGCCGGCATGAACATCGGGCATAATACGTACCTTCGCGTCCGCAAACGCCGGCTGGGCCAGCAGCGTGTTCAGCTGCTTGCGCGCCAGGTCATCCACGATGGAGGCATAGATTTTGATGTTCGTGTTCATTTTTGCTTTGGGGTTGTGACAAGCCGACAGCTCCGCCGCCGACTGTTGCGCATGCACGGGCAAAGCATCATCCCGCGCGATGGGTGGCGACAGCGGTGCCGCAAAACTTGTCGTTGTTTTACTCTATTCCGTCAATTCGAAACCTCGAGTGGATAAGGCAGTCTCCTTGATAGGGCAGCGGGAAAGTAACACCGCAACTGATGCTTGGCAAGCACAATTTCAAAAATTTTGAAAAATTTTTGAAAATTGACGCTTGACGATCACTGCCATCCCATAAAAACGCTCGGAGAGCTGCCACCCTTGGTGTGTATTCACCCCGCACGGGGGCGGGGTTCCGTTAGTTGCAAGTGCGAAGGGGAACACTCCCCAGGCCTGGGGCTGGAAAAAGTGAACGCCGCCAAGGCGGCTCAAAATTCGGTGTACTCCGCACGCGGAGACTCGAATTTCATGTAGCCTCGCGCCGCAAGGCGCGCTATATTGAGCCGCCTTGGCGGCGACAACTTTTCCCAGCCCACGGCGTAAGCCGTGGGGGTAACCACGCCCGATACGTCTCGGCACATAACCCCGCCTTGCGCGGGGTGGATTAGCGCCAACGCATGCTTACCAACCACGCTTGTTACCACCCATCATTGTACCCCGCCTTGCAGATGACGTGCGGACTAAACTCAAATTCCCGATTTTCCCAAACGCTCACCCCGCTACCATGCGGGATGGCGCTCCGCTCCCAGAGCATTATGGGATGGCAATGATTGACGATTTACAATTCGGAAAGTTCGCGCGCCTGGCGGCGCGGGGATGGTGTCCTTGCATGGAGCATTTTGAGCCGATGTGGCTCTCCGAGAAAGCCACATTCGGCGCTATTGGGCTTTCGTAGAAAGCCACGTTTTACAAATTACGGCTCGTTCTGAACGCCAAATACCGTCATTTTGCCACGAGAGAGAGGCGCGTTGCTTGGAGATTTTCAAAAAAATCCCGCGCTGCGCGCGTACGGCGCGCTGCGCGGGAGCATGTCAATCAGGCGCGCCACTCGGTACCACGTCCGTAGTCATCGCTATACCGTTCGATATCCTCCTCGCTGAGGATGTTGCCGAACTGGATTTCGATGACGGTGACGGGGGCTTCCGAGGTGTTGGCGAGACGGTGGCGGCAGCCCTTGGGCAAAAACACCTGTTCACCGGGGTGCAGCTTGTAGTGGTTGTCGTCGCACTGCACGGCGGCAATGCCCTCCACCACGGTCCAGAGCTCGGAGCGGTGGCGGTGGCTCTGCAGGGAAAGGCGCTGGCCGGGCAGGATGGTGAGCTTCTTCACCACGGAGCGCGGCATGGAGTCCATCACCAGCCAACTGCCCCATGGACGCGTGTCGCAATCGCCCGCGGAGTAGGTCATGGGCGGCAGGGGCTTGTCGGGCTTCTCCGGCATCACCTTGGGAAACGGGCGGATAACGCCGTTGCCCTCACCCACGCGGATGCGCGGGCTCACGATGTAGCGGATGCCCTTGGATTCCACGAGGGCCTTCTTCTCCTCGCTGCTGCCGTCTGCGTTCACGAAGAAGATATCCGGCTTGACGACATCCAGCAGCGGGGCGAAATCCAGCACCTTGCCCGTGTCCGGGCCGATGTATACCTCTTTGACATAGCGGATGGATTCCAGCATATAGCGGCGCTCCGCCTCGGAACAGACGGCGGGGCGGTGCTTGAGGGCGAGCACGGTGGCATCCGACCCCATGGAAACGTAGACGTCACCGTAGCCGGCGGCTTCCTTGAGGAAGGCTATGTGGCCGCTGTGCAAATCATCGTAGCAGCCGGAGACAAACACTTTCGGGCGGTCGCTCATGGTCTCACCTTTCCGCACGCATGGGATTGTTCAGGAAATCCTCGTAGGCCAGGCGAATGCCGTCCTTCAGCTCTGTCTTGTACCGCCAGCCGAGGGCTGCAGCCTTGGAGACGTCCAGCAGCTTGCGGGGCGTGCCGTTGGGCTTGGTGGTGTCCCACAAGATTTCTCCCTTGTAGCCCACCACCTGCGCCACAATCTCGGTAAGCTCCTTGATGGTGACCTCCTTGCCGGTGCCGGCGTTCACGGTCTCGTTGCCGCTGTAGTTGTTCATGAGGAACACGCAGAGGTTGGCGAGGTCGTCCACGTACAGGAACTCCCGCAACGGGGTTCCGTCCCCCCAGCAGGTCACGGTGGGGCTGCCGGCCACCTTGGCCTCATGGAAGCGGCGGATAAGGGCGGGCAGCACATGGCTGTTGGTAGGGTGGTAGTTGTCGTTCGGCCCGTAGAGGTTGGTGGGCATAAGGCTGATATAGTCCGTACCATATTGGCGGTTGAGGTACTCGCAATATTTCAGCCCTGAAATCTTGGCAAGGGCGTAGGCCTCGTTGGTCTGCTCCAGGGCGGAGGTGAGCAGGCAGCTCTCCTTCATGGGCTGGGGCGCCTCACGCGGGTAGATGCAGGACGAGCCGAGGAATTCCAGCTTCTTGCAGCCGTTCTGCCAGGCAGCGTGGATGACGTTCATCTCCAGCACCATATTCTCATACATGAAATCCGCAAGGGCGGAGCTGTTGGCCACAATGCCGCCCACCTTGGCGGCGGCCAGGAACACGTACTCCGGCTTCTCTTCTGCGAAGAAAGCCTCCACGGCATCCTGGCGGCAGAGGTTGAGCTCTGCATGGGTTCTGGTGACAATGTTGGCGTATCCCTGCCGCCGGAGTTCACGCACAATGGCGGAGCCCACCATGCCGCGGTGGCCGGCCACATAGATTTTCGCGGTCTTGTCCATCATGGCTCAAGCGTGGTGGATTTTCTTCACGTACTCCATGTCGTGCTGCACCATGATGCGCACCAGCTCGGAGAGCGGGGTCTTCTGCGGGTTCCAGCCCAGCTTGGTGCGCGCCTTGGTGGGGTCTCCCAGCAGCTGCTCCACCTCGGCGGGGCGGAAGAACTTGGGGTCCACCTCCACCAGCACGCGGCCCGTCGCCACGTCGATTCCCTTCTCGTCCACGCCCTTGCCCTCCCAGCGCAGCTCAATCCCGGCCTCCTTGAAGGCCATGGTGCAGAACTCGCGCACGGTGTGCATCTCGCCGGAGGCGATCACGTAGTCGTCCGGCTCGTCCTGCTGCATGATGAGCCACATGCACTCCACGTAGTCCTTGGCGTATCCCCAGTCGCGGCGGGCGTCCATGTTGCCCATGTAGAGCTTGTCCTGCAGGCCCTGTGCGATGCGGGCGGCGGCAAGGGTGATTTTGCGGGTGACGAAGTTCTCGCCGCGGCGCTCGCTCTCATGGTTGAAGAGGATTCCGTTGACGGCGAACATGCCGTAAGACTCACGGTAGTTCTTGGTGATCCAGAAGCCGTACTGCTTGGCCACGCCGTACGGGGAGCGCGGGTAGAACGGCGTGGTCTCCTTCTGCGGCACCTCCTGCACCAGACCGAACAGCTCCGATGTGGACGCCTGATATATCCGGCAGGTCTTCTCCATGCCCAAAATGCGCACGGCCTCCAGGATGCGCAGCGTGCCGACGGCGTCCGTTTCCGCCGTGTACTCCGGCACGTCGAAGCTGACCTTCACGTGGCTCTGCGCCGCCAGGTTGTAGATTTCCGTGGGCTGCACCTGCTGGAGGATGCGGATGAGGGAGGAAGAGTCCGTCATATCGCCGTAGTGCAGATTCACATGGCGAGGCTTCTTCTGGTCACGCACCCACTCGGTGAGGTAGAGGTGCTCAATGCGCCCGGTGTTGAAGGAAGATGAGCGGCGCAGAAGGCCGTGAACCTCGTAGCCCTTTTCAATCAAGAACTCTGCCAGGAACGATCCATCCTGACCCGTTATACCGGTAATCAATGCTACTTTTCTCATAGATCAAAAATTTGCAGAGCCGGCATTCTACTCCGCCTTTTCATAACCGTCAAGTCATGTTCCTGCAATACATTACTAACAATTATCCATAAGCGCGTGCAAGGAATAAATGGCGCGTATAATTGTTATAGTGCGTCCTCCCGCTGCCAGGGAACACATCCACTTTGTGCTTGAACCGCATGGGCGGGCTGTGATATAAGGTCGCCGTATGGCAGCGGATTTCAGTATCGGCAAGGAAGAACTGGCAAACGCCATTGTAGAGCTCAACTCCATGAGCCCCTGCGATGGCGTCATCATGACCCGCAACGGCGAGGTGAAGGTCGGTTACGAGGCCGATGCCGATTTCCTGTGCATGCTCATACCCGCGCCCGTGCTGGCCCGCCAGCTCACGGCGGACGGCCTGTCATCCTACAAGGGCAAAGAGCTCCGCAAGTGGGCGGAAGCCTACGATACCGCGCCTCTGCTGGAGAAGGTGGCCGCCGCCAGATAAGCACAAACAACATTCCTTTCACACCTGCTATGAAATCACAACTCATCCCCGTACTTGCCCTGGCAGCCCTGATGGGCGCCGCCCCCATGGCGCAGGCCGACAGCGACGCCAAGAACGACCGCCTCACCGCCAAGGCTCGCAAGGCCGACAGCAAGTTTTTCATGAAGCGCCAGAAAAAGGCTCTCTCCATTGTCAAGGCCATCCACGACAACAGGGGCGCAGAACGTGCCTATCAGCAGGTGCAGAAGCTCTACGGCCTCGGCGGCCCCAGCAATACCGCCATGGGCAGCAAGAAGGACCCCACCGCCCCGGGCGGCAAGCTGGATTTGGACGAGAAGTCCCAGGAGCAGTACGACAAGCTCATGGATTCCCTCTCCACGGAAGAGGGTCGCATCCGCGACGAGGGAGTGGACTCCAAGAAGCTGGACGATCTCCTGCTCATCATCCGCAACGCGCGCCCGTGAGCGGGATTCAGCGCGGGGCGTTTTGACCGCCGATGAGCACCACCATCTCACCCTTGGGAGGATGGGCGGTGAATTCCGCCAGCAGCTCTGCTGCCGAGCCGCGGTGGTAGGTCTCGTACACCTTGGTGAGCTCGCGGGCCACACAAACCGGCACGGCGGGATCTATTGCCGCCAAGGCCTGCACGGTCTTGACAATGCGGAACGGGGATTCGTAGAAGATACTGGTATGCTCCGCCAGCACGGCGGCTTGCAGCACGGCGGCCTTGCGGCCGCTTTTCACCGGCAGGAAGCCGCCGAAGAAAAAGGCATCGCTCGGCAGGCCGGACCCCACCAGCGCGGTAACCACCGCAGAGGGGCCGGGAAGCACGGTGAATGCCACCTCCCGCTTCTTGAGCTCCTGGATGAGGCGATAGCCGGGGTCGCTCACGCCGGGCATGCCGGCATCCGTGACCACGGCGAAACGCTCGCCCGCAAGCGCGCGGGTGGCCACTTCCGGGGCACGCTGCGCCTCATTGTGCTCATGCAGGCTGAGCAGCGGCTTCTTGATACCGTAATGAGTGAGCAGCATGCCCGTGTTGCGCGTGTCCTCGCAGCAGATGCAGTCAACCCCCTGCAGCACCTCCAGTGCGCGGCGCGTGATGTCCTCTCGGTTGCCGATGGGCAGCCCCACAAAGCTGACGGGGTATTCAATCATGGAAGCGTGAGGTCGGTCACAATGTCATCCGCCGCCTGGCGCGCGGCGTAGGAAACGGCATTCTCCTCGGCGGTCTGCACGCTGCCGAGGTCGTTGTTGAAGAAGCTGCTCTGGCCGGTGGCAGTGCCGGACGCAATCTCGCGCCCGGTGCGGTTGTCCACCACCTTGTACACCACGGAGATGGTGAGACCGATTTCCGAGCTGACCATACTGTCATATGGGTTGGCGCGCAGGGCGGTGCGGGAGACGCGCACCACGCGGCCGGAAATGGAGCAGTCTGCGCTGCCATGGGAGCGCAGGCGCATGGTGCCGGAGCGCTCCAGACGGTCGGTGAGCGCGGTGGTCACCATCATGCCGGCGTCCGGGTAGAAGGAGCTGTTCTCAAACATGGCCACGGCAAAGCTGTGCATACCGGCCATCTTGGGGTTGAGCGCACCGTCCAGGCGGTAGCCGCAGGAGACGGTCAGAAAACCCGCAACGGCTAAGGCGGCGCTTTGCAGAAGCTTGCTCATGGCGGAAGGAATCACTTGCTGTTGGCGGCGGCGCGGGCCTTGGACAGCAACTGGGCAGCCTCTGCGGCGGCTTCGGGATTCACGGATTTCTGGCGCACCACGTCCTCAAAGCAGAAGACGGCGGACTGGTACTCGTTGGAGCGGTAGAGGTAGTATTTGCCCACATCCAGCTGCTGCTGGACCATGAGGCGCTTCATGTTGGAAACCTGAGCCAGGGCCTTGTGGGCATCCTTGTGGTTGGGGAAGCGGAGGCTGAATTCCTCATAGGCCTCGCGGGCGTTGGTGAGGTTCACCAGGTTGTTCTCGCCGCGGGTGCGGTTGGAGGCCCACAACTGCGCCACCATCAACTGCGCCTCCGGGGCGTAGGAGCTGTCGGGATATTTCTCCACCAAGCGCGCGTACTCTATGCGCGCCTCCTCGTAGCGGCGCTTCTCCACCAGGAATTTGCCCAGGAGGGAGGACGCCGTGGCGGCCATGTCGTTGTACGGTGCCTTGTCAATGATATAGCGCAGCCACTCCACCACCTTGTCCGTCTCCATGTTGGAATGCCAGGCTCCCCAGAACACGGGAACGGTGAGCTTGCCCTGAGCGCCGCGCATGGCCATGGAAAGCTGGCGGTTGAGGGCGTCACGGTAGAGCGCGCTCTGCGGGTAGCGGTCTATCAGGCGGCTGTACTGCTTGAACGCCTCGCGGTAGTCGCCCTTGGACTCGTACGCCTTGCCCAGCAGGAAGCGGGCCTTGTCTGCGTTGGGAGCCACCTGGTGCTGGGTGGCCACCTTTTCCAGCAGCTTGATTTCCTTGCCCACCTTTCCTTGGCGGCCATAGGCCTCCGCCTGGGCAATCATGGCATCCGCCTCGGAATCCACGGCCTTCACCATGCCGGCGGGGATAGCGCCGTCGAACTGCTGACACATCGGCAACCCGAGCACGGCCAGCGCACCCAGGCACACGTACAAGAACGTCCTACTCATACGCGCAAGCATACCACGCCCCCGCCCGCCGCGCAAGCGGGAAATCAAGGCATGGCAGACAGGCGCAGGCAAGCAAACAGCAAGCCCGCGCGGCAGAACGCCGGGCGGGCTTGGAAATCATGCGGCGGAGCCGCCGAAACTATGATTTGTACATTGTCCTTTGTACATCACCCCAGCTTGGGGAGGGACGCTGCGGCAACGGCCTGGCCGTGGCGCTTCGTCTTCTCGTCCGGCACGCACAGGTTGA
>CALCWC010000106.1 GCA_937905985.1 uncultured Verrucomicrobiales bacterium | reverse complement strand
TTCATGTTGCTCACCAGATGGTAGGCGTCGTAGCAGACCTGCACGTTGGGGAGGTACTTGAGCGCTGCCGCACGGTATGCGTTTGCCCGGTCGATGCCCAGGAAGCGTATACCCTCCCTCTGTTCCCTGCTCAGTTTCTCGAAAAAGCCCTCCAGGGCCCCTGCATCCTTGCCGGCAGCCATGTACAGGGGCTCTCCCGTGCGGGCGTTGAGCACCAGGGTGACGAAGCCGTGGGAGGGACCGAGGTACTTCTCATCCACGAGTATGCCCTCGATACCCTCCAGCCTCGGAGCGGGAATCTCCCGGCTGAGCACATCCCTGTCGATTTGCCGCACGGTGTTGGGCGAGATTTCAAACACCTCCGCCAACCATCTGGCGGGAACATGGACGAACAGGGAGGAGACCACTTCCATGAAGCGCAGGGTGAACCCCATGCTCCGATGCACGAAGTCGGGGCGCAGCGTATGAAAGTGCCCGCATTTCGGGCAGCGCACCTGCGGCACTTCAAGCTCGATTTCCATGGGTACCCCAATACATGGCAAATCCTTGATGCAAATCGTTCTCACAGAATGGATATACCCCCTCCTGCCGCATCGATGACAGGAAAATCTCTTTCCCCGGTCCACCCTGAGCTTGACTGCGACTCTCTTCCCGTTGTACTCTGGCGTTGCGGCAATCCAGCCCCTGCATTTGAATAGCTTATTTATCATCAAACTGTTGTAACGAGTGTTACAACTCAATGCAAGCCTGGATTGCCGCTTTTCACGTCTTGCTTGGACTGCGGCCCGTCCTCAGCAAATCTGACGCAGCCCCAGATTTTTTCACCGCGCCCGCATATGCAAGAGCGAACTTGCCGCGGCGTGCGGACTGTGGTATGATGGCGGCGTATGGAAACGGGGATGCAAGCAGGCATGGACAGCGGGGAGCGGCGCCTGTGCCGCCGGTTGGAGCTCTCTGCGGAGGATGCAGAGGCGCTGGTGCAGGCGATGAGGCGCGGGGAATCCTCGCGCTCCGCCGTGGTGCTGGCCCCGAACGCGCCCGCCGGTTACGAGCCCCCCTTCCCCTGCGAGAAGGAGGTG
>CALCWC010000105.1 GCA_937905985.1 uncultured Verrucomicrobiales bacterium | reverse complement strand
AACCATTGCATACTCAAAGGCCGCGCTGAATCATAAAATCTGGCGGAGTACCGATTTTTCTCGCCAAAGGCGGGGCGGAGGAGTAGAATGGCAGGCAACAAACGAACATCTATGCAAAGAACACTTGTCAAGCATGCGTTGGCGAGCGAGGCCCCGGTGGACGCCATCCTGGTGGCGGGCTGGGTGCGCACACGCCGTGACTCCAAAACGTTTTCCTTCCTTGAAATCAACGACGGCTCGTCGCTGGCTTCCATTCAGGTGGTGGCGGATGCCGGTATCCCCGGCTATGAGGACATCGCCAAAATGACCACGGGCTCGTCCGTGCAGGTGGAGGGCCGCCTGGTGGAAAGCCCCGGCAAGCAGAAGTGGGAAATCCAGGCCACGGCGGTGCAGCTCATCGGCGGCTCGCCGGAAAACTACCCGCTGCAGAAGAAGGGGCACTCCCCGGAATTCCTGCGCTCCATCGCGCACCTGCGACCGCGCACTAACCTGTACGGCGCAGTCTTCCGCACGCGCTCCCGCATTGCCGCCGCGGTGCACCAGTTCTTCCTGGAGCGCGATTTCGTGTGGGTGCACACGCCCATCATCACGGCGTCCGACTGCGAGGGCGCGGGCGAGATGTTCCACGTGACCACGCTGGATCCGCTGGCGGAGAACAAGGGGTACGACAAGGACTTCTTCGGCAAGCCCACCAACCTCACCGTGTCCGGCCAGCTGGAGGGCGAGACCTTCGCCTGCGCCCTTGGCAACATCTACACCTTCGGCCCCACCTTCCGCGCAGAAAACAGCAACACCACCCGCCACGCCGCCGAATTCTGGATGATCGAGCCGGAAATGGCCTTCTGCGACCTCTACGGCGACATGGACGTGGCCGAGGCTTTCATCAAGCACATCGCCAACACCATGCTGGCGGACACCAGCGGGGATTTCGACTTCTTCTGCAAGTTTGTGGACAAGGACCTGCGGGCGCGCCTGGAGGCCGTGAGCACGCAGCCTTTCGTGCGCTGCAGCTACACGGAGGCCATCGACATCATGCTCAAGAGCGGGGAGAAGTTCGAGTACCCGCCGTACTGGGGCATGGACATGCAGAGCGAGCATGAGCGCTTCCTCACAGAAAAGCATTTCAAGTGCCCGGTCATCGTCTACAACTACCCGAAGGAGATCAAGCCCTTCTACATGCGCCTGAACGAGGACGACAAGACCGTGACCGCCATGGACGTGCTGGTGCCCGGCATCGGCGAAATCATCGGCGGCAGCCAGCGAGAGGAGCGCCTGGACATCCTGGAGGGCAACATCGAGCGCCTCGGCATGGACAAGGACGCCTACTACTGGTACAACGACCTGCGCCGTTTCGGCACGGTGCCGCACGCCGGGTTCGGCGTGGGCTTCGAGCGTCTCATCATGTTCGTGACGGGCGTGCAGAACATCCGCGACGTGCTGCCCTACCCGCGCACCCCGCGCAACTGCGAGTTCTAAACGCGGCGGACCTTCCATGAAATCGCGCGCGGAGGAGCTGGAAGAGTGGGGCACCGATGTGATATTCGGGCGCGCCCACGGCTTCCGCGCGTGGGCCATGCGCGGCATCCTGCGCGTGGGGTCCTGGGGCTTCCGCGCCGTGGTGGCCGCGCGTCTCTTCCTCTTCCGCCGCCGCCTCAAGACCGTCCACTACCTCGGCACCCTCACCGTCAGCGTGGGCAACATCACAGCCGGCGGCACCGGCAAGACCCCCGTGGTGGAGCTGCTCTCCCGCACGCTCGCCGCGCGCGGCAGGAAGTGCGCCATCCTCACCCGCGGCTACAAGAGCAAGCCCCTGCACCACCCCCAGGTGTGGCTGGACAAGGATGGGCACCGCCTGCGCGACATTCCCAAGATTGCCAGCGACGGCACCAACCGCAAGCTCAACCCCCACTACGCCGGGGACGAGCCGTTCATGCTCGCCCGCAACCTGGACAACGTGGCCGTGCTGGTGGACAAGGACCGCGTGAAGTCCGGCATCTTCGCCATCGAGCAGCTGGGCTGCAACACACTCATCCTGGACGACGGCATGCAGTACCTCAAGCTGCGGCATGAGATAGACATCGTGCTGGTGGACTGCGGGTTCCCGTTCGGCACGGGCGCGCTGCTGCCGCGCGGCACCATGCGGGAACCCCGCACCAGCCTCAAGCGCGCCAGCTACATCATCCTCACCAAAAGCGGCGGCAAGCCGCAGGACGAGCTCATTGCCACCATCCGCAAGTACAACCGCGTGGCAGACATCATCGTCACCAACCACGCCCCAGCCTACCTGGAGAACATCTTCACCAAGGAGCGCAAGGAGCTCTCCTTCCTCAACGGCAAATACGTCGCTTGCCTCAGCGGCATCGCACGCCCGGAGAGCTTCGAAACCCTCGTGGAGCAGCAGGGTGCCAACATCGAGATTCGCCGCCGTTACCCGGACCACCACTGGTTCGACCAGCAGGAGCTGGAAGCCTTCGTCCAGCGCTGCGCCGACCGCGCGCTCGATGCCATCATCACCACCGAAAAGGACGCCGTCCGCTTCCTGGAGCCGGACGAGATGGACGTGCCCATCTACTTCCTCCGCATTGAAATCGACATCCTCGAGGGCCGCGACAAATGGGACCGCATGATTGACCGCATCTGCGCCATCGCGGATGAAAAGCCCGCCCCGGAGTGGGGGGACGTGCTGTGAGCGGAAGACGCCGCTCACAAAATCCCAAATCCCAAATCATTGCCATCCCATAGTGCTCCTGTAGCGGAGCGCTAACCTTCATGGTTGCAGGATGGGGTATGGGGAAATCGGAAATCTGGGGTTAGTCAACAATCATTTTGCATTTTTCTGAAAAAATGCAAAAAATGCCGATATTGAGGCAACCGAGGCAAAGCTGTGCAAGGGAGACTGTCCGTCTCCCCTGACCCCTCTGACCAAGGGGAGAGCTTCTCGCTCTCCCCTTTGG
>CALCWC010000104.1 GCA_937905985.1 uncultured Verrucomicrobiales bacterium | reverse complement strand
CTGGTGAAGGGTGCCCACCCGGAGGAAGAAGAGGAATGCACCGCGCGCCACGGCGGGGCCAATCCCGCCTACCGCACGCAGAAAGAGACGGATGCCCGCTTCAAACAGCTGCTGCACACCGCCCTGGCCGCAAACCCCGCCGCCATCACCCCCGTGGTGGGCACCTCCAACATCTTCGATATCGCCTTCACCCTGCTGGATTGGGCCGGCAGCGGCCGCCAGGGCCAGCCGCAGTTCTGCCTGCGGGGCGGCATAGAACCACACCTGGCGCGGGTGCTGCAGCAGCAGGGCGCGCGCATTACACTCACCTGCGCCGTTGCCCCGGTGGAGAGCGAAACCGCCCTGCCCGCGCATTTGCTGTCCGTGCTGCACGGGCTTTCACGTCCGGGGGCTTTCCCGGTGACAGACTACGGCTTGGACACGGCATCCGCCGAATGGCTCGAGCTGGAGCGGCAATTCACGGAAACGCTCACGGCCCCGGGAGAACCCGCCTACACGCCAAGCGACACCGGGTTCACCCCCACGCCGTGCGCTCGCATTTTCGACCGCAAGCGCCTCACCGCCCTGCGCCATGCCGGGGAGCGCGAATGCAACCGCTGGCAGCGGCTCCTGCCAACCGTGGACGAAGGATTCGAGGGCAGCGAGGAACTGCTGTGCGAGCGCCACTCCATCTACAACACGGACCGCGTGGACTACCGTTTCCAAGCCATGGACGCTGCCACGCTGGAGCGCATGCTGGCCACCGCCGCGCGCGCCGCGCAAATGGAGCCGGAGCCGCTGGAGGAGCGCCGCGCGCGCGTCCTGCAGTTCGCGGCGGAGCTGGAGCTCAAGGAAGCCGCGTTCATCGGCCTGTTGATGCGGGAATGCGGCATCACGCTGGAAGAGGCGGAGCAGGAGCTCCTGCGCGCCATTGATGCCTGCCGCCTGCACATGAACCTGCCGCAGGAGGCAGGAAACGGCAACGGCGTGGTGGCCGTGATGCCCGGCAACGCGCACCCCCTTTCCGAAGCGCTGGGCGGCATTGCCGCCGCATGGATGACCGG
>CALCWC010000103.1 GCA_937905985.1 uncultured Verrucomicrobiales bacterium | reverse complement strand
TGCGGGTCGAACTCGTCCAAATCGCAGGCAGTGCCGGTGCCTTCCCCCACGGCGCGGAATGTGTTCTCCCGCTGCAGGCCTATCTCGTGGAGCAGGCGGGGAATTTGCTCCGCCTCCGCGGCGTACACCTGCAGGCCGTAGTTTTCGCTGTTGTAGCAGAAGCAGCTTTCCGGCAGGGCGTCAATCTCCTCCTGCAGCAGCTCCGGCGGCTCCGGGGCATCCACGGTGCTGCGCGGCTGCTCCACCCGGGTGGATGCGGCAGAGGGCTGTATCTTGTAGCGCAGCAGGGAGGAGCGCAGTTGCAGGAAATCGCTCAGGCTCTGCGGGTCCTTGAACAGGGAAATGATCTTGGGCGTCACGGGCTTGCCCAGGCGTATGCTGTGGCGCATGCGTCCGTCACGCTTGATTTCCCGCGGCAGGAAGGTGGAGCGGTGCGCCTTTGCCAGCACCGTCACCAGCTGGAAGAAGCAGCCCGTGTGCCCGGAAATGTGCATGGGCACCACCGTGGCCCCGGTCTTGCTGATGATGGAAGCAACGGGTCTTCCTGGATTTCGCGGTGGCGCAGGGAGCAGGATGCCACGGAGCCGCTGGGGAACACCAGAAGGCAGTGCCCGCCGCGCAGCCAGGCGAGCATCTCCTTCATGCCCGCTATGTTGGCGCGTGTGGCTTCGTTGCCTCCGTACACGTTCACCGTGATGGAGTGCGGCCGCATGCCCCGCACGCAGTACAGGAAATCGTTCACCACAATGCGCACGTCGCGGCGCCGTTTCATCACTGCCGCTCCGAACATGATCCCGTCGCTCAGCCCGTGCGGGTGGTTGGAGGTGACTACGCAGGGCCCTTCCTCCGGTATGTTCTCCAGTCCCTCCAAGTCGTAGTTCAGGTTGAGGTACTTGCACGCCAGGGTAAAGAAATCCTGCTCGCTGCCGTTCTCCCAGTCGTCCTCAATGTGCGCGTGCGCGGCATTGAAGTTGCTGAAGCCCAACAGGCGCTCTCCCCACTCCACCAGCCA
>CALCWC010000102.1 GCA_937905985.1 uncultured Verrucomicrobiales bacterium | reverse complement strand
CGCAACCATGCGGGTTAGCGCTCCGCTACCGGAGCGCTATGGGACGGCAGTGATTCTAAATTAAAAATTCAAAATCTCCCAGCCCCCCCCAAAAAAAAAGAACCGCAGACGCCTGGTGCCTGCGGTTCTTTTGATAGGTGGCAAGTAGGTGATTAATACGGCGCGAGTGGTTGACCCGGGTTGTTGTGCTCGTCGTGGTTGGCGTCCACGCGCCGCTCGTCGCAGGTCCACGTAAACGTGCGGCCCGCAAGGTCGATCACGCCCTCATAGCCGTTGGGGTGGCCTTCGACGACCTGGGTGGACACAACCCGGATTCTGCCGGTTTCCACCACGCCCATGTAGGTGATATGGTAGTCCTGCACCCAGCGGCCGGAGGAGCTGCTGGGATCGCCCATGGAATAGTCCTCCCATACCATCTCGTCGCATGAGTACTCGCTGGAGATGACCCTCAGGTTGATGGGAGCCTCGATGCACTGGTAGTGCACCCCGTTGGTGGTGTCGTCAAACTCCAGCTGGATATAGCCCACGGCGTTTCCTCCCGTAGGTTGGAGATGCGGCGTGCCTCCGTAGCCGGCAGGCGTTTCGGTGAACGATGCCGACAAGTTCACATCGTGGGCAATCTCACCCTCCTGCGCGGCCGGCAGCTGCACGTCCACGACATCGTTCGGAACGTAGCTGGCATTCACCGGTCCGTCGGGCAGCCCGCTGTCATTTGGGGTGATCACCATTTGGCCGGGCACGGAGAGTCCGCCGTCAATGCGCGGATAGCTCACGCCCTCAATGATGATCTCGGAATTCGTGCGCCCGTTCATCACCAGGTGGTTGGGGGAGAGCTGTTTGGGCTTGTAGGCTTCACTGGGCGTCTTGTCTCCGCCGGAGCAGGATGCAAGCACAACCGCCGCCGCCGCCGATATCAGGTAAAGCTTGGTGAAAGGAGTCTGCATATAGGAGTCTATGGATTCAGGCGTGCGGATTAGTTCCCGGCATTCTCATCGTACTGCCAGCCGGCTATGGTGAGGACGCACGGCTGCGATATAAGGTTGCAGGTGGGGTTGACGATATGCGTGCCATCGGTCGAGTGCACTTCTTGGAAGAGGCCCTCCAGGGTGAAGGTGCCGGATGACACGGCCCCGATGTAGATGGTTCCCAAGGGGTCTTGAAGGTATCTGCGCAGATGCAGGCAGATATTCTCACCCGTGCCGATGCACCAGCCCACGGTGCGCACGGCTCCCTCCACGCGGAAGTTGATGTACATGACCGTGTTGTGCTGCTCCTGCGCGCCGCTGCGCGGCGCCTGCCACCAGGTGCCGTTCAAGACGGGGGGGGCTCCGGCGTCTGCATCCGTCACGCTTTGGAAGGGCAGCGTCACGGTGACGGTGCCGTTTGGGTCGAACACCATGATCAGCGGGCTTTCCGTTTCATCGGGCGTGGCTCCGGGAATGCCGGGATCGTATGTGGGGTCGGTGCCGATTTCCCAGCCGTCCTGGGTGACGTGGATGCCGAGGATGCGCAGCTCCGTTCCCAGCGCGCTCTCGTCCGGAATCAGATTGTGCGGGCTGATGTCGCGGACGGTGCCCGTCTCCTTGTCGTTACCGCCGCCGCTGCAAGAGGGCAGGGTGGAGACAAGGAGTGCGGCGAGCGCGGCCTGCGAGAGCAGCAGGGCCTTGGCACCGGTTTTCATGAAGGGAGGCTTCATGGCTTCGGGGAATGCAGGGTTTAGTTAGTTGCTGGCGCCCTTCTTGGTCACGTAGAAGTTGCCGTTGAGCACGGAGCGGAGCCAGGCGTTGAAGGTGAGGTACTCGCCCATGGGGTCCGGATAGTTGATGGTCACGGTGCCCTGGGAGCTGCTGAGCACCTCCACCTCGTGTGTGGTGAAGTTGAACTGCATCTGCAGCGCGCCGCCCACCATGCCGGTGCCCTGCGGGTCCATGCCCACGGATGCCAGCACGCTGCCGTCCGTGATGGCGTTCAGGCTCTGGAAGGTGATCCAGAGGGTGGCCATTGAGGGCACGCCGCTCTCATGGTTCAGCTCATCCGTGCGGTAGACGAAGTCGCAGTCGTAGCTGGCGCCGAAGAATTCCGCATAGCCCGTGCTGTAGACGGTGTCCTGAAGCGAGCCCTGCGCTTCCGGCAGGTTCTCGTCCGGCACGATGGAGATGCGGCCGAGCGTGTTGATGTGGAATTCCTTCTTGGCCTTGCGGAAATCGTTCAGGGTGATGACGTCATCCGGGGATTTCTCCTTGTCGCCGCCGCCGGAGCAGGAGGTGAATACGGTACCGGTGGCCAGCGCAACCGCCGCCATGAGGAGCAGAGTGAGTGTCTTCTTCATAAGATTGAATAGTGTGAACCTGTTGTCAGGCCCCGCATGGACGCGGAAAGCCCCTGTCTATGGAAGCAGTATAGCGTGTCCTGTCACGGAAGCAAGCTTTTTTTTGCGGAATTTAAAAAATACATGCTTTTTTTTCGCGGGGCGGGGCTTGGTGGCGTTATTTGCTCACGTTGAAGCGGAATTCTACCACGTCGCCGTCCTGCACCACGTAGTCCTTGCCTTCCGTTCGCAGTTTGGCGAGCTCCTTGGCTTTCTGCAGGGAGCCGCAGGCCACCAGGTCGTCGTACGAGACCACCTGTGCGGCGATGAAACCGCGCTCGAAGTCGGTGTGGATGACGCCGGCGGCCTGCGGGGCCTTGGCACCGGCGGGGATGGTCCAGGCCTTGGTTTCCTTCACGCCGGTGGTAAGGTAGGTGCGCAGGCCCAGCAGGTGGTACGCGGCCTTGATGAGCTCGCTCACGCCGGAATCGCTCACGCCCAGCGCCTCCAAATAGTCCTTGGCATCGGCTGCGTCCAGCTCGGAGAGCTCCTCCTCCATGCGGGCGGAGATGACGATGGCTTCAGCGTTGTGGTGCTCCGCCACGTACTTGCGCACGGCTGCCACGTAGGGATGGGCGTCGGGGTTGTTGACGGCATCCGCCAGTTCCTCCTCGCTCACGTTGCAGGCAAAGATGCTCTTCTTGTCGGAGAGCAGGTAGAAGGTGTGCAGCAGCTTGCGCTCGTCCTCGCTCAATTCCAGCGTGATGGCGGGCTTCCCGGCGTCCAGGTGAGGCAGCAGCTTGTCGATGAGCTCCACCTCGGCCTTGGCCTCCTTGTCGCCGCCGCGGGCTTTCTTGATGCGGCTTTCCTTGCGCTTCTCCATGGCCGCCAGGTCCGCCAGGATAAGTTCGTCGTTGATGATTTCAATGTCGCGCACGGGGTCCACGCTGCCCAGCTCGTGGATGATGTCGTCGTTCTCGAAGCAGCGCACCACTTGGACGATGGCATCGGTCTCGCGGATGTTGGAGAGGAATTTGTTGCCGAGCCCGGCGCCTTCCGCCGCGCCCTTGACGAGGCCAGCGATGTCCACGAATTCGATGGCGGCGGGCACGATACGCTCGCTCTTGCTCATCTCCGCCAGCACGCCCAAACGGGCATCCGGCACCTCCACCATGCCCACGTTGGGGTCGATGGTGCAGAACGGGTAGTTGGCGGCTTCCGCCTTGCGGGAGCGCGTGACGGCGTTGAAGAGGGTGGATTTGCCCACGTTGGGCAGGCCTACGATTCCGGCTTGTAACATAGCGCCGGGATTATAGGACGTGCCGCGAGAAATGTAAATTCCAAAATATAGGTTGTGTACGCCATGGTTGGTGTCAACATGGGTGGTTGGTAGGCGTGCGTTGGCGCTAATCCACCCCGCCGCATGGCGGGGTTGCGTGCCGAGACGTATCAACGTGGTTGTCCCCAACCCTCTCGGGTTGGGCTACCGGTCCGGCCGCCATTTCATGGCTCGAAGTTAGCCGCGCGCACGGCGCGCGGGGGTGTTTCATGTGATTGCAGCCTCATCGCCGGATGCCCCGTAGTGGAGGCGTATCAGGCGGGCGTATTCCTGTGCCGCGGTTTCGTTCTTGTGGTGCTCGGCCTGGTTTTTGATGTAATCCACAACCTTGTGGCGTTCGGAAGAGCTGACGGAAAAATAACCGAAGCCCTGCTGCCAGGAAAACCTCCCATATTCACTATGGAGCCCTTTGATCCAACGCGAGGAAATGGCCTTTATTGCGCCCACTATTTGCGATGGGGCCTTGTCCAAGGGGAATTCCCCCAACATGTGGATATGGTCCGCCGTGCCGCCGACAATCGGTTTCTGCACTTTGAATTGTTTTGCCAATCCGCCTATGTAGGCATGCAGTCTCTCCAAGTCCTTTGGCTTAATCGTGCGCCTCCCCGTGTGAAACACCACATGCACATGGTTTTTGTAGTATGTGTGAGACATGCCCTACATGATACCATTTGCCGGATACCCCGTCAATTGGTCTATCCCACCGTCATTCGTTCGGCCATTCGTTCCCCTTGCGCCGTCAGGCGCCGAACCAAGCCCGACCATACGGGAGGGCGTATGGACCGGTAGCCCAACCCGAGAGGGTTGGGGGTAACCACGTTGATACGTCTCGGCACGGAACCCCGCCGCATGGCGGGGTGGATTCGGGGACGGTGTGCATACCCACCACGCTCGTTACCTCCAACGCCTGCCTGCCAACCGCCCGCGTGCCTCACAAAACACGCCCCATCACGTCTCCCTGGCGGGCGTAGGTTTCCACGTATTCCGCGGAATGGGCGGCAATGTCCTCCGCCAGCTGGATGCGCCCCGGCTCAAAGAAGGTCATCACCGTGGAGCCGCCGAAGGCGAAATAGCCCTGCTCCTGCGCTTTGTTGACATGCTGCCCGGGCGCGTAGGTTTGGGTGATGGCACCCACGCCTGTGGCGCCAACGGCCAGGGAGAGCACGTCTCCCAGCGCATCGGAGTGGATGACGGTGAGCTCGCGCTTGTTGGTCCAGAGCCAGGAGATGCGGCGGCGAAGGCAGTATGGCGATACGCTGGACAGCGGGCCGGGGATGCGCACGGCGGCCTCCGGCGTGCCGCTTGCAACAAAGTGGAAGCGGTGGTAGTCCACCGGGCAAAGGCGGCTGAGCACCACGGTGCCGTGCGCGTACTTGCGCGCCAGCTCCGCACTGCCCAGCAGTGCGGGCAAATCAAAGCTCTGCCCCTTCACGAACGCACCGCGCATCTCCGCGGCATCCTGCCAGCCGCTGTGGCGGCCGTCTGCCGGCAGTGCCACAAGGCCCTCTCCACAGACGGGGCGCGCGCCCGGCTTGAGCGTTCGCGTGAAAAAATCGTTGAACGAGGTGTATTCCTCCACCGCGCGTTCCGCCTCCTCCATGTTGATGCCGTATTCCTGCACGAACTGCGGCAGGTTGCGCGCACTGGAGGGGCGGTCCTTCATCCAGCCCATCACCTTGGAAACCGCCGCCCGCTTGATGAGCAGGTGCAGCGCCAGCCTGCCCGTGGACGTGCCGTAGATCCAGCGCAGGGCACGCTCGCCCATCACCTTCTCACGCTCGGTTTGCCCGGTGTAGCGGTTGTAGAATATGATGCCGTCCTCTTCCATGCGGGGGAGGGGGTGCCGCGCTGCAACACGCGGGTTTACTTGATGATTACCGTGTCGCCCACGGAGGTGTTGTCAAAGAAATGCTTGGCCATCTTCTTGGGCAGGCGGATGCAGCCGTGGCTTTCCGGTGCGGAGGTCACAATGCCCTCGTGCATCCACACGCCGCCCGTGGTCAGCTGCAGCGCGTTGGTCATCTCGGCGCCCTTGTAGTGGCCGCCAGCGGGTATCGGCTGCCCCTGCGTGTACTCTGCAATCATCGTGTTGCCTGCGCTGTCAACGATGCTGCCGTAGGTGGACGACTTGTGGTCCGCGTCCTTGGCAAGCACGCGGAACGTGCCGCGCGGTGTGCCGTGTCCCGCCTTGCCGGAGGAGATGGTGGAGGTGCCCACCAGGTGATTGCCGATGTAGTAGCTGGCCTTCTGCAAGCCGGTGTCCACAATAATGACGTGGGCTCCGGTGACGCCTGCGGGGACGTCCCAGGAGCCGGCGTTCACGGCATCGCCGGGGGTGAAGTTCATATTGCGCTTGAAGGCGTATCCCTCCGCGTTTGCAAGCTCGGTGGCGGGGTCGCACGCGGTCAGGAGTGCGGCGGCGGTGGAAAGTATCAGGATGGTGGCGTTCTTCATGGCGGAATTGGTGGGCCTTTCGCATTCTCGCGCATGCGGGATTGCGCCCGCTTTATGCTCCCGCCGCTGGGAAAAGTCAAGCACAAATTGTTGCGCTTTTCGTGCGTTTGTGCTATCCTGTGGGCATGATACTGGCACTCGCTCCCATGCAGGATGTAACGGATTTGGCCTTTGTGCGCACGCTGACGCGCATCGGCAGCCTGCCGGATTTCCTCGTCACTCCCTATTTCCGCAGCACCTCCACCACCTGCGCTATGGCGGATGAGAACCTGCGCTGCATCCGTGAGAATGAGAGCGGGTGCCCCATCCACGCCCAGCTGGCCGGCAGCGATGCCGACGCGCTGGTGCGTGACGCCGTGGAGCTGCTCAAGCTGCCGATTGCCGGTATCAACCTGAACGCGGGATGCCCGTCTCCGTTGGTGAACCGCCACGGGGCGGGGGCTGCGCTGCTGCGCGACCTGGACAATTTCCGCACCATCCTGCTGCGCATGCGCGAGGTGGTGCCGGAGGGCAAGTTCAGCGTGAAATGCCGCATCGGCTGGCAGGAGGCCGATGAGTTCGATGCCATTCTGCCCGTGCTGGCGGAGGCCAAGCCGGACATGGTGATGATTCATCTGCGCACGCGCGCGCAGCTGTATGCGGGCAAGCCCCACTGGTACATCGGCCCCAGGGCTGTGCAGGGCCTGGAATGCCCCGTGCTGCTCAATGGCGACATGCAGACCCATGATTCCGTACTCCGCACCATGGAGGCCGCAGAGTGCGCGGGCGTCATGCTCGGCCGCGGTGCCGTGCGCAACCCCTACCTCTTCCGCCAGGTCCGCGGCGCCGCCGCTCCCACGCGCGATGAAATGCACGCCTACTACGAAACCCTTATCGAGGAAACCGGGCGCATCCTGCCGGAGGGCATCACCCAGGCCGGCCACTGCAACCGCATGAAGAAGTATCTCGCCTTCTGCTACCCGGACTTCACCGACGGTGCGGAATACGCCCTCCGCCGCTGCATTGATATCTCCCAGATGCGCGCTATCCTGTCGCGCCAGTAATGGGCCCCTCCGTGGAAATCCCGCGCCGGCCATCCTGTTGGCATGGTATTTTCCCTTGAATCCGGGGGTGGGCTGTGGTATGCTGGCGGCATGTTTAGAATACTCGCGGCAACGGATTTTTCAGAGGCAGCCCAGCCGGTGCTGGACTTTGCCGCCAACGTGACGCGCCAGTGCGGCGGGAAGATGTACCTGCTGCATGTGGTCCACCACAACATGGGCGACAGTGGACTCGGCCTTACCAACGGGGACATGACGGGCGCGTTTTCCGGTCTGGAAATCGACCCCGAGTACCCGAACCGCATCTTGGAGGTGGCGGACAAGCGCGCCAAGGAAATCGCGGACGTTGTGCGTGAGAAATGGGGTATCCCCATCTACGCCAAGGCGGAGGAACACGAGGACATCGTGCGCTGCGTGGCGCGCTTCTGCGAGCGCCACAACGTGGACCAGGTGGTCATCGGCAACCGCCACCACAGCATCTTCAGCACCATCCTGCTGGGCAGCACGGCGGAGAAGCTGGTGCGCGGCGCCAAGGTGCCCGTGACCGTGGTTCCCTGCGAACCCAAGATGAAGAAATGAACATTGTCTTCCTAGGAGATGTGGTGGGCGAGCCGGGGCGCGGCGCGCTCTATCGCGCCATCCCGCTTCTGCGTGAGCAGTACGCCGCGCATGCCGTCGTCGTCAACGCAGAGAACGCTGCCGGCGGCAGGGGTATCACTCCCAAGTTGGTGGAGGAGGCGCTGGAGAAGGGGGTGGACGCCATCACCCTGGGCGACCACACCTGGGACCAGCCCGACCTGGTGACTTGGCTGGACGGCGGCTCGGAAGCCGCTGCGCGCGTGGTGCGTCCGTTCAACCTGCAGGAGGGCACGCCGGGGCAGGGGAGCATGGTGCTGGAGACGCCGGCGGGCAAGCTGGGCATCCTGAGCCTTAGCGGCCGCACGTTCATGCGCCCCGGAGCCACCAATCCGTTCACGCTGGGCTATGACGAGGCGGTTCGCCTGCGCGCGGCATGCGCGGCGCTGCTGGTGGACATGCACGCTGAGACCACCAGCGAGAAAGTGGCCATGGGCTACCGCTTGGACGGCGTGGCCAGCGCGGTTGTCGGCACGCACACGCATGTGCAGACCGGGGACGAGCGCATTTTGGAACACGGAACGGCCTACCTCACGGATGCCGGCATGTGCGGCTCTCTCAACGGCGTCATTGGCCGTGATGCGGCGGCTGTGCTGCAAGGCTGCATCAGCGCGCTGCCCTGCAAATACCCCGTGGGCGGTTGGCCCGCGCAGGTATGCGGTGTGTGCGTGAGCACAGATGCCGCGGGCCGCGCCACCTCCATCACTCGCATTGTACAGGTTTTTGAGAAATGATGGATGAGGAACGCTTCGGCGGCATCGGCCGCCTGTACGGCATGCCTGCCGCAGAGAGAATTTCCGCCGCGCGCGTCGCCGTGGTCGGCATCGGCGGCGTGGGCTCCTGGGCCGCGGAGGCTCTCGCCCGCAGCGGCGTCGGCTCGCTCGTCCTCATGGATTTGGATGACATCTGCATCACCAACACCAACCGCCAGATAGAGGCCACGGAGGGTGCCTACGGTCGCTCCAAGGCGGAGGTGATGGCGGAGCGCGTGCGTTCCATCAATCCCGCTGCAGAGGTTGTGCCCCTGCTGCATTTCTATTCCCCCAAGCATCCGGAGCGCCTGTTCGACATGCAGCCGGATGTGGTGGTGGACGCCATTGACGATATGCACCCCAAGGCGCACTTGATAGCCGCATGCCGCGAGCGCGGTGTGCCCGTGGTGACCTGCGGCGGTGCCGGCGGTCGCGTGGATGCCGCATGCATCACCGTGGCGGATTTGGCGCGCACGCACCACGACAACATGCTGGTGCAGCTCCGCAAGGAATTGCGCAAGCTGTACGGCTTCCCGCTGGAGGACAAGTGCCCGGAGATTGGCATCCCCTGCGTGTACTCGCCGGAGAAGCCGCGCTTCCCGCGCTGCGATGGCTCCGTGTCCACCGAGCGCGAGCCCGGCACGCCTGCCAAGCTCGGCTGCGCCGCGGGGTACGGCTCCGCCACGCACGTCACCGGCACCTTCGGCTTCATGGCCGCAGGCACCGCTCTCCAAATCATCACTCAATCCCACCCATGAGCAAATTCAACGGTCACACCAGAGAGGCGCGCGCCAACAAGCACACCGCCGATTTTGAATCCCGCCGCGAGCACAAGGCCGCTGGCAATGTGGTCCAGGCCCTCAACGAAAATGACCTCACCGACATTCTGGCCTCCCAACCGCAGGGGCTCTACCTGGTGCTGGACTGCATTCAGGACCCGCACAACCTGGGCGCCATCCTGCGCACGGCGGACGGTGCGGGCGTGGCGGCTGTCGTCGCCCCGCGCGACAAGTCGGTAGGCATCACGGAAACCGTGCTGCGCGTGTCAGTGGGCGCGGCGGAGAAGGTCCCGTTCGTTCAGGTCACCAACCTGGCACGCACCATGAAGGCCATGAAGGAGGCGGGTGTCTGGTTTGTGGGCACCAGCGACCACGGCGACCGCTCGCTCTACGATGTGGACCTCAAGGGCGGCATGGCCCTGGTGATGGGCGCGGAGGGCGAGGGCATGCGCCGCCTCACCGAGGAAAACTGCGATTTCCTCGTGCGCATCCCCATGCACGGCAGCGTGCCCTGCCTGAACGTTTCCGTGGCCACCGGTGTCTGTTTGTACGAGGCCCTGCGCCAGCGTTCCATCCAGTAACACCCCACCCATGCCGGATCCCCTCATCATCGATGTCGATACCCGCCCCGGCGAGCGCGTGCGTTTCGTGTCGGATTTGCACCTCGCGCATGAGCGCTGCGAGGCGCTCACCCGCTACCGTCTGGCTGATTTGTTCGAGGATGCGGACACCCTGGTGGTGGTGGGCGACCTGGCGGAGACTCGCCCCTGCCCCTGGCGGGAGATGGGATTGGAACTGCGGCGGAATTTCATGGAGCAATGCGCGGCGGCGGGCGTTCGGATGGTGGAGATTGCGGGCAACCACGACCCCGCCACTCCCGCCCAGCTGGCGCGTTTTTGGGGCGGCCGCGTGGTGGCTATGCATGGACACGCCGTCTTCAAGGAGATTGCCCCGTGGAGTTGGGAATACCTGGACAACAAGCCGTTTTTCAGGGAATTTATCGCCGCGCACCCGGAGGCGGATTCTTCCCTGGAGGCGCGCTTGAGGTATGCACGCGAGCTGTGTGACGCCCTTTCGCCCATCATGAAGCGCAAGGGGCCTCACATTCCGCTGCTCAGCGGCTTCATGCACTGCTTTTGGCCTCCGGAGCGCCCGTGGAACATCGTCATGAACTGGCTGCGCTCCCCCGCCGCCGCCAACCGCTTCGCCGATCAGTTTTTCCCGGATGCGGAGACCCTCGTCTTCGGCCATTTCCACCGCAAGTGCTTCCGCCGCTTCCCCAACCGCTCCATCGTCAACACGGGTGCATGGTTCAAGCACGCCCGCCCCTATATCCTGGACATGCAGGACGCCCGCATCGTCGATTTCCGCCCCGCCAAACGGCATGCATAAGCCTTGCCTGTTTTTGAGCTTGCATGAACGGCGGCGGTGTGCTACACTGCCCGTCTATGAAAAACTATGCACGTCAGCTGCTGCGGTACCCGCAGATGGGGATTTCTCTTGATCTTTCCAAACTTCCGCTCACGGATGAATTCCTGGCGGAGACAAAACCGCTGATAGAGCGTGCATACAAGGACATTGCCGCGCTGGAGGCCGGAACCATCGCCAACCCGGACGAGAACCGCATGGTGGGCCACTACTGGCTGCGCAACAGCGCCATTGCCCCCACGCCGGAGCTGCGCGCCGCTATCGACGGACCGCTCGCGGCCCTGAAGACCTTTGCCGCAGATGTGCATTCCGGCAAGGTGAGCGCCCCCAACGGCAAGCCGTTCACCACCTGTTTGGTTATCGGCATCGGTGGCTCCGCGCTCGGCCCGGAGCTGGTGGCCGACGCCCTCCCCGGAAAGGGGCTGGCCATGCGCTTCCTGGACAACACGGATCCCGACGGCATGCTGCGCGTGCTGGATTCCCTGCCTCTCACGGAAACGCTCGCGGTGGTCATCTCCAAATCCGGTGGCACGCCGGAAACCCGCAACGGCATGGTGTGCGCCCAGCACTATTTCCAGGAGCACGGCGTGAACTTCGCCAAGCAGGCCGTGGCTGTCACCGGCGTGGGCTCCAAGCTTGACCAAACCGCCACGGCGGAGGGCTGGCTCACCCGCTTCCCCATGGAGGACTGGGTGGGTGGCCGCACGTCTGAAACCTCCGTGGTGGGGCTTGTCCCCGCCGCGCTCCAGGGCGTGGATATCGACAGCCTGCTGAAGGGCGCGGCGGATATGGATGCCTGCACCCGCCAGGCGGACACCGCGCAGAACATGGCCATGCGCCTGGCCCTGGCCTGGTACGCCGCCGGCAACGGCCGCGGCACCAAGGATATGGTGGTGCTGCCGTACAAGGACAGCCTGGTGCTCTTCTCCAAGTACCTCCAGCAGCTCATCATGGAATCCCTCGGCAAGGAGCTGGACCTGGACGGCAACACCGTCCACCAGGGCATCTCCGTCTACGGCAACAAGGGCTCCACGGACCAGCACGCCTACGTGCAGCAGCTGCGAGATGGTATCAACAACTTCTTCGCCACCTTCATCGAGGTGCGCCAGTCCGCAGCAGACACCGTCAAGGTGGAGGGCGACTACACCGCCGGGGACTACCTGCAGGGCTTCCTGCGCGGCACGCGCAAGGCCCTGGCGGAAAGCGGTCGCCAGAGCATCACCATTTCCATTCCCACGGTGAACGCCTACACCCTCGGCATGCTCATCGCCCTCTTTGAGCGCACCGTGAGCTTCTACGCCAGCCTCATCCACATCAACGCCTACCACCAGCCCGGTGTGCAGGCCGGCAAGCTGGCCGCCAACGTCTTCCTCAAGCTCCTCACGGCTGCCGAGGCCGCCCTTTCCGCCACGCCTGCCACCGCCGCGGAAATCGCCGCCAAGGTGGGCGCGGAGGAGGAGGACACCTACCACGCTCTCGTCCATATCGCGGAATCCGGCAAGGCCAAGTGGACCCTGGCGGACTGCCCGTGCAGGGACTCCTTCTCCCAATAACACATAACCCATCCATCACCATCATGAAAGCGCTCGCTATCACCCTTTTGGGGCTTGGCATGCTCGCCGGCCCCGCCGTGACCACAGCTTTTGCCAAGGTTCATTACCATCAGGGCAATCTGGCGGCGGAAGACTCCGATTCGGAAGATTCAGATTCGAAGGATGCAGATGCAGAGTCCATCAAACCCTCCAAGGTGGCTGAGGCTCTCAAGAAATGCGGCTATCTCACCGACGTGCGCCCCCGCAACGCCGAGATTTACTTCGTCTTCCACGCCCGCAAGGATAGCGAGGAGGGCGACATCTTGTCCATCAACAAGACCTACAAGAAGATGTTGCGCGACAAGTCCGTGGAGGTGGTGATGATCAGCGAGGACCAGGACACCTCCGACATGAAGGAGTGGACTGTGAAGGAGAAGGTGCTTTTCTCCATCATCTCCTACACCAAGGTGTCGCAGGACCTGCCTTTCCCCTACAAGCGCCCCGCCAATTCCACCCTGCCGGCACTGGTGGTCATGGACTCCAACGGCAAGAAGATTGATCAGGCCACCGGCCCCGGTGAGACCCTTACCATGTTCAACAAGTGGAAGAAGGTGGTCCGCAAGTACAAGATGAAGAAGGCCAGGGCCGGGAAGTTCTAAGGGAGAACCGAGGATTAGGCAATTTTAAGGCCCGCACGGTGATTGCCGTGCGGGCCTAAATGTTTTGCTCATGCGCGCTATGGCTTAGCGCATGCGCTTGGAGACTTCCGTGTTGTCCAGCACGCCGGTGAACTTGCTTGAGCCGCTGCCGGCGGCATACACGGGCACGGAGAAGCCGGTGTGGGAGTGTGTGCCGAAGATGACATGCACGCTGCCGTGGTCCTTGTTGCCCCTCTTGATGCTCAGCCCGCCGGTCTGGTGGTCTGCCGTCACCACCAGCAGGGTGTCCGGGTGGTGCTGCATCCACTGCAGCACCACGCCTGCCGCGCGGTCGAAATCCATGGTCTCGCGCAGCGTTTCCGCAGCCTTGCCGTTGTGCGCGTGGTGGTCAATCTGGGAGCCCTCCACCATCAGGAAGAAGCCGTTCGGGTTCTTCTCCAGCTCCTGCAGAGCCTTGGATACGTAGTTGCACAGGTAGTCTTCACCGCGCTCCGCCACCGCGGGGGGATTGCCGTCGTGCGTAAACTCCGCCACCGTCCCGGCATCCTCAATGGCCTGCTTCTGCTCCGCGGAAAGGGTCTTGCCGCCGCCGCCGTAGATGACGTTGAACTTGGCGTCCACCAGCGCCTGGGCAATCACCTTCTTCTTGTTGCGGTCGTCCACATGCGCGTAGAAGGCGGCGGGCGTGGCATCCGTGATATCCTTGGTCACCACCAGCCCCGTGGCCTTGCCCTGGGCGCGGTAGTATTCCGCCAGGTTCTCGATGGGTTTCTTGTCCGGGGTTACTCCCAGGAAGTGGTTGTTGGTCTTGTGTCCGCAGGCCAGCGCCGTGCCGGCCGCGGCGGAATCCGTCACCGCGTCTGATGCCGATGTGGTGTTGGAGAAGCCCGTCACGGGCATGCTCAGGATGAAGCTTTTGCCGCAGTTGAGCATCCAGGCGGCCCACAGGTGTTCCGAGCCCATGCCGTCGCCTATCATCAGAATGATGTTCTTGGCATGCTGGCCATTGTCTTTGATGTCGATTTTGGGTACATCATACTGCGGCATGTCCGCCACCCTCATATCGCGCAAGTTTTCGTCCACCGGGGCAGGGCCGGATAGCGCCTGCGCCGCCCCGCCGAACATCATGGCCGCCAGCCCTGTTACCCCGCAAATTCCCTGCAATGCATGCTTCATTGTCATGCTCCCATTATACCACACCCAACCTCCCGCGGAAAGGGAAAACGTGATGCTGGAAACAGGCGGGGGGGGCTGTTTCCGATGTACAAAATTGAAGGAGCGCCCCCTGCGGGGCACTCCTTCGTTATACGAGCTAAGCATCCGACACCGGGTGCCGCACCCTCTTCCATGGCCGTGGGAGGTGTCTCCGGCCGTGGAGGAGGTCCGCAGCCCTTGTATCACGCCCTGCACCCCGTGTCAACGGGAATATTGTTTCCTGCTGCGGTCGATGTGGCACAGGAGCCGCTCGTCCAGGATGCCGTACGCCTCTGCAGGGCTGAACGAAATGGAAGGCAGGAGAATCGGACCCGTGTCGGCGGTGAAATCGGGGTCGGCCATCTTTTCCTGCATGTTGAGGGTGAATTCCCTGTGAGTGGGGATGTTCCCAGCGGAAGCATCCATGTAGCGGCAAAAACATTGCAGTATGCGCTCCGCGCTTGTTTCCGCCTGACCGAGGGCGTAGTGCAGGTCGAAAAGGTCACGCCCCTTCTTGCGTTGGTAGAGCGCTCTCAACTTGGTGCCGAGCAGCTCGTCCAGCTCGTACGTGGTGACTCGGCAGGCGCCGCTGAACCAGGGATTGTCCATGGCGAACGGCAAGCGGCACCACGGCAGCACGTGGAAATGCTCGCGGCAGTTGATTTCCACCTTGAGCTTCAGCGGCTCCACCGGGGGCATCTCCGACTCGAAACGGAAAAGCAGCTTGTTGCTCATGGGTGTGCTTTTGGTCTTGGGTTCACCCAGGAAGGCCAGCGCATCGCGCAGGTGATCCATGATGGCGCGGATAGGACCGGGATTGATTTGCACTAGGTCGATATCCTCGGAATACCGCGGCTGGGGCGAAAGATACAGCTTGTGAAGCGCCGTGCCGCCGCGGAATGCCAGGTTCTCCGCGAGAAAGGGATCGGAAAAGACGGCAACGAGCGCGCGGCACACCACAAGGTCCTGCTCCACCATGGCGGGCGAGCTCCACGGGTGTTCCGGCCACCACGCCTTGATGCATTCTGCATTAATCATCGTTTTCGGTTGTCAATTGTTGGTTGATGAGGATGCCCCACTTGTCGTCCGTCCCGCCATGCGCGGAGGGAAGCTGGGGAACGAGCCTGGTTTTGCGGAGCCGGGGGCAAATGGAAAGCAGATGCCGGTGGAGGGCGCGCGCTGCTGCTGGCTCGTCAAGCACGCGCTCCAGGATATACCCGAGCCGCTGCAGGCACGGCGCGGGTACATATGCCGCCAGCTCCGACGGCAGCCGTGAGAAGTCGCATGCCTCCACCAGTTCCTGCAGCACGGACACCACATGCGCGAGCCCCCCGGCCGCCTTGGCGTATTGCACCAGCGTGCACGCCGTAAACTCCGGGCTGCTCACCACCATGCTGCCGTATTGCGTTTTCACCCGCCGAACCAGCGCGGCTGGAATCCCGTTCTGCATTTCCGATTTGGAGACGAAATCTATGCGGTTCACCCGCTTCACCGTGCTGCGGGGCAACGGCTGGCTCGTCATCACCGTGAAGTTCATCGGCCTTTGGTGCGCTGCGCCATAGTGGGCCGCCGCGTTCAACAGGGCCACGCAGTACGGCTTGCCAATGTACGCCATCAGCTTGTCGATATACTCTGCAGGCGGCAGCATGCCCACCGCTTGGTATTCAGGCGGCAGGATCAGGTAGAATCCCTGCCATGCCACCGCCGCAAGCCGGCTCCGGCACGCTCGGTACAACTCCACACTCAACCGCGCACCGGGGACCCCGGGAAACGCCCCGCACAGCTCCGCTCGGGTGAAACTTGTCCGCCCGTGTCGCGCTTGCTCGGTGATCCATGCCCTGATTGTTCCTGATGACATATTTATAGCGCAAATATACGTCATCTGTATATTTTTGCAATAAAAATGTTTCGACCTCGCGCCATTTCCCCTCATCTGCCTCCTCATCCTAATTGCCGCGGAGCGGCTTCACCTTTTCCTTGCCAAGCAGGGTAATCTATAGTTAAATACCCCCGCGCGCGGCATCATCGCCGTGCGCGGAACTCCGTGGAGGCGGCCGGGAGCCGCAGGAAATAGATGGGGAAGACGGTGAGAATCCGTCGCTGTGCCGCAACCGTGTTGAGCCCGCAGAACGCGCGGGCGCTGAGTCGGAATGCCAGCCGGGGAGTTCGCCATCACACGGGGCGGCGATGCACCGCCCCCAACCGGCAACCACGATGACACAGAGAACACGCGCGCCCTATACGGGCGCTTCCAGAGTAGTGCTCGCCCTTGCTTGGGCGGGCGTTTGCGCCGCGGCTGATATGCCGACGGCAGAGGTGCAATTGGAGGATATTACCGTGTCCGCCTATGGCGGGGCGGATGTGCCATACGACCGCAGCGGCGTGAGTGTGGAGCTGCTGGATCCCGCGGAGCTGCGGGAGCGCGGCATCACCACCGTGACAGAGGCGCTCACCACCGTGCCGGGCGCGTACATCCAGAGCGGGGGCGACAACCAGCGCGGCAACGTGAGCGCCCTCACCCTGCGCGGGTTTACTGGCGTGGGCAGCATCCTCACCATGGTGGACGGCATGCGTACCTCCGGCCTTTCCGGCGGGGCGGACATCACCGCCAACACGCTCGCCCGCGCGCATTGCTATGATTTGGGCAACATCGAGGTTCTGCGCGGAAGCCAGGGCGCGGTGTACGGCAACGGCGCAGAGGGCGGCGTGGTGTTCATGGAGACGCCGGAAGGCAATGCCGACAAGCCGCGCTTCCGCATCAGCGGAGAGGCCGGCACGCATGATTCCTACACGGAGCACGTCTCCGCGCAGGGGCGGCAGGGCAAGCTCGCATACTTCCTCTCCGGCACGCATGAGCACACCAACAACGATATCCACTACGCCGACGGCAGCAAGCCCCCCTACAAGCACAGCGGGCGGTACCGCAACGCTGCGGAGGCCCTGCGCCTGGACTACCACGCCAGCGACTCCCAATGCACCACCGCCACCTACCGCCGAGAGGACGCCACCTACAACTACGCCGGCCCCTACGGCCTCACCCCGTACGCCTTCAGGAGCAACCTCGCCACGCTCAAGTGGCAGGGCAAGCTCTCGAACAAGTACACCGCATCGCTCATGGGCGGGTATTTCGGCACAGACTACATGCTGGGGCACGGATACAACTACAACCTCCGCAACGTGCAGGCCGAGTGGCGCAACGCCCTGCGCTGGAGCGACTCCCACACCACCACCGCGTCCCTCACCTGGGTGCACAGCGCCTTCTCCGCCCTCTACGGTGGCATCCCCCAGCCCAACGCGCGCAACCGCGACAGCACCATCGGCCTCTGCGCCATGCATAGCTTCTCCCCCACGGAGCGACACAACGCCAACCTCACCGCGCGTCTGGACCAGAGCAGCACCTATAACTCCCTGTTCACCCTGCGGGCAGACGCTTCCGTGCGCTTCAACAACGGCCGCACGCGCGCCATGGCATCCGCGGGCCGCGGCTACCGCGCGCCGGACTCCTTCGCCCGCAGCAGCGCCGTGTACAGCGACCCCCTCTGGGGCACCACCTACCGCGGCAATCCGCGCCTGCAGTGCGAGACTTCCTGGAGCGCGGACGCCGGGCTGGAGCACGAGCTCGCGGCTGGGCACACCGTATCCGCCACGCTCTTCTGGCAGCGCAGGGAGAAGGCACTCGCCACCGCATACCTGGAGGACGGCTCGTCCATGGCCGTCAACGCGCCGGGGCATTGGCTCGCGCAGGGCGTGGAACTTTCCCTGCGCGGGTGCTGGGAGCCGCAGTGGAACACCGGCTACAGCATCGGCTACACCTACACACGCCCGCTCCAGGCCGACAAGCGCCAGGCACCTTGCACCGCCCGCCAGGTCTGGAGCGCGGATATCCACACCTCGCCCACGGAGAAGTTCACCACGGGCGTGGGAATCTCCGCCGCCATCGGCCGAACCGGGTTCGCCAGCAACTACAACCCCTACCGCAACGACAACTACTACACCCTCCGCTGGTACGCCAGCTACAAGGTGAACGACCACCTCTCCCTCCACCTGCGCGTGGAGAACCTCACCAACCAGAAATACGTGACGGAGAGCGCCTACACCGTGTACGACCCCTCCGCCTACGCGCAGTCCATCATCTGCGCCGGTACCACGGCATTTGCCGGGTTCGACCTCACGTTCTGACCCCATGAAAACGCGCATTGCCATGGCGGCTGCGGCCCTGCTCCTGCTGCTGGGGGGCATCGTCCACCTCTTCCCGGAGGGGGCGGATGCCGCGCACGCAGTACCCTCCGCAACCGCGCCCGCCGCGTACCCTGCCGACTTCGCGGAGCGCCTGGCGCGCGTGCAGGGCGTGGCTTTGCGCTCCGCCGGGCATGCGGAGCTGCCCCGCGGGCTCGCTTGGCAAAATGCCGAGGCGGAAGAGGATATCGGCGATCCCGCCGCGCGCAAGGGCGGCACGCTGAACCTCAGCAACGCTGGGCCGTACCCCGCCAACTTCCTGCACTTCGGCAGCACCATGCCGCAGTTTTTCCACTACAGCCTCTTCCGCATGCTGGAAATCCCGCTCGTGGCGCGCCATCCCGCCAGCGGTGCAACCATCCCCGGCACCGCGAGCGAATGGGCGGTGGAGGGGCGCACGGTTTTCTTCCGCCTCAATGCGCGCGCACGGTTCTCCAACGGGCGCCCCCTGCGCGCGGCGGACTACCTCCTCGGCGCGCTGTTGCGCCTGGAATGCGGCTGCGCGGAGGGAGATGAAATCCGCGATGCCGTGGAGGGCGTCACCGCTTCCGACGACGGCGTGCTCACCGTCACCCTGCGGCGCGATGCCCACCGCGCGGAACAGGTGGCGGCGCGACTGCTGCATCCCGCAGAGCCGGGGTTCTACGCGGAATTCGGCAGCGACTACCGTGAGCGGTACGCCCGGCGCATCCCGCCCACCACCGCCGCCTACGCCGTTGCGCGCACCCAGCGCGGCCGTCTGGTGGAGCTCGCCCGCGTGCCCGACTGGTGGGCTGCCGATGAGAAATTCTACCGCCACCGGTTCAACGTGGACCGCATCCGCCACCACTTCCCCACCGATGAGGCCCAGGCCTGGGAGCTTCTCATGCGTGGTGAGCTGGATGCCATCCAAACCCGCAACATTGACGCCTGGGAGCGCTACCGCGCGCTCGCACCGCCCTCCCTGCAGTTCCACGATTTCACCGCAGACTGCCCCGCGCCGCCCTACGGCATCGCCCTCAACGCCCGCACGGTGGAACCGCTTGCGCTGCGCCGCGGCCTGCTGCACGCCATGGACATGGATGCCGCCATCGCACGCGTTTTCCGTGGTGATGCCGAGCGCCTGCGCACCTTCACCACGGGGTACAAGGGCATCTCGCCCAAGGATACCCCCGAATACCGCCACGACCCCGCCGCCGCCCGCGCCTGCTTCGCACAGGCCGGCTTCACCGAGGCGGGCACGGACGGTATTCTGCGCCGCGCGGACGGCACGCGCCTGTGCGTGCGGCTTGCCTACACGCCCAACGACAAGGTGAGCGCACTGGTGGACACGCTGGTGCAAAGCGCGCGCGCCTGCGGCGCGGAGGTGCTGCCGGAGCCGCTGCCCTGGCAGGATATCGCCCGCATGATGCAGGAGGGGCGACACCAGATGGTTTTCTGGGCCACCGCCGCCGCGGAAGATGCACCCGACTACGCGCGCATCTTCGGCAGAGCTGCCGGCGGATTCGATGCCCCCTTCCACGCAGACGACCCCGAGCTGTATGCACTGGTGGAGGAATTTGCCGCCGCCGCCGACCGTGCCGCATGCGCCGCGCGAATCGACCGCCGCGTGTACGAGCTGGCCGTCTGGCTGCCCGGCTGGCGCGAAAACCGCGCCCACGTTGCCCACCATCCCCGCCTGATATTCCCCGCCACCCCCGCCCCCTACGACATCCTGGAGGCCCATCTCTTCTGGCTCGACGATGAAAACTAACCCCCGACATCTCGAGCAACAACTCGCCTGGCGCTCCCTCATGATGGTGGCCCTCCCGGCCCTCGTCGTCCTGCCCCTGCTTGCGATATTCAAGCGCCCTTGTCACGCTGAAGCCTTGGCGAAAGCGGGACCCCTCTTCACCATGGCCGCAGAAGCTCCCGCGCGCGCCAAAGGGAAACCTCCGCTTACTCCCGCGGCTCCCGCCCCCGAACTTTCAATATCATCTATTGTAAATTGCCTGCCTCGGCGAAGCCTTGGCGGAGACGGGTACATTCCTCCCACACCGCAGGCTCTCCAACCCATAGCCTGCAGCTTTGAACCCTCTCCCCCCGATGATTCCGACCTCACCATCACCGCCCTGCCATCCCGGCAAGACAGGAATTCATCCCTCCGAGCCGACTCGTCTCGGCGTATCGCAGAGAAGACGGAAGCAAGCACTTCCAAAATAGTACATCGTACATCGTACATAGTACATTCCCCGCGGCCTCCCTACCCTGAATCCTTGCGCCGCCGCCGCATCACCGGCAGCGTCGGCGTCCGCATCTCCGTTTCCGCCCAGGGCACCCCCTCCGCCGTGGATATCACCCGCTCCAGCGGACACGCCGAGTTCGACTCCACCACCCGCTCATGGATCCTCCGCCACTGGCGCTTCCAACCCGCCACCTCGGGTGGGCGCGCCATCGCCTCCTCCGTCACCACCACCGTTCACTTCCGCCTCCGCTAGCCCCACGGCCGCGCCGTGCGAACCCTCTAAAAATTGTAAATCGTCAATTGTAAATCGTAAATTCCTTGACAATCTCGGTTTTCCCTTGTTTAATAGCGCCCACAAGT
The DNA here is from genome assembly GCA_937905985.1 of uncultured Verrucomicrobiales bacterium. Classification (GTDB taxonomy): domain Bacteria; phylum Verrucomicrobiota; class Verrucomicrobiia; order Verrucomicrobiales; family Akkermansiaceae; genus Akkermansia. The sequence goes on along the minus strand of CALCWC010000102.1, from coordinate 557 downwards.
TGCCGGCTTGGCGGAATTGGTAGACGCGCTCGACTCAAAATCGAGTTCGAAAGAGTGTGGGTTCGAGTCCCACAGCCGGTAGTAAAAACGAACATTCAAAGCCGCCTGGTTCCCCTAGAGCCAGGCGGCTTCGTTATGTACGACCCTCGCGATATGCGAACGGCGGTGGAGATACCGCGAAAGGAAGCGGCGCGTGAGGGACAAGTGTCTACCGCGTACAGGTCACGGAGCAGCATATTGATGATAATGGGTTTCTCCGTGTTCATGCCACTTGCTCGCGTCGGGGGGGGCTTGGATTCGAAAAAAACGTTCAACATAACAGTTATCGCTTGAAATTCAAGCATGGCTATGTTAAAATCGTGCGTTGCAGGATTTGCAGCATACGCATATGAAGCTTCACCTTCCATATCTTCTCCGTCGTGCCGTGGTCAGGTCCCTGTTTGCAGCGGCCACCGTGGTGACCACGCTGGCAAGCGCCACGCACGCCGATATGATAACCCCGGACGGCCGCACCGCCACGCAGGTGATACAGAGCGGCAACGTGTATGACGTGTACA